>CALWCD010000116.1 GCA_944376265.1 uncultured Clostridia bacterium | reverse complement strand
ACCCCTTCCAGGGGTCAGCAAGTACTGACCCCTCTGGGGTCTGAGCAAACCACTAGTTTACTAGTGGTTTTGATTGCAAATCGGTGCTAATTTTGTGCGATGTACCCGAAACCCGCATGAAACCTGGGTTTCTTCCTTGGCGGCCTGATAACGACCACTCTGTAGGGAGCTGGTCTCCTGTGGAGACCGTCCAGCTCTGACCGAGCCGGCAGGCGAGAACGCTGGTTCGAATCCAGTCGTGCGCACCAAAACCTCCAAGGGAATTGCTCCTTTGGAGGTTTTCTTATGTCTATAATAACGATGGAAAAAGGCAATGTGCACAGGGAAACGAATTAAGTTTTGAACATTAAGGGAATTTTCTGTAGTGGCCAAATAGTGGGCAAATTTAACAATCTCTCTCAAATAGCTGTTACCGTTCCCGCAAGGCGTCTCTTGCCTCCATCAGGGCGAAGCCCAGCAGGTTTTTCCCCTTCCAGTTGGCGGGGTCTTGGGCCAAGGGGTTGTTCTTTCCCATGCCGATGCCCCAAATTCTGTCCCGGGGTGCCGCCTCCGCCAGGATGGTATCCCCAGTGGCCAGCAGGAACGCTTTCATTTCCGGGTTCTGGGAAAATTTGGCGATGTTGCCCGCCACCACAATGTCCCCGCAGCGGGCGTCCCACACCTCTTTCTCAAAATCTCTCACCTTGCGCCCCAGACGCTTGCTGGCCATAGGATCCCGCTCCCGGAGGATCTGCTGCCGGATCTCCTCGTCCCCAAACAACTTGGCTTTCTCCGCCATCATGTACTGTTCGGCGGTGGTGTAAGTCGCCTCCTCTACCACAAAGGTGCATGGAAACCACTGGCTCAGGCAGGAGGCGTCCACAGTCTCCCCTGTTTGTACGTGGCCGTAAAAGGCCATCACCTGGACACCCTGCTTCGCGGCCTCCACGGCCCATTCTTTGTTGTATTTCATCAGCCTTGCCCCCTTCTTTTTTTCTGGGTTTATTCTATCAAACGGGATGGGGTGGTTTCAACCCATCCCTTCTGCTACAATCTCCTTACAAAGGAGGGAGATACCCGTGCGTGACAGAGGCTGGCGGCGGTTCACCGCCTGGAAAAAGGACAAGAAAATGCGGCAAATCATCCAGCGGGAGCGGTTTTTTGCATCCCTCCCGGACGATCCAGGAGCGGAAGAAAAGCCATGTTCCTATACCTACATCAAAAGCTGCTATTGGGAACAGCTGCGGCGAACACTGAAACGCCAGTCCCGGAAGAAACTCCGCCACACCAAAGACCTGCCACTGCGGGGCAACGGCTTCCATAAGTGCTTTGATTACTGGTGGCTTCACGATTGAGAGGAGGGAACCCTATGATCTGCTGTTTTACTGGTCCCCGGGCTTTTCCCTGGAAGGAGGAAAGCTCTCAGCACCGGGACGTATTGCGTCAGTTGGACGCTGCCATCCTCCAAGCTATAGAGTTGGGCGCCACCCACTTTCTCTGCGGAAATGCCATTGGTGTGGACACCTGGGCGGCGGAACTGCTCATCCGCCAAAAGAAACAGCACCCTGAGCTTTTCTTGGAGATTGCCCTGCCCTTTGCCAGCCACAACGAAAGGGAATTAGCCTGCTGCGCCGTATGCCAGCTGGCCGACTGGGTTCATGTGGTGGGGAACGCCAAATGCCGCCGGGCGGCGTTCTATCAGCGAGATCGGTACCTGGTGGATCACAGCGGCTTGCTTATCGCCGTGGAAAGCCCCGTCTTTGGAGGAACAGCCCGCACGGTTCAAATGGCCCGGGCAAAGGACATTCCCATCTTGCGGATTCACTCCTCTTCCTCATAAGGGAAGGGGAGTTTTTCTTGCTCATAATAGTCGTAACCGCCCTCATAGTCGTTTTTCCGGTATTCCTCAGCAAGCTCGGTAAATACTTTTTCAAAAGTCTTCGGCGTAACGCGGAGCTGCTGGTGCATATAGGGCTCCAATACCAAGCTGCCCCCGTAAAAATCCAGGCTGGGGTAGGGACGCAGAGGATTTTCCAGCCCATACAACAGGGCATCCACGAATTTCCCGCAGACGTCAACCTCCCAGGGCGGGGTATGTGCGGGGTACTGATTGTTCCCGTTAAACTTTCCCAAATAAGCCACCAGGGACACCACCTTATGAGGCACGCCGTAGCAATCCACCGCATCCCTCAAATAGCTCCAGGTGTCCAGAAAAAGGGACTTGAACTCCTCCGTCTGAAACTTGGTGCCATAGAGATTGAACATCATGTCCTCCCAACGGTCTTTTAGACTGTCCAGCTGTTCCGCATCCAGGGTGCGCGCGGCTTTTCCCTCTTGGCTGAACGTGCGCTGGAGGGCTTCCAACATTTCATCCTCTTCCACAAAAAACGGGTCATGCCCTGGCCTGTCGATGGACAAGGGCAAGCAGGATATGATCTGCCCAAAGCGCAGGTCAGGACCGTGGGTTTCCCATAACTGCGCCAGCTGGTCGCAAAAAGGCTTGATGCGGGCTTTATCACGTTTCATGGTTAGATCCCTCCTAGATGCTGTCAAATAGAAAATGCTTGCAAATATAATCTCCTATACCCTCCCAGTAGTTGTAGTCTGGATAATTGTTGGGAAAGATGGCAGCGGGAAAATTGGAAAACTCCGGCATAGGCAAGTTCCCTTGCCGGCGGATCACATAGTCCGCCGCGTAAGCAAACTCATAGGTAAAGGTGATCTCACCATATTTGGAGAGCATATTGCACCACAGAGTTGCAACGCGCTCCACCTGCCGGAACAGAAGGTCTGGATCCTCCCCAGGAAATCCACGGTGTTCCGCCCCCTCCACCGCTTCTTCCGGCGTTTCCAAAAAGCTTTCAAACAGCTGTTTCCAATACCATTTGGGGTCTGGTTTGATAATGCCGTCTTTTGATTGGTATACCAGCAGATCAAGCGTGTACAGGCGGGAAGAAACAGCATACAGCACGTCTGCATAGTCGGGATGATCTGGCCCAGCGGCGATGCAGAAAACTAGGGCGTCACAGGCAAGCGACTCCACATTGTTCCTGCAAAAGTCTCGTATTCCCCGTTTTGTGGTCAAAATCTGCCCGCCGTGGGGAAGTCTTGTTTCTTTCATCGGGGAAACCCTCCTCGTTCAATGGGATAAAACTATTTCTTTCCAGAGTCTGTGGTCTACCGGCTTGCCTTGTTCGTCCAAGGCAAAGCCGGAGCGACCGGTACTCTCCTCGTCCCACACCACCGTCACGGTTTCTATCTCTTCCCCGTGAGTTTCCAAAAACCTCAGGATGGCCGGTTCCCAGTCAAAGGCAGGATTGGAGACGCGAAAGTACAGATCCCGGCAGCCCGGTGTGGTGTTGTACAGCCCGCCCAGGCGGCAGCGGAGGAATTCCTGGTTGAGCTTCTCTGTCACCTGGCAGTTCAATTTCTCCAGGGAAGACGGCTCCGCCATCGGCAGCTGGGCAGCTATTTTCTCCACAAAGTCCAGGGTGAGAAAGATGTAGGGCTTCTCCTGGATAGATTGCCGCAGGTTGTCCACCACATCTCCATGGGGATAGAGCGACTTTCCGTAGGCAGCCACCAGTTTTAGAACCAGCTGCTGCGTAGTGGGAATGCTTGTGTGCTTGTACAGCCACTCCCCGGCATAGAGGGTTTCCTCCACACACTCTAAGCTGCCGTACAAATGCTGAATCACCGGGAATGCTTCACCGTCCTGGCGCAGCATCCAGGCGGTGGGGGATTTAATCATGGGCACGTATTCTCTCCTCCTGTTCCAGGGCTTGGAGCGTCAGCCGGAAAATGTACAGGTTGGGGTAGTATCGGTCGTCCCGGAAAATCGCCATGCCCCGCTTTTCAAAGTGTTCCAACAGAGCCGCCGCTACCGCCGCGCTGCGGGAGGAACCGTAGCAGCACTGGCAGAGGAAAAGGCAGTCCAGGTGGTTGTAGACAAACCTGGCCACCTGCCCCGCCTGCTCCCGTGAAAACAGTCGGAACATGTCTTTTGGGTCGCTAAGGTTTACGAGGGCAGGGGTGATGTCGTTGCACAGCAGGCGCAGGGTGTGCTCTGGCTGCCGCGGCAGCGTGAACGGCTCGCTCCCCCAGTCTCCCAGGCTGATGAGCGCCGTCCCCGGTTCAAATCCTCTTGCCGCTTTGCGCCGTAAGTCCCATTGGCTGAGAATTTCCACTTTCATACTTATCCCTCCTGCCACTATTGTAGCAGGAGGGATGGGGTAAAAAGGGAACATTTAGCAGGCAGACTTGCTTTTATCCTTGAACAAGTGGCCGTAAACCCATAAGGCCCTGTCTATATCACGAGAGGCTTTGTAGTTTTCGTATCCAAAGATGTCATCAATGTCTTTCTTGAATTCTTCCACTCTCTTTTCTACTTCGCAAAACTCGCCCTGTTGACAAACTGCTGACATGGAGAAAAAGTGGTATAATAGAGGGAGGTGAGGGAAATGCAACTGAAGAT
>CALWCD010000115.1 GCA_944376265.1 uncultured Clostridia bacterium | reverse complement strand
AAGCCGTTGCGCACCCCCTCATGCCCCAGCACCTTCACCGCCTTCAGCAACAGAGAACCAGAACCGCAGGCCGGGTCTATGTTCTTACTGATTTTGATACAATAGAAAAAGCCTTCTCCGGAGCAAAAGCCGCCGAAAAAGGCTCGAAATAAGGGCTTCCGAGGTCATACGCTGACTGTGGAAGCCCTTGTTTTATGTGTTTAGTTGTCCTGCTGCCGCTCGGTAATACGGCGGGATGCCAGCCTTGCGGTGTAGCGATTTTGGAATAATTAAAAGGTGGGGCAAAATTAAAAGGTTCAATCTGTTTCAAGGAGTTCCCTTAGTGTTTTTCCATCAGCGTCTTTCCAGTGCACATTTCCGCTCAAAGACGCGCCACCAACAAATCCGGCAGCTGATGAAGGACTGGAAAGAAGTACATCAGCTGTTAAGATCCCATTGCTGTCAATCTTGTCCTCATACTTCTTACGGTCCTTTATGGCTCTTTCAGGGCAGCTCTTCGTTATGGTAGGATTGATTATGCTGCCCTTCAGCACAACAAATCCATCGCTTGTTCTTTTGCCGGAAGCCTTGCCTTTTCCATATTCCATGTATAGGACTGGTTCTGTGTCAGCGGATTCTGCAGAAGGCGCAAACGGCTCAAATACCTTATGCCCAAGAGTGCCCATCACAATTTTCGCATAGTCGATAAACTCTTCAAGTTCGCTCTCTGTCTCCTCGGTTATATTCCCTGGATTGGGGTCATTTCCGTTTTTAACAACATAGCGACCTGCTTCGATCGCCATATTGCAGAAGCGATTTTCAAGATAGCTTATCTCCGTCGGTCCGAAAGAGTTGTTTGTCGTAGTGAACATGACCGCCTCGGTCCAATAATCAATGGAGTTATGGGCCTCTTGCACTCGCAGAAGAAGCCCTTTGCCATTTTTACGAACTCCAGCCTGGCCTATGTACACCACCGTATTATCCGCCTTATCAGTGCCAAACAGAAAATACACGCCACTCTGCTTGAGAATATCCAAATCTTTGCACTTATCCAAAGCAGTGCGAGGAATTTTATATGCAATCCCGGTCCAATTGGCCAAGGAGCATTTAATCCTTCCGCTTGGCTCTCCATCCATCAAAAATAGTTTTATGGTTTTACTCCTTGGCATATATTTCCTCCTTGTTCCACGAAAAAGCCAGAATGTGGGCATTTGGATCATTTTTTAGATTTTGTTCCAAGCGACTTTATATTTAATTTCTCCAGGATTACATTCAGTCGATGAAAAGTTCCGGGGTATTAAAGCGGATATCCGGGATTTGCTGTGCAACTTCGTTATCTCCACAGTTTTCCAGATCGTTCTTTACTCGCACATTACCATCCTCATCAACCGTGAAATACTGCGAGTGCGCTTTGATGTAGGTCGCAGACTCGCGAGAAAAACCATATCGCTGAAGCTGAATCGTGACCGTATTGGTAGTGCCATATTCTACATATTCATACCAGTTGTTTGAATTGAGAGAATTTTCACCATGAACCCGCTTGTATTCATTGGAAAAACGAAGGAAGTAATTGGAGATACTAAAAAGAATAATATTTTCAATTACTTCAAGCGTATTCGCAAACACAATATTCCGATGTTCCAGAGAAGTCTTGTCGTAATACATTTTCGTATATCGGTTTATCCAGAACTTTTCCGGATGACGCTCCTGATACTCGACTGCTCTACGCATAATATAGTTGAGCCCCTTACCTTCCATCCACTGCACAAGAATCACAGAATACCATCTAAGCTTGGTATAGTCGCCGTCCTCGTCGCACTTGCCGAGGGTGCTGAACTCATAGCGTTTCCAATCAAATATCTCTCCCAGGCGAATGAGGAAATCAAGCACCTTGTCAATGTTAAAGCTGCCGTCCGACTCGGGCATAGGATAAGCAAAAGTGCTGTCTGCGGCAATAGCCGCACGGAGTCTTCTTGTTTGATCGAGAGAAATATTGATATCATTATCGATAATAGCGGAATGTTGGGAAAAGGCATCTCTGATACGCTCTTTGTCCCCGTCGGCCATATATTGCTCAAACTCCTGAACAACCAGACTATCGTTGCCGTGCATAATGTCCTTCAAAAGAATCAGACCGAATTTGCGCATCATAATATATTCTTCTTCCGGTTGATCCTTATTGTATTTATCTATAACCGAACTGCCACCTAGCAACGTTTCTAAAATCTTTTTCTTGTGTTTGGGTTTCAAATCCTGTACTAAGGAAAGATGTTGATCGGGGATGCCGCCCTTCAGCTTGTCTAAGTAAACATCTTGCTTATTATTCCGTGTTTCATCGCTGATCATAAACACATTGCCTGAGAGGTTATATTGGATGCGACCCACACGACCTATCAAGTTGCGGAAATCGACATCCGTCATCTGAGCGCGACCGCTATAATAACTTGTAATAAACAAGTTGTCAGCCGGTAAATTAACACCCTCGACCAACGTGCTGGTGCAAAACATGGCAGTAATTTTCTCTTCCTTAAATAGCTTCTCAATTTGCATACGAATAGCAGAAGGGAGATAACCAATGTGGTAGGCAATACCCTGTTCCAGCAAAGACGCCAAGAAATAATCCCGGTGTACCTGATTCCGCACATCACGAGCTAACTCTACTAATTCTGGTGTAGGTTGAGGTGCATTGTCTCCGTCTATTTGCCGCTTAATCTTAGCAAATGCGAGTGCCGCATTGATAGCTTTGTCTTTGCTGTTGAAATAAGCAATCATCCGACTGCTAATGCCGCGCCGCTCTTTGTACATCAATCCCATCAAAGGAATAACACCATCATCTGGGCTGGAATTGATAGAGCAAATATATTCAGGTGTTTTCAGATGGTCATTATAAATGTAAATCTGTCTTGTTTTCAGATTTACTAGAAACTTGAATTGCGCTACTGGTGAGAAAGACGAAGCTACAGCGTTCTGTTGATTGTACTCCCCGGATGCCAAAAGCCGCAGATATTCCTGTGGGTTTGGGATACTCGGCGAAGCAAAAATAAAATGCGGTCTATTGTTTTTGCGAGTCAGCTCATCGATAACCGAATAATAAAACGGAGCACGGCTATTTCGACCTGTCATTTTGTGGGCTTCATCAACAAACAAATAGTCCAAAACAAAATCGCTTTTATCGTTGAGCAGATACAGCAGTCTTTCCGGTGTCAAGACGAATATAAAATTATGGTCTGAATGGGTTTCTAATGCCATGTCATTTGCAGAAGATACAACGTGATACTGCTTTTCATCCAACAAATCCTGCAAATCCTTTTTTATGATTTCACTGCGTACCTCATTTATCAACGCTTTTGTAGGAACAATTAAGGCAAAGTTCTTCCTTGCTCCCGCAAGAATCTGCGCCTTGATGAACATACGCATAATAAAGGACTTTCCCATAGAGGTAGGCGCTGAATAGCTGAAACACTCATCATCCAAATGTTCATACACATGACGCTGCTGTTGAAAAAATTTTTTATCTGGTTCCGCAGGGACAGTCAGATAGATATCGCTCAAGGTCGAGAACAATTCATCCATAGCGGTCGGCTCGGTATACGCCGATTCCACCAACTTTTTCCCCATAAAATTGCCCGTATTCGTCAGCACTGCTCCTGCGTAATAACGGACGACCTCATCTTCCGGATATAGGGCAAGGAGCATGGTGATGATTTCATGCGCCCAAATCTTGTGAGCATCGGATTTTTCGGGATGAGTCGATTTAGACAGAAGGTCAGCAAACCGTAATGCATCATCGACATTGATTCCACGAAGTTGTTTAATGTTTGTAATCCGCAAAGTCGTAATAGCATAATTGTAAAGTATGTTCTTATACAACTCATTAAGGTAGTCATTTTCATCTATGCCCTGGAATAATACATCACCGAGGCGTACCTTTTCTGACTGGCTCATACTGGCGCACCCCCTCTCAACACGGCATCCATGATTTGCGTTTTCTCTTTCTCCGCATCATTGAATGGCACGATGTACACATAAAAAGAATGCGCATTTAACCCAACCGCTGCAATCTTTTCTGCGATATAACTTGCGTGTTCTTTGATGTCAAGGAGCATTTTCTGTTCAGCCAGAGTTTCAAAATCGTCACCACGCCCAGAGGGATTTAATCCAAGCTGATACCCTAAGAAAATACCATAGGCAGTATCGTAGGATTCAGGCTTTCCAGGTTGTGGAATCAGAATTTCTGACAGTAAATCAACCTCGCTCTGCTCAAAGAACTGATCCAATACTGTTTTCTGAACCATAAGTACCTCACGACTTTCGTGATTGTCAATTTTTACTATGGTTTCAAACGCATGGTCAATGGCTGTCTTTATGTCATCGATGATGTTGGACGCACCGAACACCATCTGGAATTTTGTGTTATCCGGGAGGTCTTTAGGCGACAACAGATGAATTCCCTTACACTCGCTATGAAACTTGGCCAGCTCAGTATATAGTTCCACCCGGCTCATGAGTTTGGGTGCCTTCAGTTTTTCTTCCAAGAAAGCGTAAATCAAGACCTCGTCCAACACATTCCCAGTGCCTTCGGCTGAGGCATCACCGTTTTCCGCCATTATACGCATAGCTTCCGACACTGCAGTATCAAGGTCATCATTGACCCGATAATTTTCAAGCTGCGCACGAGAAAAAACATAACGTGCAAGGTTTCTGCGGATGAATTCCTGCAAGTTCTCGGTTGCCAGCCTATTCCCGCGCATAGCGGTGTGGAAAAATCTAATGTGATTCGATTTGGGCAGACCGAGTCCTTCTGAATGCTGGACTTCGACAAAAACACTGTCCAGAGTCAGCCCACTATGTTTAACTGTAGACGAAATAGACTCGCTCATTCCTCAGTTCCTCCAATCTGCCCATCGTTATCAATCGTTGTACTTTTTGAAGTTTTCAGCTTGTTCCATGACCTTTTCAAATACCTCCTCATCCCATTCCGGCGGATAACCGTTTTGGTACAGAAGAATAGTCAGTTCCATGTTCAGCTGATTTTTAATATCGTCTCTACTAGACCAGTCTGCAAACTGTGCCTTATCGTCAACGAGTTCTTTTATTTTCTTTGCCAGCACTAGGCACTTTTCATCGGCATAAGGGAATCCGTGATCATCGCGCACCTTAACCAAAATATCGTAAAACGCCTTTTCTTCGAAGGTGATTCCCAGCTTCTCAAAGGAAATTTTATCATCCTGCAAGTCTTTCAAAATTTGCAGAAGCTGGTCAGAAAGGTCATTTACGAAATCTGCGACAACCTCGCTAGTGAATACCAGTTTGTCTCGGCTGTTATACGCTTCAACAACACTACGAAGGCGCTCATCAAATTCCTGCGCCTTGACCTTGTTGGTGCGCCCGTAACTGGTAATGGCTTTTTTCAGAAGTTTAAGCAGTGCATTGAATTTCGTAATAGGTAGCTTTACCGCATCCAATTCCGCAAGGAATTCATCGCTGAATAGGTCCACAGACTTATTCTCATCCACGATGTTTTCAATTCCGGTACAGGTAATAGCATTACGCACCATTTCTTCAACGACACGGTTCATCACCTCAGCATCGGGAGCGTCACCTTTGGTCTGCTTATAGATAATGGAACGAATCGCCAGATAAAATTGTGCCTTGGCCGTTTCAATATCTGTCAGTTCACCGGACGGGAAACAAATCGTATATGCGCTCTTCAAACGGCGTGAGAGACCCATAAAGCGGGTTTCCATCTCTTTATAGCTCTGCACATATTCTGCTGCCAAATTCAAACAAGTCAACCGTTCTAACGGCTCCCCAGTATAGAATTTGGTCGCATTAAACCCTACAAGCAATTCATCGACCATTGCCAGGTGGTTTCGGAAAATGTCGAGGGTGATGTTCAGTTCATCAACGGGGCTTTCCTGGGGACTGCCATATTTCTTAACGGCCTCCAACATATCGTTCTTGATACCGATATAGTCAACCACCAGTCCTTTGTCCTTGCCATCAAACACGCGATTGACACGAGAGATGGTCTGGATAAGGGTATGCTTCTGCAGGGGCTTGTCAATATACATTACGGCCAGAGACGGAACATCAAAGCCGGTAATCCACATATCGACAACGACAGCAATTTTGAAGTTGGAGTCATTGTTCTTGAACTGACGGTCAAGCATCTTGCGATATTCCTTAGTACCACAAGCCTCAAACAAATCCTTTTCATCGTTTGCGCCCTGCGTAGCCACAAGGTTGATTTTCGGCAGAGGCATCAGCTTATCAAGCTGTTCTTCCGTCAGCACGGATTCATCTTCTGCACGGTGCTTCTGGCCCCATTCCGGGCGAATAGCCAGGATTTCCTGCAACAGACGGAAGGCAACCGCACGGTCAGTACAGACAATCATTGCCTTCTGCACGATTTCCGGCTTCTCCGCACATAGAGCCTCATAGTGTTCAACCATATCCGCAGCGAGTTTTTTCAGTCTGTCCGGGTGACCTAGGATGGCTCTCATCTGCGCCATTGCCCGCTGGCTTTCTTCAATCTGCTCTTCGGTAGAACCCTGCTCCGCACAACGGTTGTAATACTTCTGAATCTGCTTTGCCTGTTCATCAGAAAGGATGACACGAGCCAAACGAGGCTCATAGGCAATGCGGACTGTAATACCGTCATCGCTGGATTCTTTCATGGTGTAACTGTCGACCACATCACCGAATACGGCAATGGTTTCATCCACAGGCGTTCCCGTGAATCCACAATAGGTGGCATTGGGGAAACTGTCACGGAGATACTTGGCAAAGCCGTAGGTGGTGAACACACCCTTGTCAGTCTTTTTCAGTTTGGCACCGACACCAGTCTGAGTTCTGTGCGCCTCGTCGGAAATGCAGATGATGTTGCTGCGGTCGGACAGCAGTCCAGTCTTTTCACAGAATTTTTGAATGGATGTGATATAAACACCACCGCTCGGTCTGTCACCAAGAGTCTTTGCCATATCCGCACGGGACTCGATACTACGGACATCGCTCTCATGCAGGAATTTCTTTGCAGTAGCAAACAGTTCCGCTGTCTGCGTGTCCAAATCCTCACGGTCAACAATGATAACGATAGTAGGGTTATTAAATGTATCCGGGTCACGTAGGGCGATCATGCGGGAAAGAAACAGCATCGTGTAGGTCTTGCCGCATCCGGTCGCACCAAAGTATGTACCGCCTTTGCCGTCTCCGGCAGGACGCAGATGCCGTTTGATATTGCCGAGCATCTTTCCGGCCGCAAAGAACTGCGGATAACGACAGACGATGGCTTCGCTCTTTTTACTGTCGTCAGGATAGAAAATAAAATCCCGTAGAAGCTGAGTCACCCGGTCTTTGGCAAAGGCACCAACAATCATGGTAAACAGCGAACTGATGCCGTTGGATACCTTATCCGTGTCATTTGCCTTATTCCATGCGTAATAATAAGCGTAAGGCGTGAAGATACTGCCCATCTTGGTATTTGCGCCGTCACTTATGACAGAAAGGAAACAATACTTCATCAGTTTTGGGATGTCACGGTTGTAGCGAATGGTGATCTGCTCCCAAGCATCGTAAATGGTGGTATCCTCGTTAATGGCCGATTTGAATTCGCAAATGGCGATCGGGATACCATTGATGAACACCAGTAAGTCGGGACGGCGCAGATGCTCTCCCTGCACGGAATACTGGTTGACCACCTTGAAAATGTTGTTGCTGGGATTCTCAAAGTCGATATATTCGATATGCAGAGCCACTTGGCTCATATCATCACGCATGAGATCAAAACCCTCATTCACAAGCCAGAAGGTTTCTCGGTTGCCGCTGTAAAGCGGAGAAGCCGGAATCAGCTGTAGGCGATTGATGATTTTTTGCAGTTCGGTCTCTGTCAAGTCATCCTTGCTGTATCGGGATAGCATGAAGGAGCGCAGGTCATCCAGAAGCAAGATATCCTCATACTTTCTATGGATGCTCTCACCGTGGACATAGGTGTAATCCTGCTGTTGGAAAAGCGCAATGATGGCTTCTTCAAGCTGCGCTTCGGTGAATTGACCCTTTACAAAATTGTAGTCCACGTTTTTCCCTCCTTCACTGTAAATATTGGATTGCAAGAGCAATCAGCGACAGGCAACGGTTGAAGAAATAGTCATAGTAGCGAATATCTGTGATTTCCACCTTGTCAGTCTCATGGTGGCGAATTCTGAAATCATTACCGATCTTTGTTAATGCTCTGAACTCAGCATCAAACAATGTAACATACGGTGCTTGTCCTGCAGCCATATCATTAACAATTTTCTCTGCTGATTTTGCCTTATTCAGAGTTGTGTAATAAGTCTTAAGCCGTTCATAGGCGTCCCAAAGCTTCTCCACAGCATCCCGGATGTCAGCGGGATATGGACTCCTGTGGAGCAGAATGGCTTCTTGCAGCAGTTCACGAGTTCCGGTTTCTTGTACGGTAGCAATTGCAGTTTCAACTGCCGGAGTTAATGGGCTGTTTTCGACGATGCGCTCAACCTGCAAGTCTGTATTCAGCGTATACAGCAGCCCAGTCTTTTGAAAAATGCTGTTAATTTCATCCCTGAACTGAGCGCATACATTACGGCTGTTCTGGCAAGTCAAATGATGGTGCCCCCAATAGCTATGAAATCCACCGACAACTACATCGCGGACATTCTCTGCAAAAAACTCGATGAGGTCAAGCAGCGCATATTGATCGTACTCAGGCTGATGCTCACCATCGAATACATTATGGCGGACCTTCGGAGCAGCAGGGCAACCAGCATCATCTCTGTATAATGTGGGGATCTCATATCGCAAATTCAACCGAAACTGCTCATGGTCTACTCCACAGCATCCCTGCCCATCGGGGCATTGCGCAGGATACTTCCATGCGATGTTGTCGTAGTATTTCTCGCAGCACTGGAACAACAAAGCGTATTTTTCGATTGTAATATCGTAAGTTTTAGCGACAGGTCTACGCATACCGTGACGCTCTGTGTAATATGCCATATTGTCTCCTTTCAGGCTGCTGCCTCGTCAAGCGAACCTCTAATCAGAATAGGGCATAGTCCCCGAATCTGCGTTTTTAGCTGTTCATTGATTTCTTTACGCAGAGAATAAGCGTTAAAGATGTTCACAATATTTTGCTGAATTTCGATTTTAGGTATCGGAATTCTTACATCACACATTTCTGACCAATCAAAAGTCTCTCGCGCACTACCCCATGAATGAAAACGGGCATATCTATCAAACTCAGAACGGCAGAAAAACATCATAAGATATTCCGGCAACAGAGCATTTTTCTCCGTGGTAAATACGGTTGATATAGAGGATACGAGGTAAGTGTCTTTTGTATCATTAAGCCCCATTGATACCTTGTCTCCGCGCCGTGAGGTATCAGGAACATAAGCAATATGGTCAGGGGGAACAATTTTGTAGTTGTTCAACCCCACGCCATCCATATTAGCCTTTGTGGGTATCATTACTTTAGAAACGGCCAAACCTCTAACGTAATCAGCGGATAATCCCATGTCGTTACGGGCTTCGCTAAGAGTAAGATATTCTCCAATTTTTTTGTGGGGAAACTCTTTCATTAGCTTTTCAATAAAAGCGTCACACGCCAGCTTCAAATCCTCCAACCCGTTCTCGTAGTCCCTCTGATTGGCAAGCATGGCATTGTAAATATCCACATACTTCTGCTGAATTTCGATTGGGGGGAGTTCGATATCAATGTCACACATTTCACTCCAGTCAAATGTTTCGCGTGCTGATCCCCAAGAATTGAAGCGGGAATAACGATCAAACTCAGGGCGATTGAAATACATAAATAAATAGTCAGAGAGCAAGATGTCCTTTCTCTTAATGCGAAAGACAACATAAGACGAAGAGACAATATAAGTAGTCTCGGTTGTGTTGTGCGCAATCGTGATTTTTTCTCCGTTTCGAGAGGTCACTGTCACATATGCAAAATCGTCTGGTTGCACCAAATAATATGGACGTAGAGATACGCCTGTCATATCCGCTTTTGTTTCAATGAAAATCTTTTGAATGGAAATTCCTTTTACAGCACCGACGCCATATTCCAAATTGTCATTTTTATTTTCAGACAATTCCAGCAAACTACCCAGTTTGTATTTAATCAATGCCATAGCCAATCCCCCTGAACGCATCTTTCAGCATGGATTGTGACAATTCCTCAGATACCATCAGCAGACGCATTTCGTCCTGAATCCGGGCCATTTCTTTGGCATAGTCGATATCCAGATCATGGTCAATGAATTCGATATACTTGCTTGGGGCAAGAGAAAAGTCTTTATCCTCGATGGTGATATCATCGGGATTCCATTTGTCTTTTTTCAGGATCTTCACAGACCGGCACAATTCCGCCACATCAGTATAGAGGGTCAGGTCTGTACTCTGCCACGCATTATAAATGCGTTTTACCTCCTGAATCTGTGCATCGGTCAAAACGGTCTTTTTCTTCTTTTTGCCCTTGTCGATAACAATTTCTTCAATGTTCTGATCCCACCGGCGCAGATCCACAAAGAGAACCTCTCCACGGCGGTCACGAACCTGTCTGCCATTTACCGTACCGGCATTCTTGTTCATGTTCACGATCCATAGAGTAACAGAGATATCAGTGGTATAGAACATATCTCGGGGAAGAACAATAATCGCCTCAATTTTATCATTGATAAGGAGTTGTTTGCGGATGGCATATTCATCCGGATCATTCAAGGCACCATTTGCAAGCAGGAAACCGGCAATGCCATGGTTTACATCCAGTTTGGAAATTATGTGCAAGATCCATGCGTAGTTCGCATTGGATGCACGAGGCACACCATATCCCTGCCAACGAGGGTCATCTAACAACTGATCTTCACCACGCCAACCCTTGAGGTTGAAGGGCGGATTTGCCATGATGAAATCGACCTTCTTATCCTTGTGTAGATCCTCGGTAAAGGTAGACGCGTTCTTTTCGCCCAGGTTATGGGAAATGCCACGGATAGCCAAGTTCATCTTGCACAGACGCCAAGTCTCCTGAACGCTCTCCTGTCCAAGAATAGAGATATTCTGACGATTACCATTATGGCTCTGCACAAATCGGTGGGACTGTACAAACATACCACCCGATCCACAGCAGGGATCGTATACAACTCCGCTATATGGTTCAATTAATTCTGCTATCAACTGCACGATACAAGCTGGGGTATAAAATTCACCATCTTCCTTGGTGCCGGAAGCGGCATAAACTTGAAGGAAGTATTCATACACACGGCCGATAAGATCTTCCTCTTGGAATCGGGACTCATCGATTTTATTGACCTCATCGATGAGCTGCTTTATTTTTTCCTTCGGCGCACCGAGGGTAGCATACAAATTCAGTGAGAGTGCTCCCTTCAGCGAAGGGTTAGCGGCCTCGATATCTGCCATCGCTTGGTCCAGAATAACCGCAATGTCATTGGCACCGGCATTCTTAACGATATAAGACCAACGGGCAGTCTCCTTCAGATAGAACACGTTCACTGCGTTGTAGAAGGAAACCTTTTCAAGAAACGCAGGAATATCACCGTACTGTGCAATCAGTTCTGCACGACGCCTTTCAAACTTGTCACCTGCAAACTTCAAAAAGCACAGGCTAATAACCGCATCGCGGTTTTTATCGGTACTGCCAACGCCACGCAGGGCGACACGGCAGTTCCATAAAACAGTTTCCAACGAAACTTCTTCAACCTTTTTCTTTGTAGCCTTTGCCATATATTTACCTCTTTCTGTGCCAGAGGCACATTTCATCAGGAAATTTACAATCCAGTATTTATTTTACAAACCTACATGTGCTAAATAACGGACTTATTCGTCTGCCTTCTCAATTTTTTCTTCTTCCGCTGCACCGCCGGAGCGAATCCAATCATCTACTTCGGACAACTTAAATTTCCACAGGCGACCGACCTTGTATGCGGGCATATTGCGCTTGGCTATCCATTGCAGAATCGTCTCTCTGCCAACGCCCAAGTATTCCTGCACTTCCTTCAAAGTAGACCATTTTTCAATAATCATGTTGTTATCAGCCACTTGTTATCCTCCAGACTTAAATATTGAATGTAACGTTAATAGTAAAATCAAAAACCAACCTGCTGTCCGGGAAGCAATTATTACCTTCAGAGTCTTGCATTTCCCACACACAGGAATAGGAGCCTTCAATGCCACGGGAGTTTGCTTCCGTGGTTATTTTTATATGCTCATACGGTTTTGTATCCGGAATTTCAATCACAGTTGTTGCAATTTGAGGCTTGATGCCGCTTTGATTTACGCACACCAGCTTTCTTCCAGCCCAAACACAACGGCCTCGATTCTGTATGTTCCACTCGTGCCGAAACACTTGATAGCAATTTACATCGTGGTTTCTATCATGTTGCACATACAGGTCATCACCATCGTACAACCGCTTGTTGATTTCATAGTGACTGGAAACTTCTGCAACAATCGCATTTTCGTAGGCTTCCGGGATAATGCACTCCGCACTGTCATCTTTGCTGTTGATGAATGCCGCAACTTGGCGGGCAAGCGCAACACACAAAAAAGTCTTGTTCCTCTCCAAGTTTGCCGGAACCGCAAAGGCATCTATCAATGCAGCTACATAATCCGAAGCGATATGATTCTCGTAGTAAGCTGCAATCCTGGTCTCGTCCACAGGCTTCGGAAAGTGCTTCTTCATATTTGAATTCAGCTTTTTTGTTCTTCCTTCATACACAGCCTTCAAATAATCATCGGAATAGTTGCGTGTAATTCCTGCCGCTTTGAACAAGCCCTTCAGATATTGCGCCTGTGATGAACAGCCAAACCAAGTCGGCTGACCAACGCTACAGAACTCCGAAAATGTCATTATAGCCATCCATTCACCGCCTTTTCAAAAAGAACCACGAAAAAGAACCAAAGAACCATCCAACCAACGGCTTGACTATCTTCCACCCGAAAATTTGCCCAGGTACCATATAAGAGGCAGGTGGGAAATGCAACCCAGAAGGTTTCAGAGCGGTTCTCAAGGCTCTCGGAAATCGACCTAAACAGCCTTGATATTTTATTATATCACAAATTAATGAAAAAATCAATATGACAAGGCAAAGACAGGCATTAACCCACAAAAACTCACTTTGAGTTTAGAATGCCACCGCACTATCTTGTAATTCACCGGCCATGAATATTCCAGTGCAAGATGGATGCACAAAATCACAGCCACCTTTCTGGATAGGACGCTGATGCGACAAGGAGGGACAAGCAGTGACAAAATCTGAACGCAAAAACTGGATTATCAACATTGAAAACAGCGCTGCTGCAATCAGCGACCAATTGGGTCAGGCAGTGGTTGACTCGGTTTTCAGAAGATACGGTGCTCTTGGTCTTTGGGATTTGAACCCGGTTCATCTTCCCGATGTATTCAGCGAACTGTACACCATCGAAGCTGACTTAAGATAAAACTTCGTCAGCCGTCCTGATCAAGACATTAAACTGCTCACCGCCTGGCGCCGCATCACCTGATCACTGATGGCTCAACGGTATCTGGCGGTACAACTCAATATTACAGCTGCCTTTTGAGCGGGTTAGCTGCAATCCGAAACGGAGAGCTCCGTTTGGACTGCGGTTAGGTTTTTACACCCATTTTGTGGCAGCGCCCAGAGTCCTCCGTTTCGAGAAATCGACAAATGGAGGACTTTTTTATGAAAACCAATGAAAATCAGACCACATCAACCATCTACTACCGTCCGCTCAAGCAGTGGATCGAGGTCACCCCGGAACAGAAGCGTGACTGGGAGCGGTTCGTAGGGACTACCCGCAAGGCAAAACAGAGAGCCGGAGCTTGCTGCATCCCGTACAAAAAGAGCTACAGATGCGATGGTCTCTGCGATACCTGTGAGTTCCGCTGTATCCCAAAAAATGCTCCCCAGCATCTCTCCATCGACACTGAAATGGAGAACGCTTACGAAAACGGCGTCTCCCGCATCAGCTTTCTTTCGGACAGCAAGCTGACAACGGAGATCGATATCGACGCCCTGATCCTGAACGGTCTGCTCACGGAACTTCGGTCATCCGACCCGGAAAGCTACGAGATCCTTATGGCCATTGCAGACGGGCTTTCTGAACGAGCCGGTGCAGAGCGGCTACATATGCCCCGGAACACCTTTGTGTATAAGCGCAATCAGCTTCTGAAGCGGCTCAAAGAAAAATTCTAAAATCTTTCGGCCAACTCCTCCTTTCCTGTCCAGATGGGTCTGTGAAAGGCAACACAAGACGCCTTGGGAAAGGAGGGACCGCCGATATGAGTTACAACGCAAACCATTATGACGCCCGT
>CALWCD010000114.1 GCA_944376265.1 uncultured Clostridia bacterium | reverse complement strand
TACACCATTATACCGCATTTTCTCTCTCAATACGAGAAAAAGGCCACCAAAAGGTGACCTTTTTCGACAGGCTGAAGGAAGCGTGTTAGAACGCTTCCTTTTTTTAATCCGGATTATTGGTCTTGCATATGGTTCTTGGCCTGGGATTTCTTCATCAGACGGCCATTGACGTACACCATCTTGTCCTCGTCGTCCTCGTCCTCTTCCCCATCTTCTTCCGGCTGAGCAAAGAAGCGGGCTTCTTCGGGATCCTCTTTCAAAGGCGCGGGACCGTTCTTTTCCTCTTCCATTCTCCGCTGATACGGCTTGATCAAGTACCGCTCCACCAAAGGATACACCGTGAAGTTGATAAAAAAGCTCACCAGCGAAAAGAGCAGAAATACCACAAGGGCCATCAGGATGAAGATAGTCAGCCCCACCAGCGGCACCACGGCGTACACCAAATATCCCAGCACGCCCAGGACCACTGTAATAAGAAGGTTTCTTCCCAGGCCTGCCAGCGCCAGGATCAGCGCGTTGCGGTACGCCTGGCTGAACTTCAGCTCAAAGGTTACGAACATCACAGGCAGATAATACTGGGCAAACAGGAAAAACACCGCCAGCACCAGGCAAAGCCAGAAGGGGATGTAGAAGAACCAGCTGCGGGAGGTCCCGTTGTAATAGTACATGATGGAAAAGCTGAGCACCACATACACCAAGTACACAATGAACCCGTTGAGCAGGAAGTACTTCCAGTTCCCTTTTACATTCTCCCAGAAATCGGACCAGACAAAGGCGTGTTCCTCTCTGGCGTAGTTTCTGGTCACAAAGGTAAGCCCCGCAGTAAACGGGGACAGCAGCACCAACGGCAGCGGCACCGCATACATCACCCAAAGATCCACTTGAATGGCGCCATCCCCCGAGGGAAGCTGCAGCATAAAGTGGGTGGGCGACAGGAACAGCAGAAACATCAGCACAACCGCAACCACAAAAGGAATGAGAAAAATCAGGTTGAGCTGTACCAGCTGGCCGAATTTCCGAAGCAGAATCTCAAAGAATCTCACCGGGGCGGCTTTGGGCGGATCGTCCTTGTTCACGCCGGGGCCGGGTTTGTTGTAGTTTCCAAAAATACCGAGAAAGGCCAAAAAACCAACTCCATTTCCACAGAACGTTATGGTTTATCCCAGTTTCGCCTTGGGATGACAATCATTATACACCTGTTTTACATGGCTGTCTAGAAGCTGAACGTAAACTTGTGTAGAAGAAATATCAGCATGCCCCATCATGGTCTGAATGTCCTTGACGGAAGCTCCGTTCTCAAGCAGGTGAAGCGCGAAAGAGTGACGCAGAGTGTGGGGAGTGATCTCCTTGGTGATCCCCGCCTCCGTGGCGTACCCTTTTACAATTTTCCAGAAACCCTGGCGGGTGAGTCTGCCGCCATTGAGATTGACAAACAAAGCGCTTCCACTTTCCGGTCCGGTGATAAGCCCCCGCATACGGTAAATGTAATCAGAAACCGCCACCACTGCGGAGGGATATACGGGAATGGACCGCACGCCCTTGCTTCCCCGGCAGTACAGCACACCCGACCGCAGGTTCAAGTCCTGAATATTCAGGTTGATCAGCTCGGAAGCGCGAATCCCCGTGGCATAGAGCAGTTCCAGCATGGCCTTGTCCCGGCAGCCCTTGGGCTCAGTGATGTCCGGCTGTGCCAGAAGCTGTTCAATTTCCTCTCCGGAAAGCACCTGAGGCAGTTTCTTCACGGTTTTTTCCAGCTTGATCCCCTTGGCGGGATTGTGGTCCATCTCGCCCCGGAAAATCAGGAATTTATAGAAGCACCGCACCGAAGCAAGATTTCTGGAGATGGTGGTGGGCGAACGCTTCAGCTGATGCAGATGGTCTACATACCCCTGAACCACCTGCTCATCCGCCTCCAAAGGATCCAGGTCCACCTGGGATAAATACTCCAGGAAATACAAGGTATCCCGCAAATACGACTCCCGGGTGTTCGCCGAGTTTGCCTTTTGATTTGTCAAATAATCGCTGAACAAGGAGTAATAATCGCTTGCGCCGCTCATGCTCTGTTGCCACCCTCTTTTCTCTCAAAGAAATACCGAATACACCGTTGCCGGCAAACAGCCAATCAGCGAAATTCCCACCGCGAAACTCAGGAAGAACAGCAGATCGTGAAAATACAGCTTTAGATCCAGGCTGCCCTCTTGGGAAGAAAAACTGACCTTGGCCAAGTGTTCGGAAAAAACCAGCGAACGCACCGCAAACAACAGGAGCAGAGCCCCTGCCGCCGCAGCGGCCGGTGTATAGATCAACGCACATCGGACCAGGCCGGAAAGCTCGTCCTCCCACAAGAAGAAGGAGACTCCCATTCCCACGGTAACCCCCCGAAAAAAGAGAAACAGCGGAACCGCGAATACCCCAAACGCGGTGACACCCAGCAGGAACAGGGGAATCAATCCGATGAGCACATTGAGCAAGAGAGTGGAAAAACAGGAGAAAAAACCAGAACCGCTTACAGGAATCCCGGAAAACTGCAGAGGAAGCACCCAGCGGTCCTGAAACAGGGGCACAAACACCCCCAACGCCGCCCCAACGGCGACGCCCGTCAACAACACGGACAACAACAGAAAAAATGCCTTCCGATTCAAAAAACGTTCCCAGAACACATCCTGTTCTCTGGGAGGACTGTTTTTCGAAATATCAGAGAACCGATCCTTCAACCCACGTTTCACTGTGCGCACATCCTCTCCATCCAAAGGTAACACGTTCTTTCGTTGTCCTATGGATATGAAAGAAAAGACACAACTATGCGCCCGAAGAGAGAGGGATGAATGAAGGCATAAAAATTACAGGTAACCTAAGTTCTCTTTTTCTTGAAACTGGCGAGGAGTTTCGGAAATCCATTCACTTCCAAGAATTATGGGGCTGTTTCCGCGGTTTTTTTCGGAAGCCCAAGCTGTCTTCTCCCAGAAAACCCCAAAATATACGGACGTTTCCAGCTGTTAAGAACCACATCTTGGGGTTCAAAAAGCTAGAGCCTCCAAGGCTTTCCGCCCGTTTTTATCCGAAATTCCTCAACCTTTCCACCGGCTTTTCCACAACCGGCGCGGAAGGTTCGTTTTTTCTCCCTGTGAATATATACTATAATACAAGTTCTTCAATTTTGCAAGCAAAATAACGGATATTTTTTCGATTTTATTTCAACCGGCAAATTTTATGTATTTTTTATTATGTAAACTTATGTATATTCCAGCTTCTGAGTTATGTTGTTTCCACAAAATCTTGTGTGCATAAAAATACACACGGGCAGACCGTGTGTATTTTTCCTGTTTCTCTCGATTAAAATTTCACCCGTCCTTTGCGATTCACGCCCAAAATTCCACCCAAGCAGCCACTTAAAAGAATGGCTGCCAGACGAGCAATCCCGCCGGCTCCAACAGAGAAGCCCATCCCCCCTGCGGCGCAGGCCAGGATGCAGCAGGCGAAAAACAGCCCGCAGGCGCCCCCCATAAGAGCTCCTTTCTCCTTGGTAAACAGGGAAGCCGCCAGCCCGCCTAAAAACACGGTGCAGCAAGAAAGCAGCGTCACCAAAACCGCTAGCAGCGGCTGTTGTGGCAGATTTCCCGTTTTTGAGATCACAAGGGCCGCTATGCCAAAGACCATCAGGGATGTTGCAGCTGTCACGGCAACGGATATCAGAAATCCCTTTATTTTTTTCACCGACGCCTCTCCCCTTTCCTCTTCAGTCAATCATATGAGAGCAGCCATGTTTTTAGGACCATAAATCTCCCCGCCGCGAAGCCGGAGATGATCTTGATTTTCTCAAAACCGTCCCCTATAATAGGCCTGAAACGGACCAGTGTCGCCCAAATGAAAGTCGTTTATCTTGTGGTCCAAACTGGAGGATTTGTATGAATGAACGGTTGGAGCAAGCGCTTTCCGGCCATCCTGGCAACCACCTGATGCCCTTTTTCTGGCAGCAGGGAGCCAGCGAAGAGACCTTGCGGGACTATATGGAACAGATGGACCGCTGCGGAATTGGGGCGGTCTGTGTGGAGTCCCGCCCACACCCCGATTTTGCTGGGCCCCGCTGGTGGCACGATATGGACATCATCATGGAGGAAGCTAGGCAGAGGAATATGCGGGTGTGGGTCTTGGATGATTCCCATTTCCCCACGGGGTACGCCAACGGCGCCGTGAAAAACGCCCCGGACCGCCTGAAACGGTGGGCCCTAAAAGAACGGCAGATCCGCTTTCACGGACCTGCTACGGGATGCAAGTTTGCCGTTGCCACGCATCTGGGGTACGACTTCACCGACAAGGGCGGGTATCAGTTTGGGGCCTATCGCCGGGAAGAACTGGTTGCCGTCATCGCCGCCAAAGTGGAAGACGAAGAGGAGGGCACTCTCTCCCTGACGGACCTTCAGGACCTGACCTCTCAAGTCAACGAAGCAGGTTGGCTGTATCACGATTTCCCGGAAGGGGGGTTCCGCCTGTTCCTCTACACCAAACAGCTGGGCACCGCCGCAGCCCAGAACGATTCCATCTCCTTTTTGGAAAAGGATTCTGTATGACATTCTGTGTGTGGACACGCTGAAACGCGCGGCTGTCAAAGACCGCGCCATCTGCGTGGGAACCTCCGCCTACCACCTGCTGGTGGTTGACCGGGTGGAGTTCTTGCCCGATGAAGCAATGGAACTGCTTCGCCTCTTCCAGCTTCAAGGGGCGAATGTGGTCTTTGTGGACCGGGCGCCTGAGGGCATTCACGGCACAAAGGCGCCGGAGATCCCCCTGTTCCCAAACGGGGAGCTGCTCTCCCGGCTGGAACGGTATCGCCGGTGCATCACCGCCACGCCGGAAAAATGGCTCCGCTTTTACCCCTATGTTCAGGAGGGTCTCACCATCTATTACTTCCTGAATTCCTCCATGACTCACCAGGTGGATACCAACGTTTCACTGCCTTTGGAAACAAAAAGCCTGGTGGGGTATGACGCTTTGAACCAGCGGCTGTTCACCCCGGAGAGGGATGAGTCTGGAAAGGTGGCGCTGAAACTGGACATAGGGGAATCGGTTCTCTTACTGGCAGCCCAGCAGGAGGACTTGCCCCACGGAAAGGCCCCCGACCAAAATGCCAGAGAGGAGCTTCCCTTCCAGGGACCGTTTTCTGTCTCTGTGGCAGACCACACCCATATGGACCACTTTGAACCTCTGGCCGTGATGGAAGAGCTGGAGGACGTGGCTTTGCTGAAGCCCGGCTTCGGGGGAAAAATCCGCTACGAAGCCACCTTCCAAGGAAAATGCCGCAAGATTGCCCTCGGCCGGTGTTTCGACGGCGTGGAGGTGTTTGTCAACGGCGTCTCAGCAGGCACACGCATTTCCTATCCCTATCGGTTCTGTGTCCGGGATCTGACAAACGACGGCACCAACACATTGAGAATTGAGACTGGCACGACGCTGACCAATGTGGTCCCCGACGCCATGTCCCAGGAACGCCCGGTGCCTCCCCAAGGCATTTTCGGGCCAGTGCGGCTTGTTCGATGACTTTCCGCGTAAGCGTCATCTGTCCCAACGTCTAGTAAAAGGAAAAAGGAAGTAGGAAAATACTCTCATACAATCTCATGAGAGTGGCAGGGACTCTCATGAGAGAAGGTGAGAAAGGTAGCGTGAGAGTATGGATACAAGATTGCGGCAATACAACCAGGAACAGAAGCTCATAGAATGGGCAAAACAAATAACAGAG
>CALWCD010000113.1 GCA_944376265.1 uncultured Clostridia bacterium | reverse complement strand
GTTAGACGCGGCGGCGCTTGGGCGGGCGGCATCCGTTGTGGGGGATGGGAGTGACGTCCTTGATCATGCTCACGTCCAGGCCGGCGGCCTGCAGGGCGCGGATGGCGGCTTCACGGCCGGCGCCGGGGCCCTTGACGTACACTTCCACGCTCTTCATGCCATGCTCCATCGCAAGGCGGGCAGCGGTCTCGGCGGCTGTCTGCGCGGCGAAGGGAGTGGATTTCCGAGAGCCTCTAAAGCCCAGCTCGCCGGAGCTTGCCCAGGAAACAGCGTTGCCCTGGGTATCGGTGATGGTGACGATGGTATTGTTAAAGGTAGACTGAATATGGGCGGCGCCGCGCTCGATATTCTTGCGCTCGCGGCGGCGGCGCACAGCGCCTTTCGCTCCTTTTTGTGCTGCCATTTAGAATCCCTCCTTACTTCTTCTTGTTGGCCATGGTCTTTCTGGGACCCTTGCGAGTGCGGGCGTTGGTCTTGGTGCGCTGGCCGCGGACAGGCAGGCCCTTGCGATGGCGCACGCCCCGATAGCAGCCGATCTCGATGAGACGCTTGATATCAAAGGCCACGTCCCGGCGGAGGTCGCCCTCCACATGGCAGTTCTTGTCGATATAATCTCTCAGTTTCGCAGTGTCATCTTCAGAAAGATCCCGCACACGGATGTCAGGGTTCACGCCGGTGGCGGCGCAGATGTTGGTGGCGGTTTTGCGGCCGATGCCGTAAATATAGGTAAGGGCGATCTCGATCCGCTTGTCTCTGGGTAAGTCGATACCGGAAATACGAGCCATTCTTACACCTCCATGGTATTGCCCAGGCCTTTAGCCCTGGCGCTGCTTATGCTTGGGGTTGTCACAGATGACCATGACCTTGCCCTTACGCTTAATGATCTTGCATTTTTCGCACATTTTCTTAACAGAAGGTCTGACTTTCATAATGTGCCCTCCTTATCAGTGGGATACGTCAGTGATTCTGTGGATTACTCTTATTTCGAGCGCCACGTGATGCGGCCCTTGGTCAGGTCATAGGGTGACATTTCCATGGTGACCTTGTCTCCGGGCAGGATGCGGATGAAGTTCATCCGCAGCTTTCCGGAAATGTGGGCCAGCACCGTGTGCCCATTGGGAAGCTCCACCTGAAATGTGGCATTGGGCAGCGCTTCCTTCACGACTCCCTGCACTTCAATTACGTCCTGCTTTGACATAGGAAAAACCTCCGTACTTACTTTGCCGCTCCCCGGGCAAAAGCCCCCAGGGCACCGCGGATTGCTCGATTGGTTTTCAGGGCCTCTTCCGGCAGCACCGCCTTGGTGGGCGCCAGATGGAAGAGCTTCTTCCGTTTGGGCCGCTCCACCGGCCGGCGTTTGCCGTCTGCCACCACCGCAAAGGGCGGGGCAACGTCCAGCACCGCCAGAAAGCCGCCTTTATCGCGGCCGGCAAGGGACCTTACCACTTGGCCTCGTTTCCACTCCATAGCCCGCCCTCAATCCAGCTGGGTCAGGAGCACCGGGCCGTCGGGAGTGATGGCCACTGTGTGCTCGAAGTGGGCGGACAAGCTTTTGTCCTTGGTCACTGTGGTCCAGCCGTCGTCCAGGATTCTCACCCCGGCCTTGCCCATGTTCACCATGGGCTCGATGGCGATCACCATGCCTGGCATCAGTCTCACGCCCCTGCCGGGCGTGCCGTAATTGGGAACGCTGGGGTCTTCATGGAGCTTCGCACCTACTCCGTGGCCGACGAATTCTCGTACCACCGAGTAACCGCGAGCTTCGACATACGCCTGCACCGCGTGGCCGATATCGCCTAAGCGGTTGCCGGGAACAGCCTGCTCAATGCCTAAAAACAGGCTCTTTTCCGTGGCGTCCAAAAGCGCCTGGGCTTCGTCGCTGATCTCGCCGCAGGGAAAGGTCCAGGCGTTGTCGCCGTGAAACCCTTCGTAGCAGGCGCCGATATCTATGCTGACGATATCCCCCTTTTTCAGAAGGATGCTTTTGGAGGGTATGCCGTGGATCACCACATCGTTTACAGAGATACAGGCGCTGGCCGGGTAGCCGCTGTACCCGAGAAAGCTGGGGGCTGCCCCCTCGCTCTCGATGTACGTGCGGACGATCTTGTCGATCTCCCAGGTGGAAACCCCGGGTTCTACCGCTTCGCCAGCCAACCTGAGTGCTTTTTGCGAGATTTTGCCGGCTTTCCGCATAATGGAAAGTTCCCGACTCGTCTTCAGCACGATCATGTCAGATCCTCCAGAGCCTCCATTACCAGACGGGTGGTGTCTTCCACCTTGTCCTGGCCGTGAACCACAAGCAGTTTGCCCTGCTTGCTGTAGTACTCTTTGAGGGGTTCGGTCTGGGTGTGGTACACATCCAGCCGTTCTTTCACTGTATCCGGATGGTCATCCTTGCGCTGAACAAGGGTGCCGCCGCAGATGTCACACTTGCCCTCTTCCTTGGGCTGCTTATACAGCACGTGGTAAGAGGAGCCGCAGCTTTCGCAGACACGGCGTCCGGACATGCGGGTGACAATGTCCTCGTCCGCCACCTCAATGTCGAGGACAGCGTCGATCTCCACACCCATTTTGTCCAGAGCCTCGGCCTGGGGGATGGTTCTGGGGAACCCGTCCAGGATGAAACCGCCCTTGCAGTCCTCCTGGGCCAGGCGGTCCTGGATGATGCCGATGAGGATCTCATCGGGCACCAGCTGGCCGCTCTCCATATAGGTCTTGGCCTTCAGCCCCATCTCCGTGCCGCTCTTCAGCGCTTCGCGGAGAATATTCCCCGTAGAGATGGTGGGGATGTTGTTCTTCTGGCAAATCTTTTCCGCCTGGGTGCCTTTCCCGGCTCCGGGCGCGCCTAACAAAATCAGCTTCATAGCTTCATCCTCCGTTTCCGTTAATCCAGAAAACCTTTGTAGTGGCGCATCATCATCTGGGATTCCAGCTGCTTGACAGTCTCAAGAGCCACGCCCACGATAATGATAATGGAAGTACCGCCCAGGGACAGGCCATACATGCCGGTCACACTGGTATAGATGATGGGGACCAGGGCGACGAACGCCAGGAACAGCGCCCCGATCAGGGTGACTTTGGAAAGGATCTTTGCGATAAAATCTGCCGTGGGCTTTCCGGGACGAATGCCCGGAACAGTGCCGTTGTTCTGGCGGAGATTATTGGCCATTTCCAGCGGATTATACTGGATGGACATATAGAAATACGCGAACATCAGGATCAGCAGGAAGTAGCACACGATATAGATCCAGCCCGTCTGGGAGAAAGCGTCCAGCAAGGCTTTGCCAAAGCCCTCGGTGGGGTTGACAAACAGCTTGATGAACTGGGGAATGGCCAGAATGGAGCTGGCGAAGATGACCGGCATAACGCCGCTCATGGCAACCTTGATGGGCAGGAATGTGCTCTGGCCGCCGTACATCTTGCGGCCCACAACCTTCTTGGCATACTGCACCGGAATGCGGCGCTCGGACTCGTTCATGAAAACGATGACCCAGATGACCACCAGGAACAGCACGATGAACAGGGGAGCCAGCACCAGGTACTGGCCGGCGGAGGAAGCGCTCTCCATACCCAGCTGCATGTACTGCCACACGGTGCCGAAGGTAACCGGCAGCCGGGCGACGATACCGGCAAACAGGATGATGGAAATGCCGTTGCCCACGCCTTTTTCGTTGATCTGCTCGCCCATCCACATGATCAGCGCGGTGCCGGCAGTGAAGGTGAGCACGATGACGAACGCGGTGAACACCCCGGCAAAGCCGTCGGTGTACTCCACAATGTTATAGCTGCGCAGGTACAGGTAGTAGGCCACGCCCTGGATCAGGCCCAGGATCACGGTCACATACCGGGTGATGGTGGCGATCTTCTTGCGGCCCTCTTCGCCCTCTTTGGCCATACGCTCCAGCGCCGGGATGGCGATGGTCAGCAGCTGCATGATGATGGAGCTGTTGATGTAGGGCGTAATGCCCATGGCGAACAGGGAGGCGTACTGGAAGGCGCCGCCGGTGAGCATGTTGATATATCCCAGAGCGGAGTTCTCCGCTGCGGAATTCATCAGCTCCGACAGAGCGGAAGCGTCCAGGAAGGGCGCGGGAATGACGGAACCGAAACGGAACACAACGATGATCAGCAGGGTATACAGCAGCTTCTTCCGCAGGTCCGGGATCCGCCATGCGTTTCGGATCGTGTTAAACACTTAGATCACCTCGGCCTTTCCGCCGGCAGCTTCGATCTTGGCCTTGGCGGCCTGAGAAAAAGCGTTGGCTTTTACGGTCAGCTTTTTCTCCAGCTTCCCGTTGGAAAGGATTTTCACGCCGTCGCAGTCCTTCTTCAGGATGCCGGCCGCGATGAGCGCTGCCGCGTCCACGGCCGCGCCGTCCTCAAACCGGTTCAGAGACCCCACGTTGATGGAGACGATCTCTTTGGCGAAAATATTGTTGAAACCTCTTTTGGGAATTCTTCTCTGCATAGGCATCTGGCCGCCTTCAAAGCCGGGCCGCATGCCGTGGCCCGCACGGGCCTTCTGGCCCTTGTGGCCCTTGCCGGCGGTCTTGCCGGTGCCGGCGCCATATCCTCTGCCAATACGCTTGCGCTCTTTGGTAGCGCCGGGCGTAGCTGTAAGCTGGTTGAGCTTCATTGTCACGCACCTCCTTAGCTTTTTTACTTGCTGATCTGGATCAGATGGCCGATCTTCTTCAGCTTGCCCTGAGTCTGGGCGTTGTCGGGCTGCTCGGTGGTGTCGCCCACCTTCTTCAGTCCCAGGGATTCGGCAGTGGCGATCTGATCCTTCTTGCTGCCGATCAGGCTTTTCTTCAAAGTAATTTTCAAAGCTGGGCCCTCCCTTACAGAATCTCTTTCGCGGTCTTGCCCCGCAGCGCGGCCACTTCTTCAGCGGTGCGCAGCTGGGTCAGGCCAGCCAGGGTGGCGCGGACCACGTTGCAGGGGTTGTTGGAACGCAGAGCCTTGGCGCGGATGTCCCGAATGCCGGCGCATTCCACCACGGCACGCACAGGGCCGCCGGCGATAACGCCGGTACCGGGAGCGGCGGGCTTGAGAATAACCCGGCCGGCGCCGAACTCGCCCACAATGTCGTGGGGAATGGTGGTGCCGCGCAGAGCGATGCGGGTGAGGTGCTTCTTGGCGTCCTCAATGCCCTTGCGGATGGCGTCCGGAACTTCGGCGGCCTTGCCGATGCCGAAGCCCACAATGCCGTCGCCGTTGCCCACAACCACCAGAGCGGCAAACTTCATCACGCGGCCGCCCTTGACGGTCTTGGATACCCGGTTGATAGCCACGACCCGCTCTTGCAGGTCCAGAGTAGTAGCGTCAATATTACTAGCCAAAATCATTTCCTCCTTGCTTAGAAGTTGAGGCCGCCCTCACGGGCGCCTTCGGCCAGCTCTTTGACACGGCCGTGGAAAATATATCCGCCGCGGTCGAAGACCACATTGGTAATGCCTTTCTCTGCTGCCTTCTGGGCAATCATCTTGCCCACTTCCCGGGCAGCCTCTTTGTTGCCGCCGTTGCCGGAAAAGCTCTTGTCCAGAGTGGACGCAGCGCACAGGGTGTGGCCCGTGGTGTCGTCGATGATCTGGGCATAGATGTTGGCGCTGGAGCGGAACACGTTCAGACGAGGCCGCTCTGCGGTGCCGCTGATCTTGCCGCGCACGCGCTTGTGGCGGCGAAGACGAGCCTTGTTTGTATCTGCCTTATTGACCATTTTTTCTCACTCCTTCTACCTTTACTTAGAGCCCTTGCCGGCCTTGCCTTCCTTGCGGCGGACAAACTCGCCCGCATAGCGGATGCCCTTGCCCTTGTAGGGTTCCGGCGGCCGCTTCTCGCGGACTTCGGCGGCGAACTGGCCCACCTTCTGCTTGTCAATGCCGGAGATCACGATGGTGTTGGCGTTGGGAGCGTCAATCTTGATGTCCTCGTTTTCAGACACCACCACCTGATGGGAAAAGCCCAGGTTCATCACCAGGTCCTTGCCCTGCTTCTGCACACGATAGCCAACACCCTGAACCTCCAGGGTCTTGGAGAAGCCCTCGGTCACGCCTACCACCATATTGTGGATGAGCGTGCGGGTCAGGCCATGGAGCGAACGGGACTCCTTTTCGTCGTCAGGACGGGTGACCAGAATCTCATTGCCTTCCACAGCGATGGTCATCTTGGGATTGAAGGTCTGGTCCAAAGCGCCCTTGGGGCCCTTTACCGTCACTTCGTTGCCGTTGACTTTCACTTCAACGCCAGCGGGAATATTGATGGGTTTTCTTCCAATTCTCGACATGCTCTCGCACCCCCTTTTCTTACCAAATGAACGCCAGCACTTCGCCGCCGACGTTTTCTTTCCGAGCGGCCCGGTCGGTCATAATCCCCTTGGAAGTGGAGATGATGGCCACGCCCAGACCCTTCATCACTTTGGGCAGATCCTGCGCGTTGGAATAGATCCGCAGGCCGGGCTTGGAAACCCGCTTCAGGCCCTTGATCACAGGCTGCTTGCCTACATACTTCAGGGTAATGGTGATCATCCCCTGTTTGCCGTCTTCCGTCACGCTGAAGCCCTTCACGTAGCCCTCGTCCACCAGAATCTGGCAGATGGCCTTCTTCATGTTGGAGGCAGGGACCTCCACAGTGTCGTGCTTGGCGGCCTGGGCATTGCGGATGCGGGTCAGCAGATCGGCAATGGTATCTGTAACTTGCATGTTTTCGTACCTCCTTGATGATTTACCAGCTTGCCTTCTTCACGCCGGGGATCTCGCCCTTGTATGCAAGCTCCCTAAAGCAGATACGGCAAATGCCGAATTTCCGAAGGTAGGCATGCGGCCGGCCGCAGATCTTGCAGCGGTTGTATTCCCGGGTGGAATACTTCTGAGGTCTACTCTGTTTTACTTTCATCGAAGTCTTGGCCACAATAATCCCTCCTTATTTGGTGAACGGAGCACCCATGAGAGTCAGGAACTCCCGGGCCTCTTCGTCGGTGTTGGCGGTGGTGACAAAGCAGATATCCATGCCCCGCACCTTGTCGACCTTATCGTAGTCGATTTCGGGGAAGATCAGCTGCTCGCGGATACCCATGTTGTAGTTGCCACGGCCGTCGAAGGAATTGGGGTTAATGCCCCGGAAGTCGCGCACACGGGGCAGGGCCACGTTGAACAGGCGGTCCAGAAACTCGTACATCCGGTCGCCCCGCAGGGTGACCTTCACGCCGATGGGCATGCCCTCGCGCAGCTTGAAGTTGGCCACGCTCTTCTTGGCCTTGCACACCACGGGCTTCTGGCCGGTAATCTTTGCCAGGTCGCCGCTGATGGCGTCGATGGCCTTGGCGTTGTCCTTGGCCTCGCCGGCGCCCACGTTGATGACGATCTTATCCAGCTTGGGGATCTGCATCACGCTCTTGTAGCTGAACTTCTTCATCAGGGCGGGGGCCACTTCTGCTTTATAGAACTCTTTCATTCTAGCCATTTCTTATCCTCCCTCACAGCGACTCGCCGCATTTTTTGCAAATGCGTTCCTTGGTGCCGTCCTTCAGGATCTTGTGGGCGACACGGGTTGCCTTGCCGCAACGGGGGCAGACCACCTGCACCTTGCAGGCGTAGATGGCGCCTTCGGCCTTGATAATGCCGCCAGGCTCGCCCATTCTGCGGGGCTTCACATGCTTCTGGACAAAGTTGGCGTTCTCCACAATCACTTTGCCTTCCTTGGGGCTCACCTGCATGACCTTGCCCTTCTTGCCGCGGTCTTTGCCGCTGAGGATCAGGACGGTGTCACCGGTTTTCACATGAACCTTGTTACTCATTTCAGTGCACCTCCATCAAAGTACTTCGGGAGCCAGGGACAGGATCTTCAGATACTCCTTGTCTCTCAGCTCACGGGCCACAGGCCCAAAGATACGAGTGCCGCGGGGGTTCTTGTCATCGCGGATGATGACGGCCGCGTTCTCGTCGAACCGGATATAGGTGCCGTCCTCACGGCGCACGCCGGAAGAAGTCCGGACGATAACCGCCTTGACAACGTCGCCTTTTTTAACCACGCCGCCGGGTGCTGCTTTTTTAACGGAAGCAACCACCACGTCGCCGATATTGGCATACCTCCTGCCAGTGCCGCCCAGCACACGGATGCACATAAGCTCCTTGGCGCCGGTGTTGTCGGCCACTTTGAGGTAAGACTGCTGCTGAATCACAGTGCGTTCCTCCTTTGCTTAAAAGCCAAATAACGTTTTTTTCGTTGGGAAAATGCTTCTGCCAAAAATTTATTTGGCTTTCTCAATAATCTCCACCAGACGCCATCTCTTGTCCTTGGAGAGGGGGCGGGTCTCCATGATGCGCACCCGGTCGCCCACACGGCACTCGTTGTTCTCGTCGTGGGCCTTGCGCTTCACAGTGCGCTTGATAACCTTGTTGTAAATGGGGTGCTTCACGCTGTCCTGAATAGCGACCACCACGGTCTTGTCCATCTTGTCGCTGACCACGCGGCCAACCGCGGTTTTTCTCATGTTTCTCTCTTCGCTCACTTCTTAATCCTCCCTTCCCTTAGGCGTTGTCGGCATGGAGCTCGTTCTCCCGGATGACGGTCTTGACCCGGGCGATGTCCTTCTTCACGGCCGAGATGCGCATGGGGTTGTCAAGCTGATTGATAGCGAGCTGGAAACGCAGGTTGAAAAGCTCAGCCTTCAGGTCGGCGAGTTTGCTGTTCAGCTCGTCAGCGGTCATTTCTCTGATTTCTGCAGCTTTCATCACTCACTGGCCTCCGTTTCTTTAGTTACGAATTTGCACTTGATGGGGAGCTTGTTGGCGGCCAGGCGCAGAGCCTCGCGGGCGGTTGCCTCGCTGACGCCGCCCAGCTCGAACATCACGCGGCCGGGCTTTACCACGGCTACCCAGTACTCGGGAGAGCCTTTACCGGAACCCATTCGGGTTTCAGCGGGCTTCTGAGTTACAGGCTTGTCGGGGAAAATCTTGATCCAGACCTTACCGAAACGCTTGCAGTAACGGGTCATGGCCACACGGGCGGCCTCGATCTGGTTGGAGGTGATCCATGCGGGCTCCAGAGCCTGCAGGCCAAAATCGCCATAGGTCACCTTGTTGCCGCGCAGGGCCTTGCCCTTCATGCGGCCTCTCTGAACTCTGCGGTATTTCACGCGCTTAGGCAGTAACATTAT
>CALWCD010000112.1 GCA_944376265.1 uncultured Clostridia bacterium | reverse complement strand
TTCAAAGTTCAGACAGCCTGTCCTTGGACGGGCTGAGTTGTTGCGCCCTTATGAGGGAAGGTTTTCATAACAAAAAACCGCAGTCCAGCAGACTACGGCAAAAGGGCAGTATGGTGCAGCAGGATCTGTGACCCTAAAAGAAAAACACACTCCCGTCTTTGGAAAGTCAAAAAGGGAAAGGGCCTATCCCCCTATCTGCGGATTGCAGACAGGAGGCAGGCCCTTTCCCTTTTGTAGGAAGTGTTACTTGCGCAGCTCTTCGGGCAGTTCAGGCTCATAGCCGACACCGGATGATGCCATCCCAGCACCGAGATTGGCAAGAGATTCAATTACAAAAGCTAACAGAGACCAAACACCATTCATGATTATTCTACTCCTTCCTTGATTTTAGGTAATATCATCATAATGGCTATTGCCATTAATGTGACCACAATCAATGTAGAAATCTGAGTTGTAATATCTTTCAAGAGCAGCAAAATAGCACCCAATGATATCAGAACCGTAATAGCTCGTCCAATTATGGCGTTTTTTCGGTAGGTCTGCTCAGAAAGAGGATGTTTTTTGTGGCGAATAGGTGCTAATACAAGGACTACGATTGCGGAACTTAAAAGAAGGATTAATTTCACTGGCCAACTTAATGGAGCTAAGACATACTTTGAAAGCAGAAAAGAAATTATGTAAATAAAGTTCGTTAAGAGAAAGCAATGAGAATAAGTTTTTGCATGGTAGCCACCGGCAAAAAAACGAATTCCCATAAAGACGGCCAAAAACACAAAAGAGGAATACAGCGCACCCAGGACAATAGAAAGAAGAATAATTGATAAGACAGAGGCACTGGTAGATAAAGTAAGCTCACACCCATATACGAAAATAGCTTTTCTCTGTTGCGGGATATTTGCCTTTTCCATAACGTGTTGCGCCATTTTTGTGGCGGTTGCTTGGAGTGTCATATCTCCGCCCTCCTTATTTTCAAGGTCCTAAATTTTGTGTATGGGTGCAAAACAAATAAACGGTAGACACAAATTTGCCATTTTGAAATATGCTTTTTAGCTCACCATCATATTTCGCAGCTGTATCTTGAATGTTTCGGAGTCCATATCCATGCAAATGATAGGGATCTACCTTTGTGGTGACTAAGTTTTCGTTCCCCTCAAATGGATTACTTCCCACAGTGTTAAAAACCTGCAAGAAAAGCATCTCACCATTTTGCGGCCATATTTTTATATCGATCCGGCGTTCCTGATCCTCCGGCAGCATTTGACAAGCTTCGAGAGCATTGTCAATCTGATTGGATAAAATGGCGCACAGGTCTACAGGGTCTATCACAAACGTGGGATCATACTCTACCGAATAATGAAAGTCCACTTTGTAGGTCTTGGCATCCATGGCCTTGCAATTTATGACCGCGTCAATAACATCGTTTCCACTGCAACAGAGTGTAAGGCTGCTTTTTGGAATTGCCAGCAGGGAATCCAAATACTCAGAAACTTTTCGCGTGTCATGGGAATTCGCTATCGTTTGAAGAGCCCGCAGGTGATGATTGAAATCGTGGACTTGGCGTCTTATGGCTTGTTGCGTGTCGTTGAGTTTTTGATAATTTTCCGCCATCAATTCGTTGGTGGTTCGCAAGTAGGCATTTCGCTGTTCAGAAGCCTTGTAATTGGTAACTATCACACAAATACAGGTAACAGCAATCACACAAACGACTAGAAGCAGCCAGGCAACTAACACTGTGGTTTGAATTGCCAAGTACGACTCCATTTGAACAAGACTGAGCAAGAGCGACATCAAAACATAGGCGATAGAACCGAAAGTAAGAATCATGATTTCGTAACGCCGTTCTAATCTTCCCAAAGCAGCCATTTGTTTTCTGAAAACCAGATACAAAGCTACATCCGTTCCCTTGCTCACCAAGAGGAAAAACAACCTTGGTAATCCAGGTGTTAAGATCGCTTGAAATGAGTAAAAATATCCTTGACCTTCATGAAAAGTCAATCCAAATAGGGCTATCAAAACATAATCCACCGCGTGGATACAAAGATACACCAGAATAGTTGCTGTTGCCCTATGAAGTATGTTTCTACACGTTGTAAACCGTGTCAAAAAAAAGACAATTAAAAACGCACAAGTAATTGTGATATAGGAAAACGCCTCTATCCAATTCAACAGAGATATGACCACCATCATGGCAAAACTACACCCGACCAGGATGATGTCCTTCTGTTTTCCCTTGATTTTTGGGTGAGACATCTGTGTAACTGCACTAAGGGCCACGAAGTTTTCCACAAAAGTTGCCAGGAACTCTACCAATTGAAACAATTTATACACCTCCCCAAAGCTGGAAGATGGTGGCTTTCACTTTGGGAAGATAGTTCCGGCTGATGGCCAGTTTTTCACCGTTTTTCAGAAAAACTTCCGATCCTGTAACCCGAGTGATGAAATCCAGGTTTACAAAGCATCCTTGCTCAATATATACAAAGCGAAGGTCATTAAGCGCCTTATAAACGGTGGAAAGAGATCTTCCATCTGTCACTTTGCGCTCGGCCTTGAGCACGATTTCTGTCAGACGTTTCACACGGTGCGCATACATGATATCCTGATAGGCAATTCGTGTAATGTCGTGATAATGCGTCACCAGCAAGTGTTTTGACATCTGTTCTTCCGCTTTTTGGATGGAAACATCCAAAGCCTCCGGAAACATCTCTTCCATATTTAGCTTGTTTACATAACGTATGACCCCAAGTTTCACTGTTTCGACCGTAAAGGTCATACTGCTATGAGATGTTAAAAAAACAATCACAGCATGTTCTTGAATTTGCCGGATGGCTCGCGCCAAAGTCAACCCATCTATATCAGGCATTTCAATGTCCAAAATGTAGACATCATAATCGTCGCCATCGTCTACATTGGTGAGCAAGGTTTTAGGTGAAAGGAACGTAGAGACGACTATTTTCCCTTCTGCAGATCTGCTTTGGTTATAGTCGGAAATGAGCTGTTCCACTTGGTTGAGCAAATCTATTTCATCATCACACACTGCTAAGTGAATCATGGTTTTCCTCCTCGGAAGCGTATTCGTACAAATAGACCTTTCTCCGGTTTATATCCAAAAAGCGTGCGTTTTTTGAATTTATCAATAAGAGGTAAGGATCATCTACAGACAATTTTCTGGGACTTAGATTACTGTGATAAGCATATAATCCGTTATATTGGGATAGAATCTTCTCTTGAATATCTTGCGTTACCTGAGTAATCGTTCCGCTATGATATTTTGTGGAGGTCCAGCGGGGGATAAGGGCACGAATCGTCTGGGATTTCACATCTGTGATTTTAACAGGTTCTGGACAAAGATCGAACACTGCATTGATCAGGTCTAAGGGAATTGGTAATGCCATGCGGGACACTTCATTAGCAAGTTCAAAAAAATCACACCCGCATTTCATGAGAATCCCCAAAAATGAGCCAATTTCCCCCGGTGACAAATTTTTTAAGTTAAACAACATATAGATCAAGTCTCGCAAAGTGTTTTGTAAATTCATTGGAACTCAACCGCCCTTTTCGGTTATTGTTCCTTAAATTATAGCGCGATATGAAGTAAAAGTAAATTAACATTAAGTTTCAGTATTTAGACATTTTTACTTAGGACTGCTAAAATAATCTCATCGTCATCGGAGGGGGTGAAAAAATGGATGCCAGTTTAGGAAGTCGGATTAAATTTTATCGCGAACTGCGCGGCTTATCTCAAGAAGGACTTGCTAATCGTTGTGATGTGTCTACTACAGCAGTTTCCCATTGGGAAACTAGCAAGTCACGCCCTACCCGAACCAATATTGAGAAATTGGTATCCGCTTTAGCCATAGATGAGAGTGCGTTATTTGCCCCTTCAGAAGAAATTATCCCACCGAATGAACTGCTGCGTGAGTTGCTGAATATTGTCTCAGAGTTTGATTCCCAGGGGCAGATACTTTTTCTATCATTCGCCAAAGAATATCAGAAAATTTTCAACCAACAATCTTAAAGGTTGGTTAAAGTATACACTCTTTTTTGCTCATCTGCAAATTCTTGTCTATTTGGCAGTAGATTTTGCTCATTTGGTAAGGAAGGGTGCGCTGGAGAATAGTCTCTTACCCAAGTGTACAAAAACCGGTCCTTCCAAAACGTAATTGATGCGTCTTGGAAGGACCGGTTTTTATTTATGGTGATTAGGTGTTTATATAGATAGCTACTGAATACTCACTTTGCGGCAAGCCTTATTTCCTTTACTTAAGTAAACATCCTCAGGTTTCAAAGAAACCGTGCCGGATCCATCAGCGTGCCATTCTCGTATACTTCGAAATGCAGATGCAGCCCTGTTACATTGCCTGTATCTCCTTCGTATCCAATCACTGTTCCTGCAGTAACGTATCTGCCTGTGCTTACGGCACAGAGCTGAAATGGGCATACCTGGTGGAGTAGGTCCCATTGTGATAGATTAACACATAATATCCCCATGAGTAACCCCAGCGGTCACAGTTGTTGGCTTCAATGACTTGACCATCGGCTGCAGCTACGACTGGGGTTCCCCAGGGTCCGGCAATATCCATTCCTTTATGCCCAGGATACCCATTAAAAGGGCTGTAAATCAAGCTGACACCGAGAAGCGGCCAAATGGGGTTAAATCTAGAACCGCCTCCTCCGCCGGAGAGCGTCCCGCTCGTCCTGCTTGTCCTCCAGCGTGATCTGAATGCGACACTTGCCCTTTTTCTGCTTGCACTTGGTCCCTATCCGCTTGGGTAGACTGGATGTATTCTTCCAGAGTATCAATCATGGTCTGGTAATGGGCTGTCATGTTCTCCAGCAGTGTCATTCGGGTGGTGAATTCCGAAAGGCTCTCGGAATCCAAAAGTATTTCCAAGGTGCTCACATTGCCTGCGGTGTAAAGGACCACCAGGCGCGACTTGAACTGGTCGATAGTATCTTGTACCGCCTCCAGGGACTTGTCCAGCTTCAAGGTCAGCTCTTGAATACTGGTGTTCAAGTCATTGATATTTTACCGGGTGGTCAAAATCTGTTCCTGGACCACGTCGATCTGTTGCTACAAGGTATCCTGATATTCCTGCTTCTGGGCTTCATCTTGCCGCAGGCTGTTCAACTTGGTTTGCAGCTCTTGGTTCTCTGATTGAAGCTGGTCTTGATAGGCTTGAATTTCCTCTAAAGTCTCTGTGGAAACGGACAGAGGTGTGATCCCCACTATTATCCCTGTCAGTAGAAAACACAGCAGCCGTTTTCGCAAAGGTGTTCTATGCTTCATCGAAATCTTGCTGATAAAATCATTTTTCTCAATTTCATTTGACCCAACTCCTTTGATAATCATCTCCAAAAGAAAAGGTGCAATAAGTCTGCCCATCTTCACTTTTGCGATTCATTTTATCGTATTGTAGCACTGAGTAAAGGCAAAAATTAAAATTTGGATTACGATTCAGGAAACTTTGCTCACCTT
>CALWCD010000111.1 GCA_944376265.1 uncultured Clostridia bacterium | reverse complement strand
AGCGTGGTGATGATCCGCGGCGGCCGTGTGCGCGACCTGCCCGGCGTGCGGTATCACATCATCCGCGGCACCCTGGATGCCCAGGGCGTTGCCAAGCGTATGCAGGCTCGTTCCAAGTACGGCGCCAAGCGGCCCAAGGCCGGCGCTAAGAAGTAAGCGAAACCGCTTAGTTCTCTTCGCTCAATCGCAGAATTCGTATGGCTGACCGTGTTTTTCACGGAATTGTTGGCATATTACTGATAGATCCCCTCATGGGACCGTAATTTGCCCAAATTGGCCAGCGGGAGTTTTGTGCTTTCGAGTACCGATGATATCATTTTATGAAGGAGGGAAGATCATGCCAAGAAGAGGCAATGTGGCAAAGCGCGATGTTTTGCCCGATCCTATGTATAATTCCAAGCTCGTCACCCGCCTGATCAACAGCGTTATGCTGGACGGCAAGAAGGGTGTTGCCCAGAAGATCGTGTACGGTGCTTTCGAGATCGTGCAGGAGAAGACCGGCAAGGAACCCCTGGAGGTGTTCGAGCAGGCTATGGAGAACGTGATGCCCAGCCTGGAGGTCAAGGCCCGCCGTGTAGGCGGCTCCACCTACCAGGTGCCCATGGAAGTCCGTCCCGAGCGGCGGCAGACCCTGGGCCTGCGCTGGCTCACCTCTTACTCCAGAAACCGTTCCGAGCGTACCATGAAGGAAAGACTGGCCGGCGAGATCCTCGACGCTGTCAACGGCGCTGGCGGCGCCGCCAAGAAGCGTGAAGATACACACAAGATGGCCGAGGCCAACAGGGCCTTCGCGCATTACAGATGGTAAGGTATTGTTAAGGAGGAATTTATGGCCAGGCAGGTACCACTGGAATTGACCAGAAACATCGGCATCATGGCCCATATCGATGCCGGTAAAACTACCACCACCGAGCGTATCCTGTTCTACACGGGCGTCAACTACAAGATCGGCGAAACCCACGAGGGTGCCGCCACCATGGACTGGATGGCCCAGGAGCAGGAGCGCGGCATCACCATTACGTCCGCTGCCACCACATGCTTCTGGCCGGACCGCAATGGCAAGCAGAACCGTATCAACATCATCGACACTCCCGGACACGTGGACTTCACCGTGGAAGTGGAGCGTTCCCTGCGTGTGCTGGACGGTTCCGTCACCGTGTTCTGCGCGAAGGGCGGTGTGGAGCCCCAGTCTGAGACCGTGTGGCGTCAGGCTGAGGAATACAAAGTTCCCCGTATGGCTTATGTGAACAAGATGGACATCATGGGCGCCGATTTCTATCGCGTTGTCCAGATGATGAAGGACCGCCTGAAGTGCAACGCGGTGCCCATCCAGCTTCCCATCGGCAACGAGGACACCTTCAAGGGAATCATCGACCTGGTGGAGATGAAGGCCTATGTCTACTACGACGACCTGGGCAAGGATATCCGCTGCGAAGAGATCCCCGAGGACATGAAGGAATTGGCCGAGAAGTATCACACCGAAATGGTGGAGCACGTGGCCGAGCAGGACGACGCCCTCATGGACAAGTACCTTTCCGGTGAGGAGCTCTCCATCAACGAGATTAAGGACTGCATCCGCAAGTCCACCATCTCCAACCACATGGTGCCCGTCACCTGCGGTACTTCCTATAAGAACAAGGGTGTTCAGAAGCTGCTGGACGCCATCGTGGACTATATGCCCGCTCCCACCGACATTCCTCCCATCAAGGGCGTCAACCCTGAGACCGAGGAGGAAGAGGTGCGTCATTCTTCCGATGAAGAGCCCTTCTCCGCTCTGGCGTTCAAGATCGCCACGGACCCCTTCGTGGGCAAGCTGTGCTTCTTCCGTGTGTACTCCGGCACCATCGAGGCCGGCGCCACCGTGTACAACTCCGTGAAGGACAACAACGAGCGCATGGGCCGTATTGTGCAGATGCACGCCAACGACCGGAAGGATATCGACCGTGTGTACGCCGGCGACATCGCCGCTGCCGTGGGTCTGAAGAACACCACCACCGGCGATACCCTGTGCGATGAGAAGCATCCCATCATCCTGGAGTCCATGGAGTTCCCGGATCCTGTGATCCGTGTGGCCATCGAGCCCAAGACCAAGGCAGGCCAGGAGAAGATGGGCATCGCTCTCGCCAAGCTGGCGGAAGAAGACCCCACCTTCAAGGCCTACACCGATGAGGAGACCGGCCAGACCATCATCGCCGGTATGGGCGAGCTCCATCTGGAAATCATCGTGGACCGTCTGATGCGTGAGTTCAAGGTGGAAGCCAATGTGGGCAAGCCTCAGGTTGCCTACAAGGAGACCATCCGCAAGAACGCCGACGTGGATACCAAGTATGCCCGTCAGTCCGGCGGTAAGGGCCAGTACGGTCACGTCAAGATCCGTATCGAGCCCAATCCCGGTCAGGGTTACGAGTTCGTCAACGCTGTTGTTGGCGGCGCCATCCCCAAGGAGTATATCCCCGCTGTTGACCAGGGTATTCAGGGCGCTATGCTGTCCGGTGTGCTGGCTGGCTACAACGTGGTGGACGTGAAGGTCACCCTGTACGACGGCTCCTATCACGAGGTGGACTCCTCTGAAATGGCGTTTAAGATCGCCGGCTCCATGGCCT
>CALWCD010000110.1 GCA_944376265.1 uncultured Clostridia bacterium | reverse complement strand
GGCTTGGCCTTCACAATGGCGTCCATCAGGGTGTCGAAGTTCTCCTGGAGCTTCTCCACGCCAAAGGAAACCTTGCCGATGGGGCAGTGAATGATGTTGGTCTTATCCAGACGGTACTCGATCTTACCGGCCTTGGCGTCGGTGACAGCCTTGCCCACATCGGGGGTCACAGTGCCGGCCTTGGGGTTAGGCATCAAGCCGCGGGGACCAAGCAGACGGCCCAGACGGCCAACCATACCCATCATATCGGGAGTGGTGATGAGCACGTCGAAGTCCATCCAGTTCTCGGACTGGATCTTCTGGACCATTTCCTCGCCGCCCACGTAATCGGCGCCGGCAGCCTTGGCGTCCTCTTCCTTTTCGGGCTTGCAGATAACCAGAACCCGCACGCTCTTGCCAGTGCCGTTGGGCAGCACGATGGCGCCGCGGACCTGCTGGTCGGCGTGACGGCCGTCAACGCCCAGCTTCACATGCAGCTCGACGGTCTCGTCGAATTTGGCAGTGCCAGTCTTGACGCAGATGTCCAAAGCCTCAGCGGTGTCGTACAGCTTGCTGCGGTCGATGAGCTTCGCGCCTTCCACATATTTTTTACCGTGTTTCATTGTCTCTTTCCTCCAGTGGTAAATATCGGATCCAAAGATTTCCTCCCACCCGGGAATTAATCTACTACTTCGATACCCATGCTGCGGGCAGTGCCGGCGATCATGCTCATGGCGCTCTCAACGGAAGAGGCGTTCAAGTCGGGCATCTTCTGCTCGGCAATCTTCTGCACCTGCTCGCGGGTAATCTTGGCGACCTTCTTCTTGTTGGGTTCACCGGAAGCCGTATCGATCCCGCAGGCCTTCTTGATCAGCACAGCGGCCGGAGGGGTCTTGGTGATAAAGGTGAAAGAACGGTCGGCATAGACCGTGATGACGACAGGGATAATGAGGCCCACATCGTTCTTGGTACGCTCGTTGAATTCCTTGGTAAACGCCATGATGTTAACGCCATGCTGGCCGAGCGCGGGGCCGACAGGCGGTGCCGGAGTCGCTTTGCCGGCAGGGATCTGGAGCTTGATAAAGCCCGTAACCTTCTGAGCCATTTGTTTGCACCTCCAAAATTCGTGGTGGATGGCGGCGCAGCCGTTGCAAAAATTCGACTGTGCCTCCCACAGGGGCAGTGCCCCTCACAATCAAAGCGGGGATGTCCTCGCTTGCTGCCTAAAAACGTTCCGCGGAGAGAGCCGCGGCTCTTCTGCCTGTTCAGTCCACAGGCTCGGCCTGGTCCAGCTCCAGCTCGACAGGAGTCTCCCGGCCGAACATGGAAACGGTGACGCGCACCCGGTTCTTTTCCACGTCCATCTCTTCCACCGTGCCGATAAACCCTTCCAAGGGCCCGTCCACGATGTTCACCGAGTCGCCTACCTTGTAGCTGACCTCGACCTGTTTGTTCTCAATGCCCAGCCGGGCCACTTCGTCCTCCGTCAGCGGAATGGGCTTGGAGGAGGGACCCACGAACCCTGTACAGCCGCGAATGTTCCGCACCGCGTACCAGGACTCGTCAGTCATCACCATTTTCACGATGACATAGCCGGGGAAGATCTTCCGTTCCACTTCCTTGCGCTTGCCCGATTCGGTGATCTCCGTCACCTTTTCGGTGGGCACGCGGATCTCTTGGATCAGATCTTGCAGTTGGCGGTTTTCCACCGTCTTTTCCAGGTTCGAGGCCACTTTGTTCTCGTACCCGGAATAGGTGTGAACCACATACCATTTTGCTTCTTCAGCCATCTGCTACCTCCGTTTTCCTGAAACCCAAAAAGGGGTGTTATCCGGCCACGTCCATCACAAGACCCAGAAGGTTCATGAACACGGTGTCCAGCAGGAAAACGAACAAGGCCACCACGATGATGGTCACCAGCACCACGCCGGTGTTCTTGAACGCAGCCTTGGGAGTGGGCCACACGATCTTTTTGATCTCGAGCTTGCAGTCGCGGAAGAATCTCGCCACGCGCTTGAAGTAACGGGCAGCGCCGGTTTCGTTATTTTTGACGTTTTCTGCCATGTCTCCCGCTCCTTACTTGGTTTCCCTGTGCAGGGTGTGCTTCCGGCAGAACCTGCAATACTTGTTCATTTCCAGCCTGTCGGGATCGTTCTTCTTGTTCTTCTTCGTGTTGTAGTTTCTCTGCTTGCACTCGGTGCAGGCCAGCACGATCTTCACTCTCATTGTTCGGCACCTCCCGTTTTACGGAAAAATTTTTGGGGCGTTTTCGCCCCGGCCTCCCTCGGAAAAACAGGCACAAAAAAAGAACCTCTTTTTCGAGGTGCTACCAGTATAGCACAAGAGGTTCTTCTTTGTCAAGGCTTTTTCCTTGGCGGCGGGGCGGTTTTGCCGGCAAACTCCCGCAGCCGCTTGGTGGGGGAAGCTCCCCCAGAGAAGGTACCTACAGATTCGCCCATCCGTGTCCCCCCGCCGTCGCTTATGGCGCAGCTCCCCAGTGGGGAGCGCCCTGCGCCGACCGAACCGGCAGGTGAGAACAAAGGGCGGCACACGCTTGGGGCGGTTGGACAGGAAAGCTCGGAGGAAACCTCCGTGGCATCGAAGATGCCATCAAGGGTCTCGGCTGCCGCCTCGGTCGGCGCTGGACGGTGCCCACCGGGCACCAGCGCCCCCCGGCGACGGCC
>CALWCD010000109.1 GCA_944376265.1 uncultured Clostridia bacterium | reverse complement strand
AACTTATCCCCGATGCACAGCTGCTGGCACAGGTAGCGGTTTTCGCCGCTGTCGTCCCACACGGTGCTGCGGATGGACAGCAGGGGGTAGCCCTTGGCCACGTCCAGGTACCGGGCCTCCTGGTAGCTGGCGAAGACGATCTCCAAAGTCTTCAGGGAGTGGGTGAACACCACCCCGGTCTGCTCCTTGACGATCTGGTACAGGGAGGCGTTGTTCAGGTCCTGGTGGAACAGGAAAAAGAATTTCTCCGGGAAGCGGGTGGTCTCCAGCAGCACAGGGACCCCGTCCGCCAGGCGGAGGCGCTCCACCACCAGCATCTGCTCCCCCTTTTTCAGGCCCAGCTCCTGGGCGGCCTCCTCGTCCGGGGGCTCCAGGGCGATCTTCACCGTTCTGGCCCCGGGGGCCCGGCCCATGCGCCGGCACATCTCCGTAAAGGAGAGAACGCTGGTCAGGTCCCGCTGGAATTTCTTGTCCGCCACAAAGGTGCCCTTCCCCGGTCGGCGGACTACCTCCCCACGCTGAGACAGCTCCTCCAGGGCCTTGCGTACGGTGACCCGGCTGACCCCGTACCGGCCGCACAGCTGGTGCTCGGTGGGCAGCTGGCTGCCGGGAGGGTACTCCCCGGCGTGAAGGGCCTTGCGCAGTTCCTCTGCCAGCTGCTGGAACAAAGGCGTGGCGCTGGTGGTGTCGAGAGCCATGGCCATTCTCCTTTCTTGTCTTTTGATAGTGGGCACTTTGTCATAGGACAAATCACCCTGGTTGTATGCTATTATACGGGAAAAACCGCCTCCCGTAAAGGGGGGTGGGGAAATTCCCCCTGAGCACGAAAAAATATTTTGGAGAAACCCCGCGTTCCCCGTTGACAAATGTATTACATTGTATTATTATTTTTGCAGACAGCAAGAGGCCGCGCTTCCTGCCGCAATCTAAAAAGATATGAAGGAGCGAGCGTATCATGGCTTACAACTATCGGGACATTCCCCAGATCGTCCGGGAGATCCTTGCCGCCAAGGCGGAGGACGGCGGGGTGAAGAACGTCTACTTCGTGGGCTGCGGCGGCTCTCTGGGCGCGTTATACCCCGCCAAGGTCTTTGTGGAGCGGGAGAGCCTGGGGCTGAAGACCGGGTGGATCAACAGCAACGAGTTTGTCCACAGCACCCCCAAGGACTTCGGGAAGAACTCTATGCTGTGCGTGGCCTGCCACGCCGGCAACACCCCGGAGACCGTGGCTGCCGCCAAGCTGGGCAAGGAGTCCGGCGCCGCCGTGGTGCTGCTCACCTACCAGGAGGAGTCGGAGATCGCCGCCTTCGCCGACTACCTGCTGCTCTACTCTTTCGACAGCTCCAGCTCCGCCCACACTGGGGACATGGACTACGCCGGGGAGAAGACCCAGTGCGCTCTGCAGCTGGCGGTGGAATTGGTCAATGACACCGAGGGTTACGAACACTACGACGCCTTCTACCAGGGGGTGGAGCGCATCGGGGGCATCATCCGCAAAGCCCGGGAGCAGGTGGCGGACCGGGCCAAGGCCTTCGCCCAGGAGTACAAGAACGACAGCTTCCTGTACACCATGGGGAGCGGGGCCTCCTGGGCCTCCGCCTACATGGAGAGCATCTGCATCTTCATGGAGATGCAGTGGATCCACTCCGCCTGCATCCACACCGGGGAGTACTTCCACGGCCCCTTTGAGGTCACCGACTGCAACGCGGGCTTTGTGGTGCAGATCGCCGAGGGCTCTGACCGGGAGCTGGACGAGCGCTGCCTGCGGTTCTTGAAGAAGTACGCCAAGCGCTTCGAGGTGCTGGACGCCAAGGAGCTGGGCCTGTCCACCATCGACCCCTCTGTGGTGGACTACTTCAACCACTCCCTGTTCAACAACGTCTATCCCATCTATAACGCCGCTCTGGCGGAGGCAAGGCAGCATCCCCTGAGCACCCGGCGCTATATGTGGAAAGTGGCGTACTGATGGACCGGGAAGATCTGGCCATTCTGGCCGTGGGCGACAACGTGGTGGACAAGTACCTCTCCCGGGGGAAGATGTACCCCGGGGGCCAGTGCGTGAACACCTGTGTCTACGCCCAGGAAAACGGGTTGCGGGCCGCATACCTGGGGGTCTGCGGGGAAGGGGTGGAGGCCCGGCTCATTGAGGACACCCTGCAGGCCAAGGGCATCGACCACAGCCGCTGCCGGTACGCCCCGGGGGAAGGTGGCTTTGCCCTGGTCACTCTGCAAGACGGGGACCGGGTGTTTCTAGGCTCCAACAAAGGCGGGGTGGCCCGCACCCACCTGTTGGAGCTCACCCAGGAGGACCTGGAGTACGCCAAGGGCTTTTCCCTGGTGTACTCCAACTGCAACGGCTTCGCCGACCGGGAACTGCCCAAGCTGAAGGCCGCGGGCCTTCCCATCGCCTTCGACTTCTCCGACCGCTGGACCCCGGATTACCTGCGAGCCACCCTGCCCTGGGTGGACATCGCCCTGCTGTCCTGCTCCCACCTGCCTGCCGGGCAGCGGGAGCAGGCTTTGGACCAGGCGCTGCGCCTGGGGGCCAAAATCGCCGTGGCCACCGCTGGGCAGGAGGGCTCTTGGGCCAAGTGGGAGGGGAAGCTCTTTCACGCCCCCGCCGCCCAGGCTGCCCAGGTGGCGGACACCATGGGCGCGGGAGACGCCTACTTCGCCGCCTTTCTCTGCTCCCTGCTGCAGACCGCCGGGAAAGAGGGGCTGTTCGCCCGGGACCTTTCCCAGCGCATCCCTCGGGCCATGGAGCAGGCCGCGGCCTACGCCGCCAAGACCTGCGCCCTGGAGGGGGCCTTCGGCGGCGGCGTCCCCCTGGCAGGGCGCACGGAGCTGACCCCACTGGAAAAGGACTTGTCCCTATGAT
>CALWCD010000108.1 GCA_944376265.1 uncultured Clostridia bacterium | reverse complement strand
ACGCCCAGACGGCTGCCCTGGCCACCGGCAAGCAGCATGGCCACAACCTCTTGTTTGGGTAACATTTTAGCGTCCTCCTAATCTACTTGTTGATATTGCTAAAAGCAGCGGCTCTCCCCGGAAAGGGCCAAAGGGAAAGCAAATCGCTTCTCTTACCGAAAACTGTCAGGGGGTCTTTCCCCCTGTTTTCTTGGCCCGGGTCCTGGTTTTTGTTCCAGTCTCGGCTTTGGCAGCGGTCTTTTTGGCCACGGTGCGCCTGGCCCGCTTGGGGGTCTTTTTCACGCACTCCAGGAAGAACACGGAGTTCTCCGGCAGCGTCAGGGAAACGCTCTGCTCGCAGCCGTGCATGGGCACGTCCTGGGTTTTGATCTCTTTGCCGTTGGTCACACCGCCGCCGCCAAACTCCTTGGCGTCGGAGGAGAACACCTCAGCCCACGTGCCCCGGTAGGGTACGCCGATGCAGTAGTTCTCCCGCTGGACGGGCACAAAGTTGCACACAGCCACCAGCTCCCGCCCGTCTTTCGCCTTGCGGCGGAAGGCGATAACGCTCTGCTGGTAGTCGTCGTTGGAGATCCATTCAAAGCCTTCCCAGGAGAAGTCGATCTCCCACAGTTCGGGACGGCTGAGATAGAACTGGTTCACCGCCCGGAAGAAGGTCTGGGCCTGCTGGTGCTCCGGATACTGGAGAAGGCTCCACTCCAGCTCCTTTTCGTAGTTCCACTCGTTCTTCTGGGCAAACTCCGTGCCCATGAACTGAAGCTTCTTGCCCGGATGGGCCATCATATAGCTGACAAAGCACCGCATTCCGGCGGCCTTCTGCTGGTCGGTGCCGGGCATCTTGTTAATGAGGGACCCCTTCCCGTAGACCACCTCGTCGTGGGAGATGGGCAGGATGAAGTTCTCGGAAAACGCGTAGAAGAACGAGAAGGTGAGGGCGTCGTGATTGCCGCTGCGGAACAGGGGGTCCATGGACATGTAACGGAGCATGTCGTTCATCCAGCCCATGTTCCACTTGTAGTTGAACCCCAGACCGCCCATATAGGTGGGCTTGGAGACCAGGGGCCAGGAGGTGGACTCCTCCGCGATCATCATGCAGTGGGGCGCTTCGGCGAACGCAGCCTCGTTCAAAGCCTGGAGGAAAGCCACCGCCTCCAGGTTCTCCTTGCCGCCGTCCTTGTTGGGGATCCACTCCCCGCCCTGGCGGTTGTAATCCAGATACAGCATGGACGCCACCGCGTCCACCCGCAGACCGTCAATGTGGTATTCCTTCAGCCAGTACACCGCGCTGGACACCAGGAAGCTGACCACTTCGGGCTTTCCGAAGTCAAACACCAGGGTGCCCCACTCCTTGTGCTCCCCTTTCCGGGGGTCCTCGTACTCGTAGCAGGGTGTGCCGTCAAAGGCGGCAAGGCCAGCGGCGTCCTTGGGGAAGTGGGCCGGGACCCAGTCCATAATGACCCCGATCCCCGCCTGGTGGCACCGGTCCACAAAGCGCATAAAGTCTTTGGGCTCGCCGTAACGGGAGGTGGGGGCGAAATAGCCCATCACCTGGTAGCCCCAGGAGCCATCGTAGGGATACTCGGTCAGGGGCATAAACTCAATGTGGGTGAACCCCATGTCCTTCACATAGGGGATCAGCTCGTCCCCCAGCTTGTCGTAGGAGAACACGCTGCCGTCAGCGTACTTCCTCCAGGAGCCGGCGTGGACCTCGTAGATGTTCACAGGCTGCTCGTAATGGGGATGGTCGCACTTCTGCTGGAGCCATTCCCCATCGTGCCAGTCGTACCCTTCCAGTTCGTACCAGCGGGAAGCCGTGCCCGGGCGGGTCTCCGTGTGCCGGGCAAAGGGGTCGGCCTTGTAGGTGTCCCGCCCCTGGGCGGTTTTCACGTAAAACTTGTACAACTCGAAGGGCTGGAAGACAAAATCGGTATATCCCTCCCACACAGCGTCATCGATCTTGCGCAGGGGATACTTGGCCTTGTCCCAGTTGCAGAAATTGCCCACCAGGGACACCTCCCTGGCATGAGGCGCCCAAACCCGGGCCACCATGCACTCTTTCCCCTCATGGGTGGTCTTGTGCAGACCCAGGTACTCATACGTGCGGCGGTTGGAGCCGCTGCGGAACAGATACAGGGGCAGATTATTCGGCTGTTTGCTGGAGCCGGCATTCTTCAAATTCTTCTCACGTTCCATGACCTGAACGCTCCTTTTCCCCCAACAGACGGGTTCTTTATAGTTATCATATCATAAACCAGAAAAATTTCAAGTAGTTTTTAGTGATTCCCTTTAAATCTCAGTAAAAAAGATTGCAAACTTTGTAATTCCTGAACAAATCGTTCTCGCAATTTCTGTATAACCCCACACTTGACGGAGAAAACTGCCCGTGGCTCCCAAAATAGTTTCCATAACTTGGGGCCACACCCCCCTCTTCTTTTCCAAAGTATATGGGGTGCCCTCCCCCGATATGCGGCAGAGGAACCCGCCTCTCCCCTCTCTTTGCCGACGCAAAGACTATCTCCGGAAAACGGGTGCCCACCCGAAGTCCCTATGCCCCATTCCCGGGAGAGACCTTCACGACAAAAGCTGGGCGTGGCATCCCGAACCTCCCTCAAGGCCCTGTTGTGATCCGGTATCCAGGCAGCCAGTACAATACCGACATCCCAAGCTGTTTCCCGCAAACATCCCATGTAATATATATTGGTATAGAATGCTTTTGCCCGCCAGGACCAGCGCAGCGAAGTTCTCCAAACCGCGCAGTTTCTCAGCATGGGGGTACTCCCCCCCAAAAAACGCCGCAAACCACGAAAAAGCGGCTTGCGGCGTCATTTTTTGGCACCCCCGGCGAGAATCGAACTCACAACTAACCCTTAGGAGTTCGCCCCAGTTTGCTAATCGCTTCGTAACCAAACACAAGGAAACCCAAGCATTTGCAGGCTTTTGGCGTGTTTTATTCTTA
>CALWCD010000107.1 GCA_944376265.1 uncultured Clostridia bacterium | reverse complement strand
ACCCCTTCCAGGGGTCAGCAAGTACTGACCCCTCTGGGGTCTGAGCAAACCACTAGTTTACTAGTGGTTTTGATTTTCAGTCCGGGAAGGCGGAAAGAGCCGCTTGCCATCTTCAAGATAGAATAGTATAATAAGGTCCACACAGGTTTTGCGTTGATCAGGTGGCAAGAGGGCGCCCTCTTCTGTTGTGGTAACCACAACAGAAGCCTCCCTGAAAGCGGCGCGCCTGAGGGAATCTTGAGGAACAGGTGGGATGAAATGAAAAAATATTGGATCGTATTCACCAAGTCGCTGAAGTCGGAAATGACCTACCGCTTTGCCGCGCTTGCCGGTGTGGTCAGCGCCCTGCTGGGGTTCTTCATCCAGATCTTTCTCTGGAAAGCTCTCCTGGGCACAGGCGCGCAGCAGGGCACCAGCTTTTCCGACATGCTGGTGTATGTGCTGATCAACTCCTTTATGCTGGAGCTTACCCGGGCAAACGTGGCGTCCCGCATTGAGACCGCCATGGTGGACGGCACCGTTTCCCTGGAGCTGCTGCGGCCCATTTCCTACAAGTACTACATGCTGGCAAGCACCTTCGGGGAGAACGTTTACGGGACCATTACCCGTACGGTGCCCATCCTTCTGGTAGGGGCGTTTTTCATTACGTCAGGTTCTCTGCCGGACCCGGTCCACGGGGTGCTGTTTGTGGTGTCGGCTCTGCTGGGGGCGCTGCTCACCTTCCAGGTCACCTATCTGGTGGGGCTGCTGGCCTTCTGGCTTCAAAGAAGCTGGTTTATCAGTTTCTATCTGGGGGGCTGCAAGAAGATCTTCGGCGGGTCTGTGGTGCCCCTGTGGTTTTACCCGCCGTTTCTTGCGGCGGCAAGCTATTTGTTGCCCTTCCGTTACATGACCTTCGAGCCTATCAACCTGTTCCTGGGGAAGACGCCGGTGGAGGACGCCTGGGTGCCCATTCTGGCGTCGGCCCTGTGGCTGGTGGGACTGAGCGTTGCGGACAAGCTGGTGCTCCAGGCGGCGGTGAAGAAGCTGACCGTCAACGGCGGCTGAGGAGGTGCAAGCCATGAAAGATTTTTGGAGATTGTTTTCGTCCTTCTTCCGGGTGGCGCTGCGCCGGGAAATGGCCTACCGAGGCACCTTCCTGGCGGGCATTGTGGGCCAGTGGGTGGGCTACGGCGGCACGTTTTTGTCCTTGTACATCCTTGCCACCAGCTTTCAGCAGGTGGGGGGCTGGAACAGTGGGGAGATCATGGTGCTGTACAGCCTGTCGCTGATGTCCTACGCCATTGGGGCCTCTTTCTTTTTCAATTTTTCCACAGGCCTGGCCCGGCGGATTCGCTCCGGGGAATTTGACGCCTCCCTGATGAAACCCATCCATCCCTTCCTTCACGAGGTGTTCTCTGCGGGCTACAACGTGGCCTACATCAGCCATTTTTCCATTTCCTTCGTGATTTTGACGGTGTCCCTGTACCAGCTTCACTACAAGCCCACCATATGGAATGTGGCTTACCTGGCGCTGATGGTGCTGGGCGCCGCCCTGATCCAAGCCGCGGCGCTTATCGCCTCCTCGGTAATGTCCTTCTTCACGGTGGGCAGAAACCCCATTGCGGACTTCCTGCTGTGGGACATGAAGGAGTTCACCAACTACCCCATCACCATCTTCCCCAAGGCCATTCAGTTTATTTTGACGTTTCTGCTGCCCTTCGCCTTTTTGAATTTCTACCCGGCCTCCGCCCTTTTGGGGAAGGCCATTCCCCAAGGGTATCCGGCCATCCTGCCGTTTTTGAGCCCGCTGGTGGGAGCGCTGGTGTTCGCGCTGAGCGTTTTGCTGTGGAATTGGGGCTTGAAACACTATAAGAGCACAGGCTCTTGAACAGGAGGGAAAGGACCATGAGCTTTATCGAAGTGAACGATCTGTGCAAGGACTACCGCATTGCCAAGCCTGGGAAGGGCATTTCCGGGGCGGTGAAGTCCCTGTTCCACCGGGAATACACCGTAAAGGAAGCGGTGAAACACGTCTCCTTCTCCATGGAGAGGGGGGAGATGGTGGGGTATATCGGGCCCAACGGCGCGGGAAAGTCCACCACCCTGAAAATGCTCTCCGGCGTGCTGATTCCCACCAGCGGCAGCGTGAAGGTGGGAGGCGTTGTCCCCTATGAGGACAGAAAGGAAAACGCCAAGCACATTGGCGTGGTGTTCGGCCAGCGCTCCCAGCTCTACTGGGACCTGCCCATCTCCGACACCTTCCAGCTTTACGAAAGCCTGTACTCTGTTCCCAGGGAGACTTTTCGGAAAAACCGGGACTATTTCACGGAACTGCTGGACATGGGGGAGTTTCTGGACCAGCCGGTGCGGCAGCTCAGTCTGGGCCAGAAGATGAAGGCCAACATCGTCATTGCCTTTCTCCACGAGCCCGATGTGGTCTATCTGGATGAGCCCACTATCGGCCTGGACGTCACCAGCAAGAAAGTGCTGCGGGACGCGCTGAAAGCCATCAATCAGGAAAAGGGGACCACCATCATCCTCACCACCCACGACATGGACGACATTGAGGAACTGTGTCACAGGCTCATCATGATCGACCAGGGGAAGAAACTGTTCGACGGCACTCTGGAGGGGTTCCGGGAGCGGTACGGCAGCGGTGTCTCCCTGAAGCTGGAGTTCGATGACGGCGCCCCTGCCTGGAAGGAGGAGGGACTTTACACCCTGCTGGAGTCCACCGACCAGCAGTGGACCGTGAAGATCCCGGAGGACCTCCCCGCCAAGGAGGCTATGATCCACCTGATCCAGGCCTACAATCCCACAAACCTGCACGTTCAGGAGGAGCGCATTGAGGAAGTAGTGCGCAGGGCCTATGTGAATACATGAGAACAGCTGGGGAAGCACCCTGGGAGACGAAAGTAGCGAAGACCGGAGGTTGACCGAGGTTCGCTGCTTTTTTGCTGGAGAAGGTTCTGGTGCATCCTCGCCATGGAAGCATACTGCGGATTTCGTTTCGGCAGTATGCTTTTTTATGTGATTGAAGTAGTTTCCGTAGGGAGCAGAACGTCACCCCCTGCGGGGATGATTTGAAAAGACTGGGGAACATTTCGGGCGGATTTCGTAAAATGTACGTTCATTTTCGAAACAATACTCCAGATAATATTCTTATTTAGGGCAGCACCGCACAATTGCTGAGGCAAGCGCTGTCGAATCACCCATCAGACAGGAAACCATAGGCTTCCCG
>CALWCD010000106.1 GCA_944376265.1 uncultured Clostridia bacterium | reverse complement strand
GTCATCGCCCACCGGATGCGCACCGTGGCCGGGGCGGATCATATCGTGGTGCTGAAGGACGGAAAGGTGGCGCAGCAGGGCTCCCCACAGGCGCTGATGGCGGAGGGCGGCCTGTTCCGGCACATGGTGGAGCTCCAGAACGAGAGTGCCCAGTGGCAGCTGTCTTAGCTTCTCTCCAGTTCCGTACCCCTGGAAAGTCACCAACTGGCAGCAGGACTATGGAGGGGGACAGAAGTATCAGCCAGAGAATGGCCAACCGTACGTCTGAAGCAAACCGAAAGCGAAAGAGACAGCGCTCAGATCAAGCCTTTTTCTGGATTTATCGGAACAGCTCCGGGGAGCAACCTCCGCGAGGAAATGCAGAGGTCTTTCCGGACGCTTGAACTTTTCCCCACTCTTTGGTATAATTATAAAAAACAGGTCACCGGAGGACAGTGTGCCGCAGCACGGGGGATCGCAGGCTGTTTGCCTGCAGGCCGCCTGTCGGATAAGGTGTCGAGTGCGCTCGGTTTTTTCGCAATTCTCATTGCGCGAAAGCCGGGCTTTTTTTGTCCTAGACCTGCGGAAATAAGGAGGATTGGAACATGACCATTGAAACCCAACGGCTGATTCTGCGCCCCTTTCAGGAATCTGATGGGGCGGATGTGTACGAATACCTGAAGGAGCCTGCCGTGCACTGCTTTGCCTGCATGAAGCTCCACTCCCTGGAGGAGGCAAAGGCGGAGATGCGAAAGCGAAGCAAAGAGACGGAGTACACCTTTGCCATTGTGCTCAAGGAGAACGGCAAGGTCATCGGGGAGATTGACGCCATGCCTGAGGCCACCGCTCCCAACGAGGATTGTGCCCCCAAGGACACGTTCAGCCCCTGCTGGATGCTCAACGGGGCCTATCAAGGCCGCGGGTACGCCTACGAAGCCGCCCACGCTTTCTTCGACTACCTGTTCCGGGAAAAAGGTGCCCGGCGGATCTACGCCTACACCGAGGACTACAACACTTCCAGCCAGCGGCTCTGTGAAAAGCTGGGAATGCGCAGGGAGGGACTTTTCCGGGAGTTTGTCTCCTTCGTGAGCAATCCCGACGGCACACCCCTCTACGAGAACACGTACCAGTACGCTATTTTGCGGAAGGAGTGGCATTGACGCCCAAAGGCCGATTGTGCCGACACTCCTGCAAAAGCGGGATCTTTCCCCTGATCTCCTTCAGAATCTGCGACTGCCCCAGGGACCAGGCTCTGAAGGTGGCAAAGGACACCATTGAGGACTTCCTCCTGGGCCACGACCTGGAGGTCGCCCTGGTTCTCCTCGATCGGGCCTCCTAACCAGTCTGGATCCTGCTAAAAAGCAATCCCCCGATCCTGTGGCTGAGAAGCTGCTTCACAGAATCGGGGGATTTTCTTATCAGGAGATAGTTTCCAAGTTGATCATCACATTTCACACATGCACAGCCTCATAGGAAAAATCCCGGGTCATTTGGGAAATTCCCATAAGCTCACTCTTTTTTTAATTGCTTATTCAGCTTTAAATTGACACCCTGTCGACTGGCAACCTCCTGGAATCGGGCCACAGCCGCCAAAGTTCGTTCCTTCACTGGCTGTTCCGCCAACTGGGGCTGATGTTCCAGCGCATCCATCACGGACCGCAGTTCTTCCAAGGGAAGCAAGTACACTGTTGTGTCGAAGAACGTCTTCCGCCGTCCATCGTTCCAGCGGGTCAGGAGCTTATCCAGGATAGAGCGCTTCTCCTCCAGCTCCTGGAGATAGGATTCCAGCCCCAGCTTTTGAGCACGGGCAACATCCCGTTCCCGGTTCCTGTGGGGGACAAACGAATCATAGGCGTCAAAGCTATTGTAGCGGGGACAGGGGTATTCTGGGCACTCCCAGCAGAAGGGAACACCCCCATGCTCTAATGAACACCGGGCGATAGCGCAACTCTGGTTACCTGGTCCGCCACCACAGCCTGGGCAGTGTCCCCCCAGGCACATCACGCACAGGGCGCAGTTTAATCCACACAGAGAAAACCGTGTTTCTTCCCGATGAAACCCTTTCATGGTAGCCTCCTCACCGGCTGGCGGATCACCGTTTTCAGCCGCTCCGGCTTACACCGCCGCACGTCGCTGAGGTAGATCTCGTGGTGGAAGCGGTTCTCACCAAAGTCCAGCTCCAAGCCCTGGGCTTTGGCGTACTCCTCCATGGCGGCCACGGTGGCGGGCTCGTTGTCGTAGGGGCCAATGTGCATACACTGTACGCACAACCCCTCCTTCCAGGTGAAGAACTCCACCGGGGAGAAATCCTGTTGTTTCTTCTCTGTCGCCTCTCCAATGGCCCAGTCAAACACCTCGTTGGTGACAAACTCCGGGAGCCGGATCAAGGAGATCCACTGAAACGATTCTTTGTGGGTGTAGTCAACCCCTCGAACTCCGTCCTGCCACCACAGGCCTTCCAAGGGCGGCACCACGTAGTCAAAGTACCCCTCCAGCTGGTGCTTGCCCAGTTTGCTCATCTTGATGGTGAAGGCCACCGCGTACAGCATCCCTAGGGCCTGCTTGTACAGGCCGCCCTCCTCATTGGGGTCGCCTTTCCCCCGCACCGCCAGAAAATTCATGGCAGGCACTGTGACGATCCCCGGTTTCTTAGGGGGCAGGTAGAATTCTTTGTACTCCTTTTTGTAGTCAAACGCCATGGGGCGTCACCTCCTTCAGCTGCTCCAGACGGTGGTGCAGATCTTCCTCAAATTCCTGATCGGACAGGGCCGGGTCCCGGATGTCCCGCCAGAGCTGGCAAGGGGCCTCCCCGCAGAGGCCGCAGTGGGTCAGCCGCGTCCGGTTGGCGGCGCAGGCGTAAATGGGACAAGCTTTCCCCTCTGAAACGAAAAACGCCTTGCCCCTACTCTCGTTGCAGCCGGGGCAGTCCTTTTGGTAGAAGTCACATTCCCCGCAGGCCTGGCCGCAGACGGTCAGCCCCAGGGCCAGCCGCTGGGCCTTTTTTCTTTGCCCGCCCAGCACCAGGCCATAGGACTTGTCCAGCATCTCTCGCAGCAGGTCGTCTGGCACCGCACCGTCGGGCCGCACGGAATTCCACCACTGCTTGTCCGAATAGTACCCGGGCAGGATGTCCTCATACTCCCCCCGGAGAAGCTCCCCCTCCATGGGATCCAGCTTCAAGTTGATGTAGTAGGGCTTGCCCTCCTTGTCCAGGCACACCGCCGCGAACATCTTTCCGCCGATGTGATACCGCACCCAGTTCCACACCGGCTGGAAGTCCTTGGTCACACCCCGTTTTTGCAGCAAGTATTCATCCAGCCATTGGTAACGCATGGTCATTCCTCCCTCTATTCATAGTGGCTCAGGGCCCGGCGCAGCATGTGAGCCAGACGTTTCCTCAATTCCACCGGCTCCAGCAGTTCCGCTCCGTCCCCGAAGGTGAGCACCCAGCTGAGCAGGCCCTCCACATCCGGGAACCCCCAGCGAAAGAGCAGGGTCCCCTCCGGCTCTTCTGTGAAGCTATCCGGGCCGTACTCCTCCACCAGCCGCCACTTGCACCGGGGAGAGAACCGCACCACTGCCCGATACACAGGCGGGAAGATCCGGGCGTCGTCAAAGTCGGGCAGGGGCGCTTCCCGAGGGGCAAATTCCTCCCCCACGGAAAGCTCCGTCATGCGCACCAGTTTGAACAGGCGGAAGGCCTCTCGGCTCCGGCACCAGCCCCAGAGATACCAGGCCGACCAGTGAAACACCAGATAGTAGGG
>CALWCD010000105.1 GCA_944376265.1 uncultured Clostridia bacterium | reverse complement strand
CAAAACCGAAAGCTCTGCGGCAAGTCTTACAACACCGAAGCCGAAGGATATATCTATGTCAATGAAATTGGCGAACTCGTGAAGCCAGGCTATATCACGCAGCATTTTCCACTGATTTTGGAGAAGCATGGTCTGCGTAAAATCCGTTTCCACGATCTCCGCCATAGCTGTGCGAGTCTGCTTTATGCCAACGGGGTCAGCCTGAAGGAAATACAAGAATGGCTGGGCCACAGCGATATTTCTACGACCTCTAATATCTATACTCATTTGGATTTCAATTCCAAAGTGGCGTCTGCCAACGCGATCATGGGGGTATATCCTACGGTGGTCCATGACTGAAATGGACCTCCAAATTTGCCTCAAAACAGGAGGTCCATTGTCAAAAAAGCCTGATTTTGCTGATGTGCATGGAGAAGAATCCAATGCGCCAAGCAAAAAAGAAAGCCCGCAAACCCTTGATTTTACTGGGTTTGCGAGCCATTGAATTCTGGTGCCGGTGGTGGGACTCGAACCCACACACCCTTGCGGATAACAGATTTTGAGTCTGTCTCGTCTGCCAATTCCGACACACCGGCATTTATATTTTTAAGTCTTACCCCGGATGGAGCCTCTGAGAAATCGGAGGTCCATCGTGGGGGGACATTAAAAATCACTTACATATTGAATTGTCAAATTTCCTTGAAAAATCAAGGGCTTCAGCCGAAGTGGTAACAACAGACGAATGGGATTTTGAGTCCACTACGTCTGCCAATTCCATCACACCGGCAGGTACATGGAAAAGCAGGTATTATTATACAGCCTCTTTCAAAAAAAAGCAAGAGGTTTCCGCGAAAAAGAACGGAAACCTCCCGCCTCGCTACGGCTGATTCACCACGCCCACAAACAGGGGCAGACCGTCCTGGCTGGTGACGCAGAACAGGAAGGGCCGGTCCAGCACGAAGTCTATCTCCTCCTCGGGAGGGATTGCGCCGCCGACTGCCGCCATCACCGTGTAGGCCGCGGCGGTGACGCCTTCCTCGTCAATGGCCACCCGCACCCCGTGCTGGGCCTGAGACAAGTACACCAGCTCCTCATCCTGGGTGGTGGAAGAAAAATCCGCCCGTCCCGGGTACAGGACGTCGGTGACCCCCAGGGTCTCCAGGCCGCCCAGCAGATCTGTCTGGGAGCTGATGTCGAACTTGGGGACAGACAGGTTAACGGTCAGCAGCTTATTGTTCTCCCAGGCGTCGGTCCCCTCCTCCGAAAACAGGAACTCCATGGCCTGGCTGTCCTGCAGGAGCTCCTCCGGCGTGGTGCCCTCGTCCGGGAGCAGGAACCACATGGTTCCTCTGTTCGCCAGACCAAGCCCCACGGAACCGAAGCTGTCTCCCCAGTAATAAAATCTCGTGTCGCTGGTGCGCATGAACTCCGCGTCCACGTCCCCCTCCGGCCCGTGAAAGGCCTGGGTCACGTTGGCGCTCTCCGAGAACTCCTGGCTCCATTTGGCCCGGAAGTACAGGGTGGTGGCCAGGGCCAATACCGTGTCCGGGTCCAGGCTAAGGTCCCCTACCTGGTCCTCCAGCAGGCCGCCGGTCTGTTCGTTGAGCCAGTCCCGGAACATCTGGTCCAGCTCCGGGGAGCCCATCTCCCCCTGGAAGGAGGAGGCGTAGTAGGTGTCCGCCAGGGTTTCCAGGGTGGAATCCACATAGGAGATGTCCTCCCGCAGCCACAGGGAGCTGGCCAAAACCGAGGCCGTGACGCCGTCGTTCCAATAGTTGGCGTTCCACAAGTCGTTGGCCTGGCTCCGCAGGGACTCCATGTCCGAAGCCCCCAGCAGGTCCATCACCTGCTGCCGGGAATCGCCGTCGGTGAGCTCCGCCAGCATCCCCAGGGCCATGTACACGTTCAGGGGGGAATAGGCCCGGTTCTCCCCCGGCTCCCCGCTTAAAAACACGGAGGTGCTCCTCTCCCAGAAGCTCTCCAGCCCCTGGGCGTAGCCCGTGTCCCGCCTCTGGGCCTGGACGGACTCCCACCAGGCGTCGTGAGCTTTGGAAAACGCTTCGGCATCGAAGGTCTCCTGCTCCCCGTTTTCCCCGGAGCCCGGCACGCCGGAAGCCTCCGGACCAGAATCGGCCTTGTCCCCGCCAATCTCATACTGGCTCTCATCGGGATAGGGGGCCATGTTGGGGTACTGAGCAACCCGGAGAGCGGTGGCTTTCACTGCCATCGGCTCCGCTGCGTCTCCCGTGGTATACCCGCTGTTCTGCCCCACGCGGACCGTGGGCTGGAGGGCCACGCCTAAGGCCACTGCTGCCACCAGCACTGCGGCCACGGCGCCCATCCGCCAGCGTTTCCAGGAGATCTTCCGCTTTTCGCTTCGCTCCAGCACCCGATCGTCAATGTGTTCCATACTCTCATACAGCTGGTTACGATTCATCCAGAAATCCCTCCTTTTTCAACTGTTTTTTCAACTTCTCCCGGGTTCGGCTGAGTATGACCGACACATGGTTGGGGGTGAGGCCATAGCTTTTGGCAATCTCCCCCACCGGCTCCGTAAAGAAATACCTGCGGACGAACACGTCCCCCTCCCGGGACGGAAGAGCAGCCACAAACTTTCGCACGCTCTCTCCCAGTTCTTTGGCAAGGAACACGTCCTCCACATCTGTTTCGTCTCCCACACACTCCGCCAGCTCGTCCAGCACCAAAGGCACCTCTCCCCCGCCCCGCTTCTGGGCGGTGTACGCTTTGAACCGGTTGAACGCCAGCCTTCGGGTGATCTTGGCAAGAAACATCCGCAGCACGCTGGGCTTGTGGGGAGGCATCCGCTTCCAGGCGTGGAACCAGGTGTCGTTGACGCATTCCTCCGAGTCCTCCCAGCTTCCCAATATGTGGTTTGCCACCGTGAAACAATAGATGCCGTATTTCTCTTTGGAACGGACAATGGCCTGTGGATCGCGTTCCCAATACAGCTCCACTATCTGCAGGTCCTCCATTTTCCTCATCCTCTCCCGATAAAAGGCCTTTCACTCTATATCTCACCGTTTTGCGGCAAATCTTACAGGTGCCGGGGAAAAAACCGGGGTTTTTCTGAAAAATGTCTTCCAGGGCTACCATAGCATCGCCCGAAGGGATTGTCAACCGGCAAAGCTGCCCCCCTCGGCCGCGGGCGCACTGGTGAGGGAGCTTCATGACGCCTCCACTGTGGGGCAGGAAATTGGCCGGCCCCCTTGTTCGATGACGTTTCCAGGCCCCTAAAAAACAGGGCGGACCACTTCATCCGCCCTGTTGGAAGGAACCGTTTCTTTCCATGAAACTCTTACTCTCTCTTCCAGTCTCGTTCCACCCTGCCGTCCGCTAACACAATCTGCCGGGCGCAGTAGTTTGCCACATCCACATCGTGGATAACAATGAGAAGTGTCACTCCCCCTTTGTTCAGCTCCATCAAGGCTTCCATAGAGTCCAGCATGGCCATGCGGGTGGTAAAATCCGAAAGGCTGTGGGAATCCAGCAGAACTTCCAAAGTGCTCACATTGCCCGCCGTGTAGATTGCCACCAGCCGCTCCTTGAACTGGTCGATGGTATCCTGCACCGCCTTCTGGGACTTGTCCAGCTTCATGGTCAGCTCCTGGATGCTGCCGTTCAGGTCGGTGATGTTTTCCCGTGTGGTGAGGATCTGTTCCTGTACTACGTCGATCTGCTGCTGCAAGGTATCCAGATATTCCTGCTTCTGGGCTTCATCCTCCCGCAGGCTGTCCAGCATGGATTGAAGCTTCTGGTTCTCTGCCTGAAGCTGTTCCTGCTGGGCCTGGATTTCTTCCAAACTCTCTGCGGAAACGAACAGAGGAGTGATACTCACCAGGAAACCTGTCAGCAGAAGACACACCAGCCGTTTCCTCAGAGACGCGCTGCACTTCATAGGAAACCACTTCCCTTTCAAAAGTCTGTCTTTTTAGTATAGCACAAAATTTGGTCCTTTTTGGCAATACCGCACAGAAAAGTAGGCGCGATACTGCCAGAAGTGATATAATAAGACCATGGATAAACAGATGACAAT
>CALWCD010000104.1 GCA_944376265.1 uncultured Clostridia bacterium | reverse complement strand
CGCATCACCCACCTGTCCTACGCCCCGGAGATCGCCGCGGCCATGCTCCAGCGGCAGCAGGCAGAGGCCATTGTGGCCGCCCGGAAAAAGATTGTGGAGGGCGCCGTGGGCATGGTGGAAATGGCCCTTGCCCAGCTCAACGACGACCAGATCGTCAACCTGGACGAGGAGCGGAAAGCCGCCATGGTGTCCAACCTGCTGGTGGTGCTCTGCGGCAACAAGGACGCCCAGCCCATTGTCAACAGCGGCTCCATCTATTGACCGTGAGCTGATTTGGAGGTAACATAGTAGAAGAAAAGGGGGGGGGACCGTCTTGGAGGAAAAGGAAAAGGCAAAAAAGCAGATCCTCCTGCGGATCTCCCCCACCTTGTGGAAGGAGCTTTCCGCCTGGGCGGAGGACGATTTCCGGTCCATCAACGGGCAGATCGAGTACCTGCTGACGGAGTGCGTGCGCAAACGCAAAAAGGGCAAGGGAGAGGAATAACACAAAAAGGACAGAGGAAATGGCTCCCCTGTCCTTTTTTTCATGTCCGGGCCGCTCTCACCGGCCGTCGTTCAGGATCTGGATCTGGCAGGCCTTCATGGCCTCCAACGCCCGGCGGTGGCTTTCCGGGGTGACCCCGGCGCAGCAGGCGGCGTCCACCTCCAGCTTCACCTCGGGCAGGTAGGCCTTCAGCAGCAGAGCGTTGGAGATGACGCAGATGTCCGTGCACACCCCGATGAGCTGGATCTCCTCCAAGGGCTCTTCATAGGTGTTCCGGGCTTTGAGCACGTCCGCCAGGCCCTTGCTGCCGAAGGTGTTCTTCTCAATAGGGGTGCTTTGCCGCACCTGGTCAATCTGAGGGTCCAGCTCCCAGCCCCAGGTGCCTTTGACACAGTGCTCCACCGGCAGGTTGCGCCCCTCCTGGGTGGAGAGGTAGTCTTCCCCGTGAGTGTCCATGGTGAAGTACACCGAGCCGTCAAAGTTCTGGATCTTCTCCCGCACCTTGGGCACAATGGCCTGGGCCTCCTTCGTCCCCAGGGCCCCGGAGATAAAATCGTTCTGCATGTCCACTACCACCAGAATGCGTTTGCTGCCCTTCTCCATGTTTATCCTTCCTTTCCCGTTCTGCACAAATTCCAACAGAGCTCTTCCAACGCCGCCACCGTGGGGACAATCCACGTGGCGCCGGCCTCTCTCAGCTCTCCCGGCGGGGCGAAGCCGTACTCCACCCCAATGGTCTCCAGGCCCACCTTTCCGGCCCCTTGAACGTCGTGTTTTCGGTCTCCCACCATCACCACCTGGTCCTTGGGAGGGTTCCCCAGCCGGTCCAGCACCGCCTCGATCACTTCCGCCTTGTCGGTGCGGGAACCGTCCAGCTCCGCCCCCACCACCACCTGGAAGCAGGGCAGCACGCCCCCCATATCCAGAATGACTTTGGCGAACACCTCCGGCTTGGAGGTGGCAAGACACACCGCCGCCTTTTGGGAAAGGGTTTCCAGCAGCTGCTTCATGCCGGGATACAGCCGGTTCTCGTAGACCCCTTTCACCCGATAGCGCTCCCGATACTTCTCCACCGCGGCGAAGGCCTGGTCCCGGGAAAAGCCGTAAAACTCCATAAAGGACTCATGGAGGGGCGGCCCCACAAACCGCCGCAGCCGCTCCTCCGGCTCCCCGTGGATGCCAAAGGCGTCCAGGGCGTACTGGGCCGATTTCAAAATGCCCTCTCCGTTGTCCGCCACGGTGCCGTCCAAATCAAACAAAAAATACCGTTTCATCCCACTCTCCTATCGCCCCGGGGGCGCCTGCAAAAGAAGGGCCGTGCCGCCACTGGCCGCAGGCCCTTCCCCATATTTCACAAAAAAACTTACCGGCCGGCTCCGCCGCCTCGGCTGCCGCCTCCTCCATGGAAGCCGCCACCGCCTCCGCGGAATCCGCCGCCGAAACCGCCGCCTCCACCACCGTGGAAACCGCCAAATCCGCCGCCCCCTCTGGGAGGACGGGGGCCAAACCCGCCGGGCGGGGGTGGACGCCAGCCGCCTCTGCGCCGGCTGCTTCCCAGCATGTTCCCCAGGAACAAACCGGTCCAGAAGCCGCCGCCACCGCCTCCGCCGCCGGAACGGGGACCGCCGCCTCTGCCGCTCATGCCGCGAAGCAGGGCCACCAGCACCGCGAAGATCACCACCACTACCACAATGCGGACCACCATGCTCAGCACGTTTCGGGCCATCCAGCCCACTCTCTCGCCGAAGGAGGGCTCGTAGGTGTAGCCGTAGTCCTCCCCGTACTCCTGTTCCGCGCCAGGTGAGTTGTACTGGTCGGAGTAGCCGGCGTAGTAGCTCTCCATCTCGGAAAGGGCCGCGTCGAAGAACTTTAAGGTCCCGGCGTCGTAGTCCTTGGCGGCAAAGTCAGGCTCCAGATACTGGGTGAGCATCTCTTTCAGCTTTGCCCCGTCGAAATAGTCCTCCACGCCGTAGCCGGGCATGGCGTAATAATTGTCCTCGGCAATGGCCATCAGCAGCAGCAGGCCGTTATTGCGCTCCACCGAGCCAATGCCCCAGGTGTTGAACAGGGAGTAGGCGTAGTCGTCGATCTCCTCCCCGTCCAGGAAATCCACCGCCACCACCACAATCTGGGCGCCGGTCTCCTGAAACAGCTTCTGGTTCTGGGAGATGATCTCCTGCTCCGTCTCCTCCGAGAGCACCCCGGCCTGGTCCAGCACGTACTGGTTTTCCGGCCGGTCGGGCACCACCGCCAGGGCAGGCGCCGCCAGAACCACTGCCAATGCCAGGGCCAGAGTCAGGGTGAGAACACGTTTCCAGGCGTTTCTCATGGGACGCCTCCTCTCATTCATAGTCGAAGGTGATCAGCGGTGACACTCCCGCCAGGCCCCGCAGCAGGTTCACGGGGAATTTCTCCAGCCGGGCGTTGAACTCCCGGGCGTCGTCGTTGTAGCTGGAGCGGTTAATCTTGTCCTGCTCCGACTCCATCTGGGCAATGAGCTGCTCCGGGTATTTCGCGTCCGCCTCTGAAAGCTCCGTGTTTTTCAGCTCTTCATACAGCGCCTGGGCAGCGTCCCCCATGGCCTGGTTGGCAAGGGACTCCTCCTCCATGTCGTCGTAGCTGTTCTCAGAAAGCCTTACAGCGTAGTCCAGCTCGTCAATAAGCCCCACAAGACTGGTGTTCGCGTCCGTGTACTTGCGGGCCAGGGTGATCAGGTTGTTGGCCGCGGCTTCCCGGTTGTCAATGCCCTCGTAGATGGCATAACCGGTATTGTCGTAATAGTAGGAGTTCTCCGCGGTCTCCCGCAGCCCGGTAAGGGAGTTGTGCACTCCCCAGGGCACGGCCGCCAGAATCATTGCGGCCATGACGCAGGCTCCCACAATAGATTTCTTCTTCAATTTCACAAGCCTCCCTCACTTCGCTGCAGGACAATCCGCCTTTCAGGTGTGGATGTCCAGCAGCTTCTGCTTCAGCTCTCCCTCCAGCCGGCCGATCTCCGCCTCCGCGGCACGGCGCCGGGCTCTGCCCTCGTCCTGGATCTTCACCACTTCGTCCAGGGTCTGGATCAGGGACTGGTTGGTCTGGCGCAGGGTTTCCATATCCACCACGCCCCGCTCGCTCTCCCGGGCGGTCTCGATGGTGCTCATCTTCAGCCGCTCGGCATTCCTGCGCAGCAGCTCGTTGGTCATGTCGGAGACCTCCCGCTGGGCCTTCACCGCCTGCTCGGAATGGGCCAGGCCCAAAGCCAGCACCATCTGGCTCTTCCACAGGGGAATGGTGTTCACCAGGGTGGACTGGATCTTGTCCGCCATCAGCTTGTCGTTGTTCTGCACCAGGCGGATCTGGGGGGACATCTGCACGCTGACCATCCGGGTCAGTTCCAGGTCGTGGAGCTTTTTCTCAAAGCTGTCGCACATCTGGGCGTAGTCGTTGGCAGCCTGGGCGTCCTCCGCCAGGCCGGTCTGTTTGGCCTTGTTCTGCATCTCCACCAGGGTGGTGGTCCGCTCTTTCAAAAGCTTCTTCTTTCCGGCAATGATGTACATGGAAAGCTCCTTGTGGTAGGAGAGGTTCATCTCGTAGAGCTTGTCCAGCATGACAATGTCCTTGAG
>CALWCD010000103.1 GCA_944376265.1 uncultured Clostridia bacterium | reverse complement strand
ACCCCTTCCAGGGGTCAGCAAGTACTGACCCCTCTGGGGTCTGAGCAAACCACTAGTTTACTAGTGGTTTTGATTTGGAAAAAAAGCCTCTTGACAATACCCCCATAGGGTATTATACTGGATTGCAGAAATACCGGGTAGGGGTATTCGAGAAAGGAGGGCTGTTTCGTGGAAGAGAACAAGTGTGAAATGGGCCAGTGCTGCCACCGTCACAAAGCCACCCCCCGGGGTGAGAAGGAGCTTCGGCAGCTGCAAAACCGGCTCAAGCGGATGATCGGCCAGCTTAACGGCATTCAGAAAATGCTGGACGACAACCGCTACTGCGGGGAGATCCTCATTCAGGTGGCGGCGGTGGAAAGCGCCCTCCAGTCCTTTGGATACCTGGTGCTCCAGGACCACCTGGAAACCTGTGTGGTGGAGGAGATCCAGAAGGGCAACACCCAAATTGTGGAGGAAGCGGTAGAGCTGATCAAGAAGTTGAAATGAGGGGTGAGAAGGTGAAAACAGAAACGTACAACGTGACGGGCATGACCTGCGCGGCCTGCCAGGCCAATGTGACCCGCTGTGTCTCCAAGCTGGAGGGCGTGGAAGCGGTGGACGTCAGCCTGCTGGCCAACCGGATGACCGTCTCCTACGATGAGAACCAGGTGAATCCAGAGGTGATTGTGGAGGCGGTGGAGAAGATCGGCTACGGGGCCTCCTCTCTGGAGGAGCAGGCCGCCGGCCAGGAAGGACCGCGGGGCTTCCGCAGCCAGTGGCAGTCCCGCCGGGAACAGGCACAGGAGCACCAGAAGCAGATGAAAGGCAGGCTGGTGTCCTCTATCTGCCTGCTGGTCCCGCTGATGTACATCGCCATGGGCCATATGCTCTCTCTTCCGGTGCCCTGGTTCTTTGTGGGGGAGGAAAACTCCCTGGTGTCCGCCCTGGCTCAGCTAATCCTGACCGTGCCGGTGCTGTTTATCAACCGTCACTTTTTCCAGACCGGCCTGAAAGCCCTCTGGCACCGGGCGCCCAATATGGACTCCCTGGTGGCCATTGGGTCCGGGGCTTCCCTTGTGTACGGCCTGTTTGCCATGTTCCGCCTGGCCTATGGCTTCGGCCACGGGGAGACGGAGGTGGTCCACCAGTACGCCCATGCCCTGTACTTTGAGTCCTCCGCCATGATCCTCACCCTGGTGACAGTGGGGAAGTACCTGGAGGCCAAGTCCAAGTCCAAAACCGGGGACGCTTTGGGCAAGCTGGTGGACCTGGCCCCGAAAACCGCGGTGGTCCTCCGGGAGGGCCAGGAGCGGACCATCCCCGCGGAGCAGGTGGCGGCCGGGGACATTGTGGTCATCCGGCCGGGAGAGGGCATTCCCGTGGACGGCGTGGTGACAGAAGGCAGAGGCTACGTGGACCAGGCAGCCATCACCGGGGAAAGCATCCCCGTGGAAAAAGGCCCCGGCGACCAGGTAATCTCCGCCACCATCAACAGGAACGGCGCTTTCCGGTTCCGGGCCTCTCAGGTGGGGGAGGATACCACCCTGGCCCAGATTATCCGGCTGGTGGACGAGGCCGGCAATTCCAAGGCGCCCATCGCGCGGCTGGCGGATAAGGTCAGCGGGGTGTTTGTGCCGGTGGTCATGGGGATCGCCCTGGTCACGGCGGTGGTCTGGATGGCTCTGGGTATGGGCTTCGAGTTCGCCCTGTCCAACGCCATCTCCGTGCTGGTGATCTCCTGTCCCTGCGCTCTGGGCTTGGCAACGCCGGTGGCCATTATGGTGGGCACAGGCAAGGCCGCGGAAATGGGCATCCTCATCAAGTCCGCGGAAAGCCTGGAGAACCTTCACAGCGTGGACACCATCGTCCTGGACAAGACGGGCACCATCACTTCCGGTCACCCTTCCGTGACGGATGTGCTGGTAGTGGACGGCTCTCTTTCGGAGAAACAGTTCCTTTTGGAGGCAGCGGCTGTGGAAAGGGGCAGCGAGCATCCCCTGGCCCAGGCGGTGGTGGAATACGCGGCCCAGCAGGGGCTTTCCCTGCCCCAGGCGGAGCGTTTTGAAGCCGTGGCCGGCCGGGGTGTTTCCGCCCTGGTGGAAGGGAAGCAGTACCTGGCGGGGAATCTGGCGTTCCTTGGGGAAAGGGGCGCTTTGTCCGCCCGGGAGGAGCTTCAGAGGGCCCAACAGGCGGCGGACCGGTTTGCCCGGGAGGGCAAAACACCCCTGCTGTTCGCCCGGGAGGGCAGGCTGGCGGGGGTTATCGCCGTGGCGGATACGGTGCGGGAAACCAGCCGGGCAGCCCTTGCACGGTTCCGGGAGATGGGCCTTCACGTGGTCATGCTCACCGGCGACAACGGGGTGACCGCGGAGGCCATTCGGAAGGAACTGGACATTGAACAAGCCGTGTCGGACGTGCTTCCCACCCAGAAGGAGTCCCACATCCGGGCGCTGCAGGAGGCAGGCCACAAGGTGGCCATGGTAGGGGACGGCATCAACGACGCCCCGGCCCTGACACGGGCGGACATCGGCATCGCCATTGGGGCGGGCACGGACATTGCCATTGAGTCGGCGGACGTGGTGCTGATGAAGGATTCCCTGGAAGACGTGGCCGCCGCCATCGACCTGAGCCGGGCGGTGGTGCGGAACATCCACATGAACCTGTTCTGGGCCTTTTTCTACAACGTGCTGGGAATCCCTCTGGCGGCGGGGGCCCTGTTCCCGGCCTTCGGCCTGCGGCTGAGCCCTATGATCGGTTCCGCCGCCATGAGCCTCAGCTCCGTGTGCGTGGTGACAAACGCCCTGCGGCTGCGGTTCTTTAAAAGCAGAACCCGCAAGGAGGAACTCCCTTCCCAAGAGGAGGGTTCTCATAGAACAGAATCACTTCAAACAACCGCGTTCCCGGCCGGGACCGAGCCGGAACCGCAGAAAGGAACAACCGAAATGAAAAAAGTGTTGATCGTAGACGGTATGATGTGCGCCCATTGCCAGGCCCACGTGCAGAAAGCCCTGGCAGGCGTGGAAGGAGTCCGTGAAGCGGTGGTGGAGCTGGAAAGCAAAAAAGCCACCGTCACCCTGGACAAGGACGTGGCGGACCAGACGCTTCTGGACGCTGTTACGGAAGCCGGCTATACCCCGGTGAGCTGCGAAACCGTGGGGTAAGGCGTTCAAGCCTTGACGGCCTGGAGAAAAAACGGTATAATCTGTAACGTAGAAACGCGGTGTTGAGGGCTTTCTCAGCACCGCACTTTTTTGGGAGTTTGAAACAAAGGAGCTAGTCCATGTATCGATTGATCAAACAGGAAGGCGCTGCCCGCCGGGGCGAGTTTGTAACGGTCCACGGCACGGTGCAGACCCCTGCCTTTATGAATGTGGCCACTGCCGGCGCCATCAAAGGGGCGGTGTCCGCCTACGATTTGAAGGACCTCCACTGCCAGGTGCAGCTGTGCAACACCTATCACCTCCACCTGCGGCCGGGAGACGAGACCGTGAAGAAGCTGGGGGGCATCCGGAAATTCACCGGGTGGGAGGGGCCTGTGCTCACCGACAGCGGCGGGTTCCAGGTGTTCTCCCTGGCTAAGCTGCGGAATATCAAAGAGGAAGGCGTCACCTTCGCCTCCCATGTGGACGGCCATCGCATCTTCATGGGACCGGAGGAGAGCATGCGCATCCAGTCCAACCTGGGGTCCACCATTGCCATGGCCTTTGACGAGTGTGTGGAGAATCCCGCCACCTACGAGTACGCCAAGGCTTCCTGTGCCCGCACCGCCCGGTGGCTGGAGCGCTGCAAAAAGGAGATGGCCCGGCTCAACAGTCTGGAGGATACCCTCAACCCCCACCAGCTGCTGTTCGGCATCAACCAGGGCTGCACCTTCGAGGATCTTCGGGTGGAGCACATGAAGCGCATTGCCGACATGGACCTGGATGGCTACGCCATCGGCGGCCTGGCGGTGGGAGAGCCCACCCAGGAGATGTACCGGATGATAGAGGCGGTGGAGCCCCACATGCCCCGAAACAAGATCCGCTATCTCATGGGGGTGGGGACGCCGGCCAACATTCTGGAAGCGGTGTACCGGGGGGTGGACCTGTTCGACTGTGTCATGCCCAGCCGGAACGCCCGCCACGGCCACG
>CALWCD010000102.1 GCA_944376265.1 uncultured Clostridia bacterium | reverse complement strand
TGGTGTTTTCCGCCCAAACCCAGCAGTTGGACATCCGCCTGGCCTGGCTGGGCGCCCTCTGCTACACCCTGCAGATCTACTTTGACTTCTCCGGTTACAGCGACATGGCCATCGGCCTGGGCCGGATGTTCGGCTTCCACTTCCTGGAGAACTTCAACTACCCCTATCTCAGCGGGTCCATCAAGGAATTCTGGCGGAGATGGCACATCTCCCTCTCCTCCTGGTTCCGGGATTACCTGTACATCCCGCTGGGGGGCAACCGGAAGGGCAGGCTCCGCACGGAGCTGAACAAGGGTCTGGTGTTTCTCTGCACCGGCCTGTGGCATGGCGCCTCCTGGAACTTTGTGCTGTGGGGCCTGTGGCACGGAGCGTTCATCGTGGCGGAGGACCTGCTTCCTCCCCGGGGGAAAATCCGCCGGTGGGCAGGCCGCGTGGTCACGCCCCTGGTGGTGCTTTTGGGGTTTGTCCTCTTCCGGGCAGACACCCTTCCCGAAGCCGGCCGCATATTCTCTCAGATGGTTTCCGGCTTTTCCTTCACCCTTCAGAGCGACGCCCTTCTTCGCCAGCTGCTGACGCCCCTCAACGTGGTGACCGTGCTCCTGGGAATGCTCTTTTCCTTCCCCCTGCTCCCCTGGCTCCGAACCAGGACAGCCCGCGGGAAAGGCGGAAGACTGCTGGAAGGCGTTTCCTACGGGGCAGCGGCGGTCCTGTTCTGCCTGTGCGCCATGAACCTGGCAGGCAGCGAGTTCAATCCCTTCATCTATTTCCGGTTTTAAGAAAAGGAGGATCTGTCCATGGGAAAGAGATGTTCCACGTTGTTTGTGATCCTCTTTTTCTGCGCCTGCAGCATCCCGGGCTTGGGAATGCTGGTCTTCGGGGAGAGCCAGGCCGCCGCCAACGAGGTGCTTTCTCCCAAGCCGGTGCTCACCCAGCCCGACGGCTCCTGGAATTTGGACGTGATGTCCGACGCCGCGAACTATTTCGGGGACCACTTCGCCTTCCGCCAGGAGCTGATCACCGCCGACTCCGCCTTGAAAGCCGGGGTGTTCCACACCTCCTCCCAGGACCAGGTGGCCCTGGGCAAAGAGGGCTGGCTCTTTTACGCGGAGACCCTGGACGACTTCACCGGCGCCGACTGCCTGACAGACCGCCAGGCCTACGCCATTGGTAGGTCCCTTGCCCTGGCCCGGGACTATGTGGAGAGCCAAGGCGCTTCCTTCCTGTTTACCGCCGCTCCCAACAAGGTGTCCCTCTATCCCCAGTACGGGCCCAGCGGGCTGGAGCGGGGTGAGGTGACCTCCTGTGCCCAGGTGAAGGAAGCCCTCGCGGAGGAAGGCGTGGCCTGCGCCGACCTGCTGGAGGCATTCCAGCGCCAGGAGGAAGTCCTCTACCACAAGCTGGACTCCCACTGGACCTACCGGGGCGCCGCCCTGGCTGACGATGTCCTCCTGGAAAACCTGGGGCTTACCGGGGACGCCTTTTCCAAAGAGGGCAGCTACCAGGCCACCCATGCCGGGGACCTGTACCAGATGCTCTACCCCGCCTCCTCCCTGCTGGACCAGCAGTGGGAGTTCGCGGAGGCGCTGGATTTCACCTATGACACTCCCATCCGGGACGTGGACGACCTGCGGATTCAGACCAGCAGCCATGGCACCTGGGGGAACTTGCTGATGTTCCGGGATTCTTTCGGCAACACTCTTCACAGCCTGATGGCGGAATCCTTCGGCCATGCTCTGTTCTCCCGGGCCCAGCCCTACAACCTGGAGCTGATGGACCAAATTGACGCGGACTATGTGGTGGTGGAAATCGTGGAGCGGAACCTGCCCCTGCTGGCCCAGATTCCCTTTATTTTCCCGGCACCGGAGGTGGAATTCTCCCAGCCGGTCCAGCCCGGGGACCACGAGGCCATGGCCCAGGGGACTCAGTCCCCCAGCACCCCCGGCTATGTGACGGTTACCGGACAAGTGAGCCCCTGCGACACGGACTCTCCCCTCTACCTCCAGGCAAACGGGTCCACCTATGAGGTCTCTCCGGTGGGAGTCTTGGAGGAGGGCCAGGAAGGGTACCCCTTTACCGCCTACCTCCCCCTGGATACGGACCTTTCCGGGGCCCAGCTGCTTTACCGGGAAAACGGGAAGTGGTTCTCTTCCGTCCTGGAGCTCTCGTCAGCGGCGCCCTGAACTCCCAGTTCCCATTCTTAAGATGCACAAAAAAAGGAAGCCACTCCCAAGAGAATGGCTTCCTTCTGTTTTAGATGGGTTTCTCGATTAGATCCAGCGCATGTCGGTCATGCGGTCCTCGAAGGTGATGGAGCGCTTCAGCACGTCGCAGGCCTTCACCAGACCCTCGTTCTTGCTCATCAGGCTGTCCTCGTGCTCAATGCTCAGCACGTAGTCGTAGCCCACCAGCCGCAGCTGGCTGACGAAATCCTTCCAGAACAGCTCGTCGTGGCCGTAGCCGATGGAGCGGAAGATCCAGGAACGATGGATCTCGTCGGAGTAGGAGCGGGTGTCCAGAGTGCCGTCGATGGGAGCGTTGATGGGGTCGATCTTGGTGTCCTTGGCATGGACGTGGAAAATAGCTTCGCCGCCCAGGGCGCGGATGACCTTGATGGGGTCCATGCCCTGCCAGATCAGGTGGCTGGGGTCCAGGTTGGCGCCGATTTCGGGACCAACCGCCTCACGGAGCTTCTTCAGGGTGTAGGTGTTGTACACGCAGAAGCCCTGGTGCATCTCCAGAGCAATCTTGTTCACGCCGTGGGCCTTGGCAAAGGCCACAAAGTCCTTCCAGTAGGGAATGAGCACTTCGTTCCACTGGTAGTCCAGCACTTCCAGGTAGTCGTTGGGCCAGGCGCAGACCACCCAGTTGGGGTTCTTGGACTCGGGGCAGTCGCCGGGGCAGCCGGAGAAGCAGTTGATCTGATGAATGCCCAGCTTTTCCGCCATGAGGACGGCGTCGTGCATATCGTCGTCAAACTGCTTGGCAATCTCCTTGTTGGGATGGATGGGGTTGCCGTGGCAGCTGAGGGCGCTGATCTCCAGGCCGGACTCCTCAATGGTCTTGACGAACTCCTGGAATTTCTCCTCGTCATGAAGCAGCACGCCAGGATCGCAGTGATCCTTGCCGGGATAACCGCCGCAGCCGATCTCCACCATCTGGGCGCCCAAAGACTTGAAATACGCCAGCGCCTCCTTGAGAGGGGTTTCGCCGATCACGTTGGTGAGCACGCCTAATTTCATTGGTATCACTCCTTATATTTCAGCGGGAGGCCACAATACAAGAAGAGGCCCTCCACTTTTTCTTTGACTTCATTATAGAGAATTACCGGCAAAATTGCAATCCCTCCCAACAAAATTCTCCAGGTTCTCAAGGGCGCATCCCACAGTTCTCTCCCGTCCCAAAGGGGAAGCAAGGGACCCATAAAAAAAGAAGAGGCAGCACACCTCTTCTTTCAGTTCTGTATGGGCCCTGCTCAGGTCTGATCGTCCTCGTGCACCGTATCCACGCTGCCAATGGCCCAGCGCTTAACCCGCAGCTTGGACTTGTCGCTGCCGGTCTCGATGATGATGGAGTCGGTCTCGTCCTTCACGGCAACGATACGGCCGCACACGCCCCCGATGGTGGTGATTTCGTCACCCACCTGGGCGTTCTTCCGCATTTCGGCTTCCTTCTTCTTCTTCTTGCTCTGGGGCCGGAAGAAGATGAAATACAGCGCCACAATGAACACGCCGTACACCAGCAGCATGATGATCATCTGCAGACCGCCGCCGGCAGTCGCCGAAGTAGTGTCAAGAGCCATAAACTGATTCATTTTGTCATTGCACCTCCGAATTAATGGTTAGATTATATCAAGAACCGGGCAAAGTTGCAAGCAAATAGAAAAAAGTTTTCCATTTTAGATCCGTTTTCCCAGGACCTCCACCCGTTCCCGGTAGAACTGCTCGTACCGTCCCTGAGCCAGCGCTTCCCGGATCTGCTCCATCAGGTGGTTGTAGAAGTACAGGTTGTGCATCACCGTCAGCCGCATGGCCAGCATTTCCCCAGCCTTGAACAGGTGGTGAATGTACGCTCGGGTGAATTTCTGGCACACCGGGCACTGGCATTCCTCGTCCAAGGGGCTTTCGTCCAGCTCGTATTTGGCGTTAAACAGGTTCCGGCAGCCCTGGGAGGTGAAGGCGTGGCCGTGGCGGGCGTTCCGGCTGGG
>CALWCD010000101.1 GCA_944376265.1 uncultured Clostridia bacterium | reverse complement strand
AGGTTTTATTTGCCAAGGCTTTTTATTTACCCCTGGTAGAACCAGGGGTTTTGTTAAGCCTAAAGGCACTAAAAAAGCCCGGCGGGACCTTGACAACCCGCCGGGTTTTGCGTAGTATATATATGAACAGTTGCTCATATGAAAGGGTGATGAAATGTGCCGGACCAGAAAAACGTCCCTCAGTGCGAGTTCCTGTTTGTCCATCAGGAGATTGTGGACCGGGTAAACCAGGCCTTGCCTTCGGAGGAGACCCTCTTCGACCTGGCGGAGCTGTTCAAGGTGTTTGGGGATTCCACACGGGTGAAGATCCTCTACGTGCTCTTTGAGGCGGAAATGTGCGTGTGCGACATTGCCCAGCTGCTGGGCATGACTCAGTCGGCCATTTCCCACCAGCTCCAGGTGCTGAAAAAGAGCAAGCTGGTGAAATACCGCCGGGAGGGCAAAACCGTGTTCTACTCCCTGGCCGACGACCATGTGCGGGCCATCCTGGGCCAGGGCATGGACCATGTGACCGAGTAAGCTCATACAGTTTCTGATAAAGGAGTCTTAGCCATGAAAAAAACCTACAAGCTCACCGATTTAGACTGTGCCCACTGCGCCGCCAAAATGGAGACCGCCATCAAGAAGATTGACGGGGTCAACGACGCCACTGTCAGTTTCCTCACCCAGAAGCTCACCCTGGACGCGGACGACAGCCGGTGGGAAGACATCTTGAAGCAGATCGTCAAGGCCTGCAAGCGGATCGAGCCCGACTGCGTCATTCACCTGTAAAGGATGCTTGCAGCATTTTCAAGCCGTTCTAATTTGACCAAGTGAGGATCTGAGAGCTATGACCAGAAAGCAGAAAAAGATGGTGGTCCGCATTGCGGCAAGCGTGCTGCTCCTGGTGGGGGCGGTGCTGGTGCCCTACGAGGGGGTGTGGAGGTTCGCCCTGTTTTTGCCCGCCTATTTCGTTATCGGCTGGGACGTGCTGTGGAAGGCCGCCCGGAACATTGCCCACGGCCAGGTGTTCGACGAGAACTTCCTCATGGCCCTGGCCACGGTGGGGGCCTTCTGCACCGGGTTTTTCGGGGAAGGGGAGTACCCGGAAGCGGTGTTTGTCATGGTGTTCTACCAGGTGGGAGAGCTGTTCCAGAGCTACGCCGTGGGCAAGTCCCGGAAGTCCATCGCCGCCCTGATGGACATCCGCCCTGACAGCGCCAACGTGGAGCGGGAAGGAAAGCTGGTCCCGGTGGACCCGGAGGAGGTTGCCGTGGGGGACACCATCACGGTGAAGGCGGGGGAGAAGGTCCCCCTGGACGGGGTGGTGCTGGAGGGAACCTCCCTGGTGAACACCTCCGCTCTTACCGGGGAAAGCGTGCCCCGCCGGGTGGCCCCTGGGGACGACGTGATCAGCGGATGCGTCAACCAGAGCGGGCTGCTGCGGGTGCGGGTGACCAAGGCCTATGAGGAATCCACCGTGGCAAAGATCTTGGACCTGGTGGAGAACGCCAGCGCCAAGAAGGCCCGGGCGGAGAACTTTATCACCCGGTTTGCCCGGTATTACACCCCGGTGGTGGTGCTGTGCGCCGCGGTGCTGGCCATTGTGCCGCCCCTGTTTCTGGGCGGCTGGGCTGGATGGGTGGAAAAAGCGCTGATCTTCCTGGTGGTGTCCTGCCCCTGCGCGCTGGTAATTTCCGTGCCCCTCAGCTTCTTCGGCGGCATAGGCGGGGCTTCCCGCCAGGGCATCCTGGTAAAGGGGGGCAACTACCTGGAGACCTTGGCCAACACGGAAGTGGTGGTGTTCGACAAGACCGGCACCCTGACAAAAGGGGTGTTCAACGTCACTGCCATCCATCCGGAAGAGTGCTCGGAAAGGGGGTTGCTGGAGCTTGCGGCCCTGGCGGAGAGCTATTCCGACCACCCCATTTCCAAGTCTTTGAAGGAGGCCTGGGGAAAGGAGCTTGACACCTCCCGGGTGGGCCGGGTGGAGGAGCTTTCCGGCCGGGGCGTCCGGGCCCAGGTGGACGGCAGAACCGTCTGCGCGGGAAACGACACCTTCATGGAGGAGATCGGCGTGAAGTGGCACCCCTGCCACCACGTGGGGACCACGGTCCATGTGGCGGTGGACGGAAAGTATATCGGCCACCTGGTGATCTCCGACGAGATCAAGCCGGATGCCAGGGACGCCATTGCTGCCCTGAAAGCCCAGGGTGTGACGAAAACCGTCATGCTCACCGGAGACGCCCGGGCAGTAGGGGAGCAGGTGGCCCGGGACCTGGGTCTGGACCAGGTGTACACCCAGCTGCTGCCGGGGGATAAAGTGGCCAAGGTGGAGGCCCTTTTGAAGGAGAAAAGCCGGAAGGGAAAGCTGGCCTTTGTGGGGGACGGCATCAACGACGCGCCGGTGCTGTCCCGGGCGGACATCGGCATCGCCATGGGAGCCCTGGGGTCTGACGCCGCCATTGAGGCAGCGGACATCGTTCTCATGGACGACAAGCCCTCGAAAATTGCCAAGGCCATGGAGATCTCCAAGCGCACCCTGGGGATTGTCCGCCAGAACATTGTGTTCGCCTTGGGGGTGAAGCTTCTAGTGCTGGCACTTACTCCCTTCGGTCTGTCCAACATGTGGGAAGCGGTGTTCGCCGATGTGGGCGTCACGGTGATCGCCATTCTAAATGCCTCCAGGGCCTTGCAAGCGGGACGAAAATAATTTACAATATTCTGGGAACCCTGAAGAAGGGAAGGGCAGGCCCGGCGGTTTTTCCATGGGGAGATCCGCCGGGCTGCTGCCGGAAAAGAAGAGAGGAGAAGGCATTATGCTGGAACTGCAACATATTTCCTGGACCGCCCCCGGCGGCAACCAGGTGCTGCGGGACGTGAGCCTTTCCATCCCGGAAGGCAAACTGACGGTGATCACCGGGCCCAACGGCGGCGGCAAGACCACCCTGGCCAAGATCATCGCCGGGCTGGAGACTCCCGACAGCGGCAAGATTATCCTGGATGGGCAGGACATCACCCAGCTGAACGTGACGGAAAGGGCGCGCCAGGGGGTGAGCTTTGCCTTTCAGCAGCCGGTGCGCTTCAAGGGTTTTACGGTCCGGCGGCTGCTGGAGCTCTCCGCAGGGAAAAAGCTGCCCACGGACAAGCTGTGCGAAATGCTCAGCCGGGGGGGGCTCTGCGGCCGGGAGTATATCAACCGGGAAGTGGACGCCACCCTGTCCGGCGGGGAGATCAAGCGCATTGAGATCGCCACGGTGCTGGCCCGGCACACCAAGCTGTCCCTGTTTGACGAACCGGAGGCGGGCATTGACCTGTGGAGCTTTGCCAACCTGATCGACGTGTTCCAGAGCCTCAGGGGCAAACTCCAGGGGACGCTGATTATCATCTCCCACCAGGAGCGGATTTTGCAGATTGCCGACGAGCTGGTGGTGATCTCCGCCGGCACCCTGAAGGAAAAGGGCCCTGCCCAGGAGATCCTTCCCGGGCTGATGGAGGGCAACATTCAGTGCGGCGCCTGCGCCAAAAGAGAGGCGGTGTTCGCGTGAAAAGCGTAACAGAAGAACTGCTGAAACTGGTGTCCGACTGGACCGGCGGCTTCAAAGGCGCCTTCAATATCCGGGAGGACGGAGGCTGCGCCGGCCGTCAGTCCACGGAGCACATCAAGATTGAAACAAAGAAGGACCTGCCCGGCCTGGACATCCACATCCTCCCCGGCACCAAAGGGGAGACTGTGTCCATTCCCGCCTGCGTCACCCACGGGGACGTGGACGACCTGGTGTACAACGACTTTTATGTGGGGGAGTACGCCGACGTGACCATTGTAGCTGGCTGCGGCGTTCACACGGAAAACGGGGAGCCTGCCCGGCACAACGGCATCCATCGGTTCTTTTTGGAGAAGGGAGCCCGGGTGAAATACATCGAAAAGCACGTGGGCACCGGCAAGGGAGAGGGAATCCGCTCCATTGACCCTGTCACCCAGTGTGATTTGAAGGAGGGGGCAGTCCTGGAGATGGACACCTCTCAGATCGGCGGGGTGGACCGGACCACCCGCAAGACCAAAGCCACCCTGGGCCCCAAGGCTAAGCTGCTGATCCGGGAGCGGCTGCTCACCGAGTACAAGCAGGAAGCCTACACCGACTTTGAGGTGGTCATGAATGGGGAGGGTTCCTCCACGGACCTGGTATCCCGTTCCGTGGCAAAGGGGGATTCCTACCAGGCCTACCGCTCCAAAATTGTGGGCAACGCCCCCTGTGCCGGCCATTCTGAGTGCGACGCCATCATCGCCGACCGCGGCCGGGTGGACGCCTCTCCGGAGCTGTCTGCCAACCACGGGGACGCGGCCCTCATTCACGAGGCGGCCATCGGGAAGATT
>CALWCD010000100.1 GCA_944376265.1 uncultured Clostridia bacterium | reverse complement strand
CTGCCGTTGGCAGCTCTCGCCCCGTCGTTCCTGCACCTTTCGTTGTCGGACGGAGTCCGAACCGCTTGGGCCGGAGCGAATATCGTTTTTGTCCTGCTGGGCCTGATCCTTTCGGTGGTATGTGTGCGGAGCAGGGAAAGCCGCAGCATGATCAACATCGCATCCACGGCAATCAGCGCCTTTTGGGCACTGCTGATGGTGGGGATTGTGGCGCTTGCCTTGTTCCTTACTTTTGTTCCGTGAGGAAACAGTTATGCGTAGAATTGGAAAATTTATCTGGTGCGGCATAATTGCGTTTTTTTGCTGACCTGTACTGCCTGCAGCCTCCACGGAATATCATTATAGCAATGTAAAAAAGCGGGAATAAACACTTGTTGTGTGATTCCCGCTATTTTTTTGCTCTGTAACACGGAACGATGCCTTATTCGAGGAGGCTACTTCTTCTACGCAAGGAGAACTCCGTCGCAAACTCCCAACAAACCCATAAAAACCCCGGAAAGGGCGAAAAGCCCTGTCACACGACAGAGCTTTTCAGGGTTTGGTGAAGTTTTTTCAGTCGCTTTGAGACTGCCATTTTGGAGACACCGAGGAGTTTCCCCATCTCCTCCATGGTCAGCTCGCTGTCGTAGCGGAGGGAGATGAGCTTTTGGTCCTCCTCCTGCAGGGCCTTGACAGCGTCCCGCAGATTTTCAAGCTGGAGGCTCCGGAGCACGGTCTCCTCCACAGACACACAGCTGGTCACACAGGACAGCACCGTTTCAAACTCACTTTTACTAAGATGCCTCTCGTCCCGTTTGTCCTGGGCTGCCGCCCGTTTCCGATCCTGCTCCAGGAAGTCTGCAACCTCCTTTGGCACTGATACTACCTCACCGTTGTAGAAGATTTCTACTTGGTTCAAGTTTTTTCCTTTCCGCATCGCGGAAGGGCCACACCACGCTGCCGGCACAGCGCCAAATACTGTGGACGTTCATGGAATCCACCCGCAGTGGAATGATTGTTGATTCGGGGGGCTCATGAATGCCTGAGGTCACACAGAGTGTGAACCTCACCGGAATGCTATGGTATTGGCTTTCGCCATTTTTATTGTATCATCCAGTGCCACGCAAGATATGTCGAAATTAGAAACACGCTTTGAACAAGCCGAGAAATTTTGGTTTTTGGGACTTTCTTCTCGTCTGCGGGTCCGAGCCCCAGCTGGCGTCCCCACCCGCCTTCCTGGGCCGCACAGGGCCCGGAGGGGCCTTTTGCGGAGCTTTTTTCTGCACGGGGGGCACCTTTTGTCCCCTTCTTTCCCTGCTTTTCGGGCAGAAAGAAGAATAATCCGGGAACGCAAAAAAGCCTGGGAACCACACGGGTACCCAGGCTTTTTCATGGAGCTGGAAACGTGACTTGAACACGCGACCTGCTGATTACGAATCAGCTGCTCTACCAACTGAGCTATTCCAGCATATTCCTATTTCCGTTACTTTCTACCCTTTAAGGCTGCAACCGGAGGCCCAATGTGTTCCTGCCCGGTTGTTCACCCTTAGCAACAACCAGCGACCTGCGCATTACGAGTGCGCTGCTCTACCGACTGAGCTACACCAGCATGATGAAGGCAAAAACCTTGTTTTTAAGAATAAGCACCAAATAAACACCAAACTGACCGGAACGAGCCGATGGGCAAACGGGAAAACGCTGATTTCATGCGGGTTTGCGGGCTTTTGGGACTGCTTCGACCTGCTGATTACGAATCAGCTGCTCTACCGACTGAGCCACTCCAGCACGCTTTGGTTACCCGTAACGCTCAATTATTATACAGGAAAACAAGATGGGAGTCAAGATGAATTTGCGCTTTTTTCCCGGCGGAATGTGTGCTATAATAGTCGCAGTTTTTCACTGTGCGAATGACTTTGGGAGAGAAGATGGACATGGAATACACGTTACAAATGGGCCTGTGGAACAGCGTATTCGCCGTTCCTACAGCTTTGGTGGACCGCTATTTGAAACTGGCCGGCAAGGAACAGCTTCAGGTGCTGCTGTGGATGCTGCGCCACCCGGGGGAGGCTGTCTCTACGGAAGAACTGTCCGCGGAACTGGGACTGGATCAGGACAGCGTGCTGGACGCGGTGGAATACTGGGTGCAGGAGGGCCTGCTCCTGGGCAAAGAGGGACAGCTCATCCCTGCTCCCGTGGAAGATTCCCCCTGCCCTGTCCCCAGCGTTTCGGCCCCTTCGCCCAAGGAACCGAACACCCTGCCGCCTAAAAAGCGGCTGCTGAAGCCTGACACCCAGCATCTTACAGCGCGGATGGGAGAGTCTCCGGAGATACGTTTCCTCATGCAGGAGGCGGAAACCACCTTTGGAAAGACCATTTCCCCCGCTATGGCCGCCACCCTGCTCACCGTCTGCGACGACTACGGCCTGCCGGTGGAGGTGGTGGTGATGCTCATCCACTACGCCAAAGAGGTGGGGAAAACCGGCACCTCCTATATTGATTCCGTGGCCAGAGACTGGGCCCAGAGCGGGATTTTCACCCTGGAGGCCGCGGAAAACAAGCTGCAGGACCTGGACCAGCGGCGCCAGGCCTGGGCCAAGGTCCAGTCCGCTGCGGGGCTTCCCCGCCGCTCTCCCTCCAAAAAGGAGGAGGAGGCTGCCTTCCGGTGGGTGTGGCAGTGGAAATTCACCGGGGAAATGCTCTCCGCCGCCTACGAGCGGTGTGTGGACAACACGGGGAAATTCAACGTCAGCTACATAGACAAGATCCTGGAAGGATGGCACAAGAACGGTGTGAGAAACCTCCAGGAGCTGGAGGCGCTGGACGCCAAAAAGAAGGAAGACCGTGAAAACGCTAAGACCTATGATATCGAAGAGCTGGAAAAGATGAGCTTTTTCGATTTGCCGGAGGAGCTGTGATCCATGGGATACGGAAGGAAAACTTATCAGGCGGCGCTGCAGGAACTGGAAATGCGCAAACGCCAGGCCGAAGAGCGGGCAGATTTGGGAAGGGAGCGGTTTTACGCACAGTGCCCCCGGGCAAGGGAAATCCGGGAGGAGATGGCCCAGAACGCCGCAGGCGCCGCCAAGGCAGTGCTTTCCGGAGGGGACGCCCGTGCGGAAATCACCCGGATGAAGGACCGGGGCCTTGCCCTGAAGGCAGAGTACAGCCGGCTGTTGGAGGAAAACCATCTCACAGAAGCGGATGTGACGCCTCAATACCGGTGCCTGCTCTGCAGGGATACGGGCTTTGTGGACGGGCGGATGTGCTCCTGCCTGAAAAACCTCCAGCGGCGGCTGGCCTACGACAAGCTGAGCATGAGCGTGCCCCTGGAGAACTGCACCTTTGAAAGCTTCTCCCTGGACTATTACAAGGAGGACGAAAAGACTTACCGTCAAATGGAGAAGGTATTCCGGGCCTGCCAGAGCTACGGGGAAAAGTTCCGGGCCGACTCCCCCAGCCTGCTGTTCAAAGGGGGCACCGGCCTCGGCAAGACCCATCTCTCTCTGGCCATCGCGGGAAAAGCCATTGAGAAAGGCTTTGGGGTGATCTACGGGTCGGCCCAAACCTTTGCCGTGGCCCTGGAGCGGGAGCGGTTCGACCGGGACACACCCCAGGATGAGGACACCAACGCCCAGCTGATGGAGTGCGACCTGCTGATCCTGGACGACCTGGGCACGGAGTTCCCCTCGGCCTATGTGAACGCCGCCCTCTATAACATTGTCAACACCCGGATGCTCACCAACAAGCCCACCATCATCAGCACCAACCTTTCCCTGAAGGAGCTTCAGGATCGGTATTCCCAGCGGTTTGCCTCCCGGGTGACCGGCTATTACGGCAAGCTGGAATTCCTGGGCAAGGACGTGCGGGTGCAGCAGAGGCTCCGCAGAGCCCAAAACAGACAGGAAGCCTAAAAAAAGACCTTCCCCCTTGATTGGAGGAAGGTCTTTGCTTTCAGGTGGAGGCGGGAGGATCCTTTTCCGAAGAGTCCGCCGCCCTCTTCTCCGGGAACCGCTTCGCCAGAGATTTTGCCAGAGGCTCCGAGAGGAAACAGAACAACACAAAGCACAGCATGGCTATCATGCCGGGAAGGAGAGAACTGTCCCCGTTCTGGAGAAGAAGTCCTCCTGCCGAAGAGCTGTCTTCGCCGCCGGCGGGGGTGAAATCGTTCTCAGCCGCGCCTGGATCCCCCTGCTCCTGAACAATGGCTTGGCCGTTTCCCTGAGCGTTCTCCGAAAGCGCCCCGCTTTCCTCGGTCCCATCTCCCCCACTTCCCGACCCAGGCTTGGAGGAATCCCCGCCCTCGTTGGAGGCGGAAGTTCCTCCGGAAGCGTTTGTTGAAGCGCTTTTCTCCTGGCGGTGGACCATCACCTGGTACACGGACTTAGTCTCCCCGTCGGCGGCGGTAACCGTAATGGTAAACGGCGTATCGCTGCCCC
>CALWCD010000099.1 GCA_944376265.1 uncultured Clostridia bacterium | reverse complement strand
CTCCACCTGGGGCAGGGCGTCCTCGTTTTCGCTGATGACCTGGTCGAACACCCCGGAGAGGGGGCCGCCCACCTTCTTCATCAGGGCGGAGGCGGCCATGACCGCGTCCTCCACGTCCCCGCGGCCGCCGAAGGTCTTAATGCCGTTTAGAACCACGGTGCCCCGGGGGAACAGGTCCTCAGCGTCCACCATGACGGCGTTTACGCTGCCCAGCTGTTCCACCCCCTCATAGCCCACCACCATGGCGCCGGCCCGGCGGGCGGTGCGGCACAGGCGGCTGATAGGCAGGTTCACCGAGAGCATGTTGGACACCGCCACACAGGCGCAGCTGGCTGCCGCGAAGGCGCTGATGGCCGTGGGCACGCTGCTGGTGAGCAGCAGGCAGGCAATGCACAGCACCAGGGAGGCGATAAGCCCGATGGGGGCCATCAGCTGAGAGGCGGACTCGGAGGGGTCGGGCTTGTAGGAGAGCTCCAGGAACCGCTTCAAAAAGCCGGCGCGGCACTGGTAGGCGATGACCGGGCTTTCCGCCACGCAGTCCTTGGCCATTTTCAAGGCGGTGTTGTGGTCATCGTAAAGCCGCAGGCTGTACTTCTGCTCCCGGGAAGTGACAAACCGGAAGTTGGAGTGGATCCGGCGGATCATGGTGAGCTTGCCTGCGGAGTTGACAAACAGAATGGCGGAGAGGATCACCGCGTACAGGTGCAGCTCCCCTTGGGAGACCTCGCTGCGGAAGAAGGCCGCCGCCACCGCCTGGATGGCCACCGCCACCGCCGCCACCGCGGCTGCGCTGTCGGAATTGGCGTTAAAGGCGAACAGGGCTTTCAGGCCGTTTTTCACGGTGCGGTAGCACACGCCCACCGCCACCGCCAGGAACACCAGGGTCAGCACCACGTACACCACAGGCAGGGAACCCAGGTCCCCGCCGGCGCCGAACTGCATTCCAAAGATCACGTTCACAATGGCCAGCAGCAGGGTGGACACTCCGGTGATCATCATCCGCAGGGTGAGCTCCCGCATCTCTCCCCGGAGCTCGTGGGAAATGGACTTGGCGTCCTCGGGACCGGTGTAGTCGTCGATGGACTCTCCCGTGTCCGCGTCGGGCACAGGGGGTTCCGGCTCCTGGGGCGTTTCCAGCTTCTGGTTGCGCACCCGGCGCTTGGCAGCGGCTTTCCGCTCCTTTTTCTCCTGCTTCTCCGCCTGCTGCCGCAGCTCTTCCGACTCGGAGAGCAGGGCGCTCTGGAGCACGTCCGCATGGATGATGTGGGTGGGCACGCTGCGGGGGCGGTACTCGAACACGCTGGCCACACGGGGGATCCCCGGGGCGGGCCGGTGAATGACGGTGGTTTTTGCCTCGGCAGGCTGCTGAGCCTGGGCGGCGGCAGGGGCCTGGGGCGCGGGCTGCCCTTCCGGCTGGGCCGGGGCTGGGGCCGCGGGCTCCTGCCGGGGCTGGGTGGAGGACAGGTCCTCGAAGGAGAGCTGCTCCTCCGGGGGAGCCGTTTCCTGAGGAGCCTGCTCCTGAAGCGGCTCTTCCCCGGCGGCGGGCTCTTCCGGAGGCGCCTCTTCCACAGGTTCCTGATAGGCGGGCTCCGGAGGCAGTTCCTCCAGAGGGGCGCCGGAATCCAGCACCCGCTGAATGGTCTCTTCGGAGACAGGCTCCTGGCTGCCTACCCGCTGGAGCTCCACCGTGTCGTTGAGCACGTTCAGCTTGATCTCCATGGTCTGGTCCGAGGAGGTCTCCAGCATGGCCTTCTGTATGTCCGGAATGTCCTCCTGCAGCCGCTTGCTCCCCTCCACGCCGATGCCGTGCTGGCGGGCGTAGGGGTCCGCGGCGAAGGAGGTGACCGGCATGGGGGCCACCACGCCGAACTCGTCGGCCACCTGCTCCTCGTCCACCCCGGCGGTCTGAACGGCTTCCGCCACCCGGCGGCGCCGCTCCTTCTGAAGCCGCTGGAAGTTCTGTTCCACCTCGTCGTCGATGGCTTTCTTGGAGTCGTCGAACAGGGCCTTGTAGGTCTCCTCTTCGCTGGTCAGCTCCCCGGCGGAGTCGTAGCCCATGCGGTACTCGTCGATGGGCTTGAGCTGGATGCCGTAGTAAATGTCGTTTTCCGCCTCGTCAAAGTCGGGGACCCGTTTCTTTCTGCCAAACAGGCCGCCCCGCTTTTTCTTTTTCTTCTTCCCGTTCTGGGGCTCCTCCAGCTGAGGCTGAGGGGCCGCCTTGGGGGCCTCCTGCCGCAGGGGAATCTCCACCGTGCCGGTGGCGAAGGCATTGAGGTCCGCCTGGGCTTCCTTCTGGGGCGCCGCAGGTTTCTGGGCCGCCGGAGCGGCAGGAGCCGCAGGCTTGGCAGGCTCCGGGGAAAGGGGTTTCTGGGGCTGGGGCTGCCGGTCCTTCGCAGCCTGCAGGGCCGCCTGCTCCGCCGCTTCCAACTCCCGCTGGGCCCGCTGTTCCGCCAGAATATCTTCCAGGGTGAATTCCTTGTTGTCCTGTGCCATGGGATGAAAATCCTCCTTTTACGGATCGATGGCTTTTAAACCGCTGCGCTGGCGGGCAACCTCATAGCAGAGGACGCCTGCCGCCACGGAAGCGTTCAGCGAGTTGATGTGTCCCTTCAAGGGAAGGGAGACGATGAAATCGGCCTTTTCCTTTACCAGCCGTCCCACGCCTTTTCCCTCCGAACCGATGACCAGCGCCACCGGACCGGAGAAGTCTGTCTGACACCAGGGAGAGCCGTCCATGTCCGCGGCGTAGATCCAAAGGCCCCGGGCCTTCAGCTCCTCCAGCAGGGAGGGCAGGTTTCCCACCCGCGCCACAGGCAGGTGCTCTACCGCTCCGGCGGAGGCCTTGCCCACCGCGTAGGTCAGCCCCACGCTGCGCCGCTTGGGGACAATCACCCCGTGGGCGCCGGCGCACTCTGCGGTGCGGATTACCGCTCCCAGGTTGTGGGGGTCCTCCAGCTCGTCGCAGATGAGGAAGAAGGGGGGCTCGCCCCGCTCTTCCGCCCGCTGGAACAGGTCCTCCACCGTGGCGTAGTCCTTCACGGCGGCCACTGCCACCACCCCTTGGTGATTGGCGCCGCCGCACATGTGGGCCAGCTTTACCGGGTCCGCCTCCTTGACGGCCGCCCCGGCGTCCTTGGCCTTTCGCACAATGGCCTGCAGCGCGCCGGAACGCTCGCCCCGCTGCACGTACAGGCTGTCAATGGCCCTCCCGGCCTTCAGCGCCTCGGTGACGGCATTGCGTCCCGCGATGATGTCCGCGCCCCTGGGGCCCTCTTCCCGGGGCCCATCCCGGCGCTTGTCTCGGTTTTTCTCCATATTGTAACCTTGTCCTTTGTTTCTGTAACTCTCTATGAAAACGGCGCCGGCCCCTGAAAGAGACCCAAGCCGCCTGTGTCACCGCGCCCTTTGCCAGGCCAACGCCGCGAGCACCGCACTTCCCTTCCCGGAAAACTGCCACACGCGGCACGCCTCCGGTGCAGCCGGTGCAGCCGGGGGGACGCCCTTTGCCAGGCCAACGCCGCGAGCACCGCACTTTCCTTTCCGGAAAACCGCCACACGCGACACGCCTCCGGTGCAACCGGTGCGACACGCCTCCGGTGCAACCGGTGCAGCCGGCGGGCATTATTTTGCTTATTATAGCATAGTTCCCAGAAAATCTCAAATAAAAATGCAGTCAGATTGAGCCAGGATCCGGGATTTCTCCGGCGGGAAAGACAGAACGGTCCCATTTTGAGTATTTTTTTACTTTTCATGCAAGAAAATTCTTTTTTACGCCTTCCTTCCCCCACTTTTTTCCACACCTTCCCCCCGCGTAACCAGAGTTTTCAAACGAAGCTGTGGAAAACTCTGTGGAAACTGTGAAAAACCCTTGTCCCCATGCGGTTTTCCACTTTCCCCCGTTTTCACCACGCCCCTTTGTTATGTAAACAAAGTTTCCATTTTTTCGAAAAAGGAACAAAAATCGCCTCGCCTCCCCATTTTTTGCCACCCCAAGATACAGAAGTTTTCCAGGAATTGCCCGCTCTATCTTGTGTCAAGAGGCTTTGGGGAAATTTCTTTCCCACAGTTTGTCCACAGGCATTTAACATACATTTCACAGGGCGGGGGGAGGCGGGGGAAAAGTTTTCCCCCACAAAGAAAAGACTATGCTTTTCCCCGATTTTGTGGTATACTAGCGGCAAAACAAATGGTTTTCCAGCCTGTTTTCACAAAACGCCCCCTTGGGCGGGACAAGTTTCACGCCTTTTGGGGAAATGGGTTTTTATGCACAAATTTTGTCGAACATACATTTTGGAGGTTTTTACCATGAGGGAAGATATCTGCTCCATTCCTGTAAACGACGTGTTTCTCCCCCGGGATGGCTGCCCTTTCTGCCGCATGCGGGACATGCTGGAGGACCGGATGGCCACCTACATCACCGGCGCCGCCATGATGGAGCCGGACGTGCGCATTGAAACCAACCGGCTTGGGTTCTGCACCGAGCATTTCAACCAGATCCTGGCCCGGGGCAGCCGGCTGTCTGTGGCGCTGATTCTGGAAAGCCTGCTGCAAACCGTGAAGGACCAGGTGTTCCCGGAGGGGAAAACCCCGGCCAAGAAGGTGGCGGCGGCAGTCCACTCCCGGGAGGAGCACTGCTTTATCTGCGAGAACATTGAGAAAAACACCCAGCACCTGGTGGACAGCACCCTGAAGCTGTGGCAGACCGACGAGGAGTTCCGCCAGCTGTACAGCCAGCAGCCCTACATCTGCCTG
>CALWCD010000098.1 GCA_944376265.1 uncultured Clostridia bacterium | reverse complement strand
AAACAAAAACTCCGAATTCTGGCTGCCCTGCCCCGTAAGCTACACCTCCCAGATGAACCCCGGCAGGGACTGGTCCTCCGGGACGGCTCTTGTCTCCAGGCACTTTTGGGAAAAGTCCAAGAGCTCCTCCTGGTGGGCGGAAACTTCCCGGGCATACCTTCGCTCCAGGCTGCCGGGGAGAAGAGGCGAGCCGAAATACTGCATCAGCCCGTACACCCCCAGACACAGGACTGCCACTGCGGACAGCACCCAAAGGGGGAGAAACTTTCTCTTCTGTTTCATGGGATCAACCTCCTACCAGTTGAAATGTGGGACCATTTATTGTCCAATCCACAAGGAACAGCACCGTCAAATGAGTGGGATAGAACCCGTAGAAAAACCACTTTCCCTTCCGGCTTCCCGGCCTGCCATTGGAAAGGGCCACCAGCCCCACCCCCAAAAGGGCGAACACCGTCTGCCGAACCATGTACCAGAACAGGGGCAGGTCACCCATCCAGGCAAGACCTGAGGAAAACCCGGAAAAGTGGGACACCACCACATAGAAGAAACAGGTGACCGACCCCAAAGCTGTCAGACGGGCGGTTCTGTTCTCAAAAAACAGGTAGGGCATCAGCACAAACAGCACCCCGAATCCGCCGTAATCCGTGCCCAGAAATTCGCATACCAGCACCACAGCCGCCACCGGCAGGGCCGCGGCCCAGCCCACGCCCCTGCTTTTGCAGTACCTGACCATCTGGCAGCAGGCGGCCCCGGCAAACAGGGTAAAAAACACGTTAGAGGCGGCAAGGTGAAGGGGAAAGGGCTGGTCCAGGGCCAGCTGGTAGGGCACCTCGGAAAGCACCCCGAACAGCAGCAGCCTTCCCAGATACCGCCGGGGGCTGTGGGTGTACACGCACCCCTGGGCGATGCCGTAAGCGAACATGGGAAAAGCCATCCGCCCCACCAGGCGCATCCCTTCGTAAAGGCTCAGCCCAAAGGCCAGGGGGACACTGTAAGGGACCAGCACGGCGGCGGTGTGGTCCAAAAGCATGGCAGCGATGGCGATCCACTTCAGCGCGTTCCAGGTCAAGGCCCCGCCCCCTTTCCAAAGGTTTCCCGTTTGGGTCTATCATAGCACAGCCCGCCTCAGGAGACAATCCGCCGGGGGGCTTTGTAAGAAGTTTGTCAGAAAGCTCCCCCTTCCCTTTTCCGCTGGTTGCTTTCTCAAAGGGGTGCCGGTATAATGGAAGGGAGAAAACCAAGGCGGCAGTCAGCCGGGAGAGGAGGAGCCCATGAAAGGCCATGTGGAGCGTTTTCAGCTGGAGGACCGTTTCTGCGCCTGCCTGGTGCCGGAAGGGACAGGGCCGTTCCCCGTGGTGTGCCTGTGCGGGTGGAGGCTGGAGGACCGGCTGGCGGTTCTGGGGGAGTCCCTTCCCCCGGTGGCGCTGCTGTTTGTGACCGCGGAAGGGGACCGGGATTTCACCCCCTGGCCTGCCCCAGGCATTCGGGAAGGGGAACGGTTTCTGGGGGAGGGGGAAAAGTATCTCCGCTTTCTTCGGGAGGCAGCCCTTCCCTATGGGACCCGGCAGTTCTTCTTCAGTTCCCGGTGGGAGGAGCGGGCCATATTAGGGTACTCCCTGGGAGGGCTTTTTGCCCTGTGGGCCCAGAGGCAGGGGAGGCTGTTCCAGGCGGCCGGGTCCCTTTCCGGGTCTCTGTGGTACCCGGGCTGGATGGACTACCTGCGCGGCCACCCGCCCCGGAAAGAGGAAAGCATCTACCTCTCTCTGGGAGACCGGGAGGAGCTGGGGGGTCCTCCCCTGCTGCGCACCGTGGGGGACTGCACCCGGCAGGCCTATGAATTTTACCGGTCCCTGGAGCTGGACACGGTGTTGGAATGGAACAAAGGCGGACACGGAAAGGGCGTGGAGAGCCGGTGGAAAAAGGCCCTGGCCTGGGCAGCGGCCCGGGTGGCCCACGGAGCGGAAGGGAGCGCAGAAAAGTGAATCAACAGTCGTTTTTTCAGCAAGACCCCCAGGACACCCCTCTGGCTACCCGCATGCGCCCCAGAACCCTGGAGGAGTTTGTGGGCCAGGAGCACCTGCTGGGAGAGGGCAAAGTGCTCCGGCAGCTCATCGACCAGGACCGGGTCTCCTCCATGATCTTCTGGGGGCCTCCCGGCGTGGGAAAGACCACCCTGGCCCGGATCATCGCGGGCAAGACAAAGTCCAACTTCATCAATTTCAGCGCTGTCACCAGCGGCATCAAGGAGATCAAAGGGGTGATGGCCCAGGCGGAGCAGAACCATCTTCTGGGGGAGCGGACCATCCTCTTTGTGGACGAGATCCACCGGTTCAACAAAGCCCAGCAGGACGCCTTCCTCCCCTTTGTGGAAAAGGGGAGCATTGTGCTTATCGGCGCCACCACGGAGAACCCCTCCTTCGAGGTGAACTCCGCGCTGCTTTCCCGGTGCAAGGTGTTTGTGCTTCAGGCACTCACTCCGGAGAATCTGGTGCAGCTGCTCCAGAACGCCCTGAAAGATCCCAGGGGCTTCGGGGGCCAGGACATCCGCCTGGAGGAGGGCACCCTGGAGACTATTGCCTCCTTTGCCAACGGAGACGCCCGCACCGCCCTGGGCACCCTGGAAATGGTGGTTTTAAACGGCCGCCGGGAGCGGGAAGTCACCTGCGTGACCAAGGACATTCTGGAGCAGTGCGTCAACCGGAAGTCCCTGCTGTACGACAAGAACGGAGAGGAGCACTACAACCTGATCTCCGCCCTGCACAAGTCCATGCGCAACTCCGACCCGGACGCTGCCATCTACTGGCTGGCCCGGATGCTGGAGGCCGGGGAGGATCCCCTCTATGTGGCCCGGCGGCTGATCCGCTTTGCCAGCGAGGACGTGGGCATGGCGGACTCCCGGGCTTTGGAGCTGGCCGCGGCAGCCTACCAGGCCTGCCACTTCATCGGCATGCCGGAGTGCAGCGTGACCTTGACCCACCTGGTGGTGTACCTTTCCCTGGCGCCCAAGTCCAACGCCCTGTACGTGGCCTACGAAACCGCCAAAAAGGACGCCCAGAAGATGCTGGCGGAGCCGGTGCCCCTGGTGATCCGCAACGCCCCCACCCAGCTGATGAAGGACCTTCACTACGGGGAAGGCTACCAGTATGCCCATGACACCCGGGAGAAGCTCACCGCCATGGAGTGCCTTCCCCCCTCTCTCCAGGGAAAAGAGTACTACCATCCCACGGACCAGGGCAGCGAGCAGCGGGCAGCTCAGCGTCTGGAACAGATCAAGGCGTGGAAGCGGCAGGTCCGCTCCCAGGAGGAAAACTCCCCGGAAAAGCACCGCTGAGGGTGTGCTGTTCCAGGGGAGCGCGAAAAACCGCGAATAATTTTACAAAGAGTTTTCCCACAGATTGACAGAACGGCTTTCCCACATTATAATCTGCGTAGAGGCGCTTTTTCGCGCCTGTCACCCTGAGCCGGATGGTTCCCGAATGTTGCACACCCCTGCCAGTGCGGTTAGTTTTCGGCAGAGGCGCGGCGGCTGGGCAGCCCTCCGGCACAAGCCGCTTGAGCGGTAATTTATTTAGGAAGGTGAGTAAATGGAAAAGTTCTTTAAACTCAAGGAGAACGGCACCACTGTCAGCCGCGAAATCGTCGCCGGCCTGACCACGTTCTTCGCCATGGCCTACATCATCGTGGTCAACCCCGGCGTGCTCAGCGCGTCGGGCATGGAGTGGGGCGCCGTGTTCCTGGCCACCATCATCGCCTCCATCATCGGCACCCTGGTGATGGGCCTGGTGGCAAACGTGCCCTACGCCCAGGCTCCCGGCATGGGCCTGAACGCGTTCTTTGTGTACACCGTGTGCTTTGGCCTGGGCTTTACCTGGCAGCAGGCTCTGTCCATGGTGTTCATCTGCGGCCTGATCAACATCCTCATCACCGTGACGAAGATCCGCAAGTACATCATCAAGTCCATTCCCCGCAGCCTGCAGAACGCCATTGGCGGCGGCATTGGCATCTTTGTGGCCTACATTGGCTTCTTGAACATCGATGTGATCAACTTCACCGGCGGCGCGGTGGCTGAGGACGGCGCCACCATTATCACCTCTGGCATCGTGCCCGAACTGGCCAAGCTGAACACCCCCGTGCTGTGGCTGTTCCTCATTGGCCTGGCCATCACCATCATCCTGCTGGTGCTGAACGTGAAAGGCGCCATCCTCATCGGCATCGTGGCCTCTGCCCTGCTGGGCATCCCCATGGGCGTCACCGCTCTGGGCGACACCATCAGCTTTACGGAAGCCTGCGCCGCCCTGCCCACCACCTTCTGCGCCATCTTTACCCCGGCGGGTCTTCCCTCTCTGTTCACCGACCTGGCAAAACTGCCCCTGGTGCTGGTGACCATCTTCGCCTTCAGCATCTCCGACACCTTCGACACCATCGGCACCTTCATCGGCACCGGCCGGCGCACCGGCATCTTCTCCGATGAGGACGAGAAGGCCATGGAGACCAAGGCCGGCTTCCACTCCAAGATGGACAAGGCCCTGTTCGCCGACGCCACCGCCACCTCCATCGGCGCCATCTTCGGCACCAGCAACACCACCACCTTTGTGGAGAGCGCTGCCGGCATTGGCGCTGGCGGCCGCACGGGCCTTACCAGCGTGGTGGTTGCCATCTGCTTCGCGCTGAGCGCCTTTTTGGCCACCTTTGTCAGCGCCATCCCCTCTGCCGCCACGGCTCCCGCCCTCGTGCCGGTGGGCGTGACGATGACCCCCCCCTTCACGGAGATCCACTGGGATG
>CALWCD010000097.1 GCA_944376265.1 uncultured Clostridia bacterium | reverse complement strand
GAGGCGCTGCGCCGCTCCGCGCCGGTTCCCATCGAGTTTGAGCCGATGGCCGAGAACATGGACGGCTATTTTTCCTCCGAGCAGCAGCGGATCGCCATCCGGGAAGGCATGAGCGAGGTGCAGACCGTTTCCGCTGCCGTCCATGAGGTTGCACACAGCAAGCTCCACGACCCCAAAAAGTATGAGGCGGAGCCGACCTGGAAGATCGTGATGGTGAGCGAGGGCGGCACCAAGCAGGACTTCCGCCTGGACTTTGCCACCGAAGCAGAGGCGGAACAGGCCGCTGCCGAAGAAGGCTGGCGCTATGTGGACGAGAATCGGTTTGAGTGGCGGCTGGAGGTGGAGGAAGATCTGACGGCGGTGAAACAGGCAGCCAAGAACCGCAACACCGAGGAAGTGGAGGCCGAGAGCATTTCCTATGCGGTCTGCCAGTATTTCGGGATTGAAACCAGTGCAAACAGCTTCGGCTATATCGCGTCCTGGTCCAAAGACAAAGAGCTGAAGGAGCTGCGGGCCAGCCTGGAGACCATCAACAAGACTTCCTGCGAGCTGATTAACGACATCGAACGAAACTACAAGGAAATTTGTAAGGAGCGCGGCATTGACCTGACCGCTCAACAGGAACAGCCTCCTGCCCCCTCTCCCCCCTTGCAAGCCAGAGAGGAAACCTTTCTCAACCACCAAGGGGACTGTTTCGCTATTTACCAGGTGCGCCAAGATGATCCAAATCATTTGCGCTTTATGAGCCTGGACTGGCTGCAATCTCACAACCTAGCCGCGGACCGGAATAATTACGACCTGGTCTATACTGCCTCTCTGAACAGTTCTGACACCACAGAGGAGCTGCTGGAAAACTTATACGCACGGTTTAACATTGAAAAACCTGAGGATTTCCACAGTCCCTCTATGAGCGTCAGCGACATTGTTGCGATTAAGAAGAATGGTGTGGTAACCTGTCATTACTGCGACACCATTGGGTTCACCGAGATCCCCGGATTCTTGCCAGACAATCCGCTGAAAAATGCGGAAATGACCGTGGAGGATGACTACGGCATGATCGACGGCATCCTCAACAATGGCCAGCGGGAGCCAACGGTGGCCCAGCTGGAACAGCAGGCCCGCAGCGGTCAGCCCATTTCCCTTATGGATTTGGCTGCCGCCGCCCATCGGGAGGATCGGGACAAGAAAAAATCCGTCATGGAGCAGCTGAAAAGCCAGCCCAAGGCGGAACACAAAAAGACAGCGCCCAAAAAGAGCGCGGAAAGGGAGATTTGATATGGGAAACTTCACTTTTGAGGAAACGAACCTGCTTTGTATCTACAACACCGGCAGCCGGACCGGGCTGATCGACGCCCTGACCGAGATGCACGGCGAGCTTTCGCCGGAGGAAGCCGAACTGCGGGAGCTGACCGACAGCGCCCTGGGCAAGCTGCGGGCCATGAGCGACGCCGAGTTTGCCGAGCTGGAGCTGTACCCGGATTTCGACGAGTAAAAAGCGAAGATCGGCCTGATGGAGTGGCCTGATGTACCGCTCCATTTCTATTTAACATGAAGGGAGGACAGAAAACCAATGCCAACCAAAGCAGAACAATATGCACAGATGGCCGACCAGGTGGCCCAGCAGCTCACCGGCAGCTGGCAGGAATGGGCGGGGTTCCTCACCACCGCCGCCCGCCTCTACAAATACCCATTCCATGAACAGATGATGATTTACGCCCAGCGCCCGGACGCCACCGCCTGCGCCGAGTACGATCTGTGGAACGAGAAAATGGGCCGGTATGTGCGGCGCGGTTCCAAGGGCATCGCCCTGCTGGACGATTCCGGCGACAGGCCCCGGCTGCGCTATGTGTTCGATATTTCCGACACCGGGACCCGTGAACATTCCCGCACCCCCTGGCTGTGGCAGCTGGAGGAACAACACAAGGGGCCTGTGTCGGCTATGCTGGAGCGCAACTATGGCGTTGCCGGTGACGATCTCGCCCAGCAGCTCACCGATGTGGCCGGAAAGCTGGCCAGCGAGTATTGGGACGAGCATCAGCAGGACTTCCGCTACATCGTTGACGGTTCGTTCCTGGAGGAGTACGATGATCATAACATCGAAGTCCAATTCAAATCCGCTGCCACCGTCAGCATCGCCTATGCCCTGATGTCCCGCTGCGGGTTGGAACCGGAGCAGTATTTCGGCCATGAAGATTTCATGCCGATTTTCGATTTCAATACCCCGGCCACCGTGGGGGCGCTGGGAACGGCAGTCAGCCAGGTGAACCAGCAGGTACTGCGGCAGATCGGCGTCACCATCCAGAACTATGAGCGCGAGCATCTCGCGGAAAGGAGCGTTACACATGGAAAACAACCTGACTTACACGAGGAACGGCGATTACCTGATTCCCGACCTGAGCCTGAGCGAACAGCCGGAGAAGCCCCTGGGCAAGTACGGCAGGATGCGGAAAGCCTACCTGAAGGAACACCGTCCCCTGATCTACAACCAGCTGCTGATGACCGAGAAGCTGTACCCGCACCTTTGGGAGATCGACGAGACGGCGAACAGCCGCCTCGAACAGATGATGCCCCAGCTGGCGGAGTCGGCAGGCGTGACAGAGCAACTGAAAGCCCAAGACCCCATGAAGTGGGTGGGCCTGATGAACAGCTTGAAAGCTCAGGCCGAGGAAATCATATTGAGGGAGCTGGTGTACACCTACTAACAGGACAGTCAGACCAAATCAGCTTTTTTGGTGCTGGGCAAGAAATGGAAGCAGAGAATGTGCAAACATCCTCTGCTTTTTCTTTTGCCCAGGAGGACATCGACCATGTGCTGCGGCTGGGCGGCAACACCGACCGGCAGCGGGAGCGCATTGTGGCGGCCTTTGAGGAACAGAAGTCCCTGTCTGAAATAGCGGCCTATCTGCAAACCCTCTACCATGGGGGTAATGGGGTTGGCGGCATCACCACCTGGTATGCCGGGGACGGCATCCATCTTTCCCACGGCAAAACTGCCCGTTACGACCAGTCCGCCCAGGTCATTTCCTGGGAGAGCGCTGCCCAGCGCATCGGACAGCTTTTGGCCAATGGGCAGTTTGCCACCAATGTGGAGCTGGCTGAGGCGGCGGGCTATGAACGCTCTCTCCTTGCAGAAAAGCTCTGGTATCTATACCACGATTTCAGCGAAGAAGCCAGAGAAGCCGGGTATCTTCCCAGCCTTGCCAACAATCCGGGGGGTGGTTTCCAGGAAAAATTCGCATGGCTCACCCAGCAGCTGGCCGACCCTTCTTTCCGCCAGACCCTCACGGAGGAATACGCTGCCTTTTGGACGGCCTATCAACAGGACCGGAATTTGCTGCGGTTCCATTATCACAAGCCCAGGGGGATTTGGGACAACCTGCAAGACCTGTCCCGGCCCCGGATTGCCTTTGCGTCTCAGATGGTGGAAATTCCCAGCGTTGCCCAGTTTATTACAGAGGACGAGATCGACGCTGCCCTGGCCACCGGCAGCAGCATGGCTGGCGGGAAAGGGCGTATCATCGCCTTTTTCCAGCAGCCCCATACGGATAAGGAAAGGGCAGACTTTCTCAAGCAGGAGTACGGCATCGGTGGGCGTTCCCATGCCCTGTCCGGCGCTGGGGGCAGCTGGGAAGATCACGACGGAAAAGGCCTGCACTACAAAAAGGCCGGCTGCCCGGAGGTGGATTTCACCTGGGACCGTGCCGCAAAACAGATTGGGAATTTGATTGCCCAAGGCCGTTACCTCACCCCGCAGGAACGGGCGGAATACGACAAAATCCAGGAAGAAAAAGCGCTGGCGGAGGAAGATGCCCTGGAAACCCAGCAGCCAAACCCGGCTGTATGGGAGTACAATGGCGTGAAGGAGCGCCACCCGGAGGATATTGTTCTTTACCAGATGGGGGATTTCTTCGAGATTTATGGAGAGGACGCCAAGATTGCCGCCCCGCTGCTGCACCTGACCCTCATCACTCGTGCTGTTCCCAGCAGGGGGCGGGTGGAGATGTGCGGAATCCCCGCAAGCCAGTTGGAGCAAGCTGTGGAGCAGCTCCGGGCGGAACACGGCGTGACCATTTCCGCCATTCCAGAGGACGGCAAGGAACGCCAGGAGTACACCATGGTCCCCCTGGGGATAGAGCAGGCTAGAATGCCCACAATCCGGGAACTGCATGAACGGTATAAACCCATGGTGGTGGACGCTGTTTTGCGGGACACCGCCTATGGCAACGCCTGCCGCAACTCAGACCGGGAAAATGCCGTGATCGAGGGCAACGCCGCTGTGCGCCGGGCTGTCCTGGGTTCCCAGGAGCTGGAGCTGATCCGCCTGTACTCTGATATACCAGAGTTCCAGCGCCGCCTGCACCGGGAGGTCATTGACGAAACCTATCCCCTTCTGTCCTCCCGTGAGGAGCCCCATTATCAAGTGGTGGTTTACCACCATTTTGAAAACGGTTTTGACGAGCGGATGGAATACGCCACGGTGGAAGAAGCAGAGCAGGCGGCCCAGGGCTATATAAATGGCACCATGGAGCCAGATGGCTTAGCCTATGACGGAGCTGGCGTTTACGACACCATCGCCAAAACATGGCTGCGGGTGTACGGCACCTTCCCGGACGAGAGGGCGCAGACAGAGAGCCGGGCCATCGCCCAGGGCCAGGATGCCGGGCAAGTTTCTCTGTTGGACGTTATTTCGGAACAGCAGACCTCTATACCTGCCGCCCCTGTTCAAGAGGATGGCGAGAAACCACAGGAATTTCACAGCGAAACCGTGGAGATTTATCCGGCGGAGGAAAACCATCTCCCCTATGACGTGGTGGTGGAACGGCTGCACATCGACGAGCCTGAACTGCCTACTCCTGCTGCTAAAAATTATCATATCCTCGACGATCACCTGGGGGAAGGCGGTCCAAAAGAAAAGTTCTGGCGCAACATCAAAGCCATCGCCACGCTGAAACAGATCGAACAGGAAAACCGCCAGGCAACCCCGGAGGAACAGCACCTGCTTTCGCAGTATGTGGGCTGGGGCGGCCTGCCGGATGCCTTTGACCCGGAGAAGCCCGCCTGGGCGGCGGAGTATTCGGAGCTGAAGGAGCTGCTGACCCCGGAGGAATACGCTGCGGCCAGGGCCTCCACCCTCAACGCCCACTACACCAGCCCCAC
>CALWCD010000096.1 GCA_944376265.1 uncultured Clostridia bacterium | reverse complement strand
GCGGCCGTAGCTGTTGCGGCCGGCTTTTTTATCCAGAGGAGCCAGCAGGCTCTTCTCAGGACCATTCTTGGAAAGGCCGGTGTAGTCTGTGACAGACATGTTCCGCCTTGCCGCGGTGGTCGGCTTGTAATTCTTGATTGCCATTTGGTTTTCACTCTCCTATTTTGGCTTTGCGGGGGCGGCGTCCCCCATTCGTGCCCATTCTCACTTGGGCGATCTCACTCGCTCGTGAGAGTCCTCGGTGCAGGACCGGACTTTAGATCATAGACTCGAAGAATTCGATGGTCTTGCTGTCCTCGGTCAGGGTGACAACGGCCTTCTTCCAGCTGCGGGTATAACCTTCATACCGGCCCTGGCGGCGCAGATGGCCCCTGACATGGAGGGTGTTCACCTTGCTGACCTTAACGCCGAAAAGCTCTTCCACCGCGCGTTTGACGTCAACCTTGGTGGAATCCTTGCTCACTTCAAAGGTGTACTTCTTCTGGCTGTTGCCATCCATGGTCTTCTCCGTGATGATGGGGCGGATGATGATATCCTGGGCTGCCATTATGCATACACCTCCTCAATCTTGGCGACTGCATCCTTGACGACGATGAACTTGTCGGCGCCCAGGATGTCGTACACGTTCAGGGTGTTGACCTGAGCGGTCTTCACACCGGGAATGTTCCGGGCGGAAGCGATCACTTTCTCGTCCACGGTGTTCAGGACGATGAGGGCCTTCTTCTCGGAACCCACCGCCTTGAGCATGTCGGCGATGGTCTTGGTCTTATAGGAATCGGCAGAGATCTGGTCGATGACGATCATCTCGTTGTCGCGCACCTTGGAAGAAAGGGCGCTCTTCATGGCCAGACGCTTCACCTTCTTGTTCAGGGTGTAGCGGTACTCCCGGGGCTTGGGAGCGAACACGATGCCGCCGTGAGTCCACTGGGGAGCGCGGGTGGAACCCTGACGGGCCCGGCCGGTGCCCTTCTGGCGCCACGGCTTCTTGCCGCCGCCGGAAACCTCACTGCGGGTGAGAGCGGACTGTGTGCCCTGGCGCTGATTGGCCAGATAGTTCTTCACCATGTCGTTCATCACGGACACGTTGGGCTCAATGCCGAACACGGCTTCAGAGAGCTCCTGCCGGCCCACTTCCTGGCCCTGCATGTTCAAAACTGCGATACTAGGCATGCTTTATTCCTCCTTCCCTTACGCTTTCACACTGTCGCGGACCACGACGATGCCGCCGTTGGGGCCGGGGATGGCGCCCTTTACCGCGATCAGGTTGTTTTCGGCGTCCACCTTGGCAACTGTCAGGTTCTGCACGGTGACAGTCTCGGCGCCCAGATGGCCGGCCATCTTCAGGCCTTTCCACACACGGGAGGGAGTGGAGCAGGCGCCGTTGGAACCGCCGTGGCGGGCAACGGGACCGGAACCGTGGGTCTCCTTCAGGCGGCGGAAGTTCCAGCGCTTGATCACGCCGGCGTAGCCCTTACCCTTGCTCTTGCCGGTAACGTCCACACGCTCGCCGGCAGCGAAGGTGTCGGCCTTGATCAGGTCGCCCACGTTCAGGGCGCTGATGTCGTCCAGACGAAGTTCCCGCAGGGTCTTCTTGGGGGCCACATCGCCCTTCTTGAAGTGACCGGTGAGGGGCTTCTTCACCCGCTGGGGCTTCTGGTCGCCGAAGCCGATCTGCACGGCGTTGTAGCCGTCGTTTTCCTCGGTCTTCTTCTGGGTCACCACGCAGGGACCGGCTTCGATGACCGTGACGGGAATGACTTTTCCCTTTTCGTCGAAGATCTGCGTCATGCCGATCTTCTTGCCGATGATTCCTTTTTTCATCTTTTCTTTCCTCCTAATAGAGTTATTGGTTGGATCTCTCCAACATGACCCTCCTGCTCCGGAGTAGCTTAAAACCAAACTGTTCCATAATCCTTCAGCGAACTCGTGCCGGGAGAAATGCGGTTTTTCGCGGAGCGAAAACGCGGATGTAAGTCCGCGAGCATTTTCTCCCATCGAAATCCAGCTGAAAGACGGCCTTTAGGCCGGATTAAAGCTTGATCTCGATCTCTACGCCGGCGGGGAGCTCCAGACCCATCAAAGCCTCAACGGTCTTGTTGCTGGGACGGAGAATGTCGATCAGTCTCTTGTGGGTGCGCATCTCAAACTGCTCACGGCTGTCCTTATACTTGTGAACGGCCCGCAGAATGGTGATGATCTGCTTCTCGGTGGGCAGCGGCACGGGACCGGAGACCCGGGCGCCGGTGCGCTTGGCGGTTGCCACGATCTTCTCGGAGGACTGGTCCACCAGCTGATGATCGTACCCCTTAATTCTGATTCTGATCTTTTCCTTGACTGCCACTCAAAATCGCCTCCTTAAATTTCTGTTAGGCGGGCTGGGTTTTTTCAACACTGTTCCGGGTGTTTCCACCCTGGACATAGAAAAACCGGAAATCCGCGAACCGCGGATTCCGGGGCAAGGACAAACCCATATCATCCTCTGAAGGGCATAAACTCGGCCTTCCGGGCACGCCCGGCGGTTCCATCCCTTCAAATTCCTTCGCCCGGTTTCAAATCGGACATACTCCACGGAAAAACCGGCCGCATAGGGCCGCAACCTCCCGCTTCATCGCATATCTGGCGTTCCCTTGTCTGGAACACCTGTGCAGTCACGCTCGATTATAATACCATACAACCCCCTGTTTTGCAAGGTTTTTTCCCGGTTTTTCCAAATTTTTTCCCTTCTCCCCCGGAGAAAAACAGAGAAAATTTTCTACGATTTTTGTGCATTTTTCCAGGAGCTGCTTTTCTTCCCCTGGGGCTCCCCGCAGCGCAAACACACTGCGGCGGCTTTGGCGGAATCTGCCAGCAGGTCGGAAAAGGTGAACTTCTTCCTGGGGTCGGTCTGCAGGGGCAGGAACTTTTCAAAAATGCACAAACAGCCCTCTTCCTTGGCCGCCTTGTAGTCCTCCAGGCTCCGCAGGGTCCAGCTTACCTCCTGCATGCCCAGCACCCGGCGGGCCGTGCGCAGGGAGGGGTTCCGGCGGGTGGTGAAATCGTAGGCCTCGAAGTGGGGGCGGGTGTACCAGTTGGTCAGCAGGTTCCGGCCGATAAAATCCTCCAGCTTGGTCATGTCCTCCCGGGGCAGGCGGCACATGAGCTGGCCCCGGATCACCCGGGGGAAACGCTTCCGGAACCACCGGACAATCCGGGGGTCGAAGGATTCCACGCAGTACAGCCCCCGGTAGTGTTCCAGCTGCTCCATGGTCTTCTGGCACAGCTCCTCCTGGCGGGTGTAGCTTTTCAGCTCGATGATCAGGGGCGTGCGTCCTTCCACCAGCTCCAGCACCTGGGAGAACAGGGGCACCCGTTCCTCCGTGCCGAACAGCCGGTAGCCGGAAAGCTCCTCATAGGTCATGTCGCAGATGTTCCGGTCCACCCCGCAGGTCCGGGAGATGGAAAGGTCGTGGTGGACCACGATCTGCCCGTCCCTGGTCAGCTGCAGGTCAAACTCCATGCCGAAGCCGCCCCGCACCGCCAGCTCGAAGGCCTTCAGGGAATTCTCCGGCACCCCTTTGTCCTTGTCGTGGAGGCCCCGGTGGGCGTAGTCGAACGGGTGGAAGGCGGTGAAGTCCGCCCGGGGAAGCTGGGGGCCAATGGCCCACAGCCACAGCAGCAGGATCACCGCCGCCGCGGCCAACAGTGTGAAAACAATCGTCATGCCTGGTCCCTCCCAAGGGTCTCTGGCCGGCCCTGGCGCCGGCGGAATTCGGTGGGCGTGCAGCCCATGCTCTCCTTGAACACCCCGATGAAATAGCTCAAGCTGTTGAAGCCCGTGTCCAGGGCCACGTCCAGCACCTTCCGGTCGCTTTCCAGCAGAAGCTCCATGGCGGCGGAGAGCCGCACCCGGTTGACATACTGCACCGGTGTTTTAAAGGTATACTTTTTAAAGAGCCGGCAGAAGTGGCCCTCGCTCATGTGGGTGAGCCTGGCAAGCTCCCCAATGGTGATCTGCTGCCGGTAATGGCCCCGGATATAGTCGATGGCGGTCTTCACCCCCTGGGCCGGCGCCTTTTCCTGGGGGGCGCTTCGCTCCCCCCGCTCCGCCAGCCCGGCGAAGATCTCCAGCAGGCCCGCCCGGACCCGCAGCTCGTAGGCCGGGGGCCGGCGGACCAGCAGGTCCATCACCCGGTCGAAGGCCTCCAGCATCTCCCGGCCCTCCCCCGCAGGCAGGGTGACCCGGGGCAGGTGGAGCTTTCCCTCCAGCACCGGGGCAATGTACTTCCGCCGGGCAATGTCGCTCTGGTCCCCGCAGAGGATCTCCGGGCTGAACACCACCGCGGCGTAATCCAGCACCTGGCCGTCTCCGGGCTGGGCCGCGTGGAGCTCCCCGCTGTTGAAGAACACCAGCTCCCCTGCCCCGGCCTCCAGGTGGTCGCTGCCGCACTGGACCCGGGCCGTGCCCCGCTCCACCTTGAACAGCTCCATCTCGTCGTGCCAGTGGCACTCCAGCTCCTGGTGGGTGAGAGAGTAGGGGGGGCCGATGCGGTAGCAGTCCACCGGCAGGCTGATGTCCCCGTGCTGCCGGTCCTCTTTCAGTTCCCGGTTGCCCACGTCCCCACCGCCTTTCCCCGAAAATGTCAGAATACTGGAACCAATTGTCCGTTTCCCACAAGCTTTCGCCTGGGGCGCCGCCTTAGAATGAATATACTATATACCATCGGGACCGGTTTTGCAACCGCGAGGCCTGTTTCTCCCGTTTCCCACATCAAAAAATCTGACCTGAAAGAAAGGATGGTCTCAATGAAATTCACCAAAGGCTACTGGCAGAACCTGCCCGGAGTGGAAAACGCCGACGCGGCCCAGATCCGGGAAGTCAAGATCTATGAGGACAAGGTGTACCTGTACGCCGTGCCCTACTCCCAGGACGTGCGTGCCTTGGGCGGCCCGGTGCTGGAGCTTTACATCTCCTCCCCCAAGGCGGACATCCTCCGCACCCAGGCCTTCCACTTTATGGGCAGCGCCAAAAAGGAGCCCCAGTTCGAGCTGAACATGGAATCCTGCCCTCTCACTGTGGAGGAGTTTGAGGGGGGACTGTCCATCCGCAGCGGCAAAACGGAACTGCGCATCACCAGGAACCCCGCTTCCTTCACCTACTATTATGAGGGCAAGAAGCTCACCCAGGTGGGGGACCGGTTCGGTCACGCCATGATCAGCACCATGAAAACCCCGGAAGGCCCCTTTATGCGGGTGCAGATGGACCTGGACATTGGGGAGAAGGTCTACGGCCTGGGGGAACGGTTCACCCCCTTTGTGAAAAACGGCCAGGTGGTGGACCTGTGGAACGAGGACGGAGGC
>CALWCD010000095.1 GCA_944376265.1 uncultured Clostridia bacterium | reverse complement strand
ATGGCAGCCCTTCCGGAGATAGTTTCCATGGCCTCCAAAAAGGAATAGCCGTTGACCTTGATGAGATAGTCCAGCGCGCTGTAACCGCCGATCCCGCGGGAAAACCAGCACCATTTGCCGTTGGAAATCCGCAGGCTACCTGTCCATTGTCATCCAGCTGGCCATTGCGGGATCGCTGATGAGAAAGCGGTTTGTCAACGAGTCTGCCGGCACCCTGCATACGGATACCATCAGCTTTGCCGCTAACTATGTGACCCCCGCGCCGGCAGGCAGAGAACAGGAACCGGTTCCTGTTTGGAAGGCTGTTCCGCAAAGCCGAAAAGCTCCCCCTTCCAGGGAGCTTTTTTGCTGCCCTCCCGGCACGCTTTTTGGGAACCGGTCCCCAAAAGCCGGGAGAAGAAGGGCGGGTTTTGTCGCCTGTCCCCCACCATGGCCAGTTTTTTTCCGCAAAAATAGGGAGTGAGTTGGATTTTTGAAAAAATTTTTTTGGCCCCCCGCCCGGGGAATTGCATGTTCATGCAAAAATTAGAACGCACGTTCGCGTTTCCGGCGCAACCGGCAGGATTTTGACCATTTGCGCCAAAAGATCCGAAAAAAAGCCCCAGGTTTCGGCATTTTTCTGATCCCCTTTGGTGTATGACTTTTTCACATTTATACACCTGGTTTACGGAAAATCCAGAAAAACAGGGGATTTTTGAGGGCGTAAATTCATAAATATACAGAATTTTTTCATTTTTTCGGCTTTTTGGCGGTTTTGCCTTCCCGGTTTTGATACATTTTGCACAGCCCCCCGTTTCCATAATTTCGGGAAAAACCGGGAAATCCCGAGAAAAAGCGGAGTTTCCCAGGATTATGTTAAGGAATGGACCATTCAGATTTGGCAAAACTGCACAAAACAGACCGGCGAAAAATTTTGACACCTCGTCGAAATTTTACTATACTTACCTCTGGATACCGTCCAAAAGGGGCGGCGAAAGGAGCATCGATATGCACGGCAGACACATGAAGAAAGCGCCCAAGCTTTTCGTCATTCGGGGAGTGACCGCGCTGATACTTGTCCTGGCGCTCAGTGTATGTTCGTTTGCCACTGTGATGGCTAACACGGTTTCCGCCAATGTGATCGACGGGGACCAGTCTTATACCTTTAATATGAGCAGCACGGACCTGGAGGAGATCCTGGCCCAAGCGGAGGACCGGGGGATGGAACCCCTGGGCACTCTGGATATCGCCCAGCGTGTGGAAGGCACCACCACCGTGGTGGTCCGCCGGGGCGTGAACCTGACAGTTACCGAAGCCGGCCGGGAGACCCAGCTGGTGGCCTATGAAGGGGACACGGTGGGTCAGGCCCTGCTGAGCAACAGCATTGTACTGAAAGAGGACGACCAGGTGGTCCCCGCCCAGGATACGGTCCTGGAGGGAGACCTGGATGTGGATATCCGCCGGGCCTGCCAGGTGGTGGTCATTGCCGACGGGAAGCGGTACAGCGTCACCCTGCTGGGAGGCACTGTGGCCGACGCCCTGGAGCAGGCCAATGTCACCGTGGGCGAGGAGGATTCCCTGAACTACGAAGAGGACAAGCCCCTCTTTGACAAAATGCACATTCGGGTCACCCGGGTGATGAAGGTGGAGATTACCGCCGACGGGGAGACCAAGGAGTATGAGACCTCCGCCCAGACCGTGGAAGCCGTCCTGAAGAAGTGCGGCGTGGAGCTGGGAGAGGAGGACCGGGTGGAGCCGGAGCTCACCGAGAAGGTGACCGACGGCATGAAGATCACCGTGCGCCGGGTGGAAGTGAAGGAAGAAGTAAAGACCGAGGAGGTCCCCTTCGAGACCGAGTACAAGGACACCCAGTCCCTCTATCAGGGGGAGACCCAGGTGGACACCCAGGGCGTTGCCGGCGAGAAGGAAGTCACCTACAAGGTGACCTACGTGGACGGCAAAGAGGAGAGCCGTGAGGCAGACTCTGAGAAGGTGACCAAGAAGCCTGTGAACGAAGTGATCCTCCGGGGCGTGGCGGAGAAGGAAGAGTCCACCCCCAGCGTGGACGTGAGCGGGGGCAATGGCTCCGGGGTTTCCGCAGGCACTTTTGTGGACCTGTACGGCAACACCGTGTCTTACAGCTCTCTGCTCACCGGCACCTGCACCGCCTACTCCGTGCCGGGGGGCACCACCTCTCTGGGGTGGGACGCTGTGTACGGCGTGGTGGCTGTGGACCCCAACATCATTCCCTACGGCACCAAGCTGTACATCACCTCCCCTGACGGAAGCGTGGTCTACGGCTACGGCATTGCCGGAGACACCGGCGGGGCCTGCATGGCCGGGGACATTATCGCGGACCTGTGCTACAACACCATTGAGGAGTGCAGCCAGATCGGCCGCCGGACCATGAACGTGTACATTCTTTCCTAAATAGTCAGTCTGAGGGCTGCCGCTATGCGGCGGCCCTTTTTTGTCCCCGGGGGCTTTCCCTTCCCCTTGTATTTTCCCCGGGGATTCGATATAATGGTAAGAAATTGGTTGGGAAAGGAGGGCACCTCATGGATTTTCTGTTTGGCGGGGTGATGGTGGTGGCTGGGCTCATCCTCATCTTCTCTCTTTCCAAAGAGAACAAGATCTTCTACCTGGCGGGAGGGTACTTCCTGGTGCTGGGCGGCTGGTGGATTGCCAACGGCCTGCTTCCGGAAGTGGACCTGTTTGCCGGCTCCTGGGGCCTGGGCTTCAAGTGCTTCACCGCCCTGGTGCTGGCGGTGCTGGTGGTGGTGTTCGTGAGGGAATACCGGAAAAAGGGGCGGGACGCCGCTCCCAAGGACCCACCCAAGGACGGGGATTCCTTTTAAAGCGTTGGCGTTTGTGGGAACAAGCCAGTAATACCCGGCCAGGCCGGAAGGGAAAGAGGCGGATCGCGTCGTGGGAGCCATGCTTACCATCGTCAGCAAAGTAGGGGTTATGCTTATCCTCATTTTGGTGGGCTATTTTGTCACAAAGAAGCGGATGCTCACCGACCGGGGCACCGGGGAGATCAACACCCTGCTGCTGCAGATCGTCACCCCCTGCTTGATCATCAACTCCTTTTTGACCTCGGAGGACGCTCTCTCCGTGGGGGAGCTGCTGCTTTCGGTGGTCACTTCGGCCCTGGCCATTGGGCTGAGCATTGTCATCAGCCTGTTTTTCTTCCGCAAGGAGCCGGAGGGGCGGAAGAAGGTGCTCCGGTTTGCCACAGCCTTCAGCAACGCCGGCTTTATGGGCCTGCCCCTGGTGGAGGGGATTGTGGGCAGCAAGGGCGTGATGTACGGCTCCTTCTTCATTGTGGTGTTCAACCTTTTCTGCTGGACCTACGGCTACCGGATGATGAGCGGCGGCCAGAAGATGAGCATCAAGGTGCTGCTGTTCAACCCGGGCATCATCGGCCTGATTTTCGGCCTGCCCATCTACTTTTTAAAGCTGCATCTGCCCCCGGTGATCTCCGAGCCTGTGGGATTCCTGGCGGCATTGAACACCCCCCTTGCCATGATGATCATCGGCAGCTACGTGGCAAAGGTGGATCTTCACTCCTTTGTGTCGGACCTGGCGGTGTACAAGGTGGCGGCCCTGCGGCTGCTGGCGTGCCCCATGGTGTTTCTGCTGTGCCTGCTGGTCATCCGGCCGGAGCCCACCCTGTTTGTCACCAGTGTGATCCAGGCCTCCTGCCCGGTGGCGGCCAACGCGGTGCTGTTCGCGGTGCAGTTCCAGCGGGATTCCCCCCTGGCCTCCAAAACCGTGGCGGTGAGCACCGTGCTGTCCGTCATCACCATTCCCATTATGACCGTTCTGGCCCAAACCGCCTGCCAGCTGCTCTACTGAGGTATACTATATATAATAGTATAGGAAAATTGTATGGCGAGAAGAGAGAGGAACCGAAAGGCTGCCTCTCTTTTTTTTGTGGCATTTTTCTCAATGGAATGAAAATTTTCTTTTTGTTGAAAAAAATCCCAGCATCGTGTACAATAGAGAGGAAAGGAAGGGATCGTTATGGCAATCGTAGCGCCTTCGCTGCTGGCGGCGGATTTTTCCGCCCTGGGCGAGGAAGTCAATCGTGTCCGGGGCGCCCAGATACTCCACATCGACATTATGGACGGGAACTTTGTCCCCAACCTGAGCATGGGCCCCCAGGTGATGAAGTCCCTGCGGGACAAGACCGACCAGGTGTTTGACGTTCACCTGATGCTGCTCCATCCCCTGTCCTACATCCCCATTTTCCGCAGGGCAGGCGGAGATTGGCTCACCTTCCACATCGAGTGCGCCGACGACCCCAGAAAGGTGCTGGCCGCCATAGAGGAGAGCGGGGCCAAGCCGGGCCTGGCCATCAAGCCCGCCACCCCTGTGGAGGACCTGTACCCCTATTGCGACAACCTGCACAGCGTCACCGTCATGACCGTGGAGCCCGGCTTCGGAGGCCAGAAGCTTCAGAGAGCCCCCCTGGAGAAGATCCGGGAGCTGAAAAAGCGCTTTCCCCGGCTGCTCATCAAGGTGGACGGGGGCGTGAACCTGGACACAGCGCCTCTGTGCCGGCAGGCGGGAGCGGACGTGCTCATCGCGGGCACCGGGGTGTTCCGGGCGGAAAATCCTGCTCGGGCCATGGCCATGCTCCAGGGGGACTGAAAGGACCCCACACCCCAGCCAAGCAGTCGCCATAGTATGGAGTAAAAAAACCATGCGAGGTGCTGCCATTGCGACTGAAACGACCTGCGCAGCCCCTTGTTTTCCGATTCCCAGGGGCAACGCCCTTGTGTGGCGCCGCTGCGGCGCTGTATGAGAGATTCCCCCAGGTGGAATCGTCTCTCTGCCTGTACCGGGGCGCCTATTACCTGAAAGTGTGCGCCACACTGGCCCAGCGTCCGGGAGTCCGCCGGAAGGCGGCGCCCTTCGGGGCGTCTCTGGGAGCCAGCCCGGTGCTGTACGCCTACTGCGAGGAACACGGCCGCTGCCTGTCCACTGACGCGGTGGGGGAACTGGGCGGGGTTTTGTGGGGCAACTGACGCGCGAAAGCCTTGGGAGAGTTCTCCCAGGGCTTTTCCTGAACAGCGGAGGGACAAGCTGTAAAGGGAAATGCCTTGCACCAAGAAAGGGAACCTTCCCGGCCCAGGGGGCGGGAAAAAGCGAAAAAAACTCTGCCCCAAAAAATGGGAATGAGGAAAGTTGGACAAGTCCAACAACCCCCGAAAAAAAGAGAAGGTGTTTTTTCACGGACTTGCACAAACGTTTGCGTCCAAAAAGGGAGCAAGTGACAAAACTTCCAAAAACAGGCCACAATGTAAAGGGGAAATATGGGGATTTCTCCAATTTGTAAGAAAGGCACACATGAAAAAAGCCCCAAAAATGGCTTAAAACCGCCATTTTCCGGCGTTTTCAGGTTTTCCACAAGAATATTCAGATTTACGTAAAAACTTGAAAAAAGGGCTTGCATTTTTCTGGGACAAAGATTATTATATAGATAACTTCAACTCACGGGGAAAGAGCCCTGTGAGAATCTAAAATTTAAGAGGGTTGAAATTATGAAGAAAAG
>CALWCD010000094.1 GCA_944376265.1 uncultured Clostridia bacterium | reverse complement strand
CGTTTCCGCTTTCGTTTCCAAGCAAAAAACCTGCTCTGGCTTAATTGCCGGAGCAGGTTTTTCTACAGGCTGAAACCGGCCTGTATGGTGCTTTTCCATACAGGCCGGTTTGATTATCTGTGGAACCCGAAATCCTCCGGCAGGAGCAGCTCCAGGTCCCGCTGGTCCTCCGGAGCCCGCACGTTCCGCCGGGAACAGGCGATAACCGCTTCTTCCACCTTGTTCCGGGCCATGCGCCCGTTGCCGTTGGTACGGGGATCGCCCTGCAGCTGCTGCTCTCCATAGTAGGCCAGCAGAGGTTGGTCGCACCCCGGGTCCATCCGGTAGCCCTTTCCCTTCACAATACTCTTGGTGATGGCCAGCAGCTCCTGAGCGGTGTAGTCCGGGAACTGGATGATGTTGGGGAACCGGGAACGCAGGCCGGAGTTTGCCGTGAGGAACTCCTCCATCTCCCGGGAATAGCCCGCCAAAATCACCACCAGGTCGTTGCGGTGGTCCTCCATGCCCTTGACCAGGGTGTCAATGGCTTCCAGGCCGAAGCTGTCGTCCTTGCCCCGGTAGAGGGAGTAGGCCTCGTCGATGAACAGCACGCCTCCCAAAGCGGACTGGATGGCCTTCTGGGTGAGAGGAGCGGTGTGGCCCACATACTGGCCCACCAGGTCCGCCCGGGTGACCTCCACCAGCTGGCCCCCTTCCAGCACGCCGATGGCTTTCAGGTATCGGGAAACAATCCGGGCTACGGTGGTCTTTCCCGTGCCGGGATTCCCGGTGAAGATCATGTGCATGGAGGGGGAATCTGCCTTCAGGCCCCGCTCTCGGCGCAGCTGCTGGATCTTGAAGTTGTCCTCCAGGGAGAGAATGTAGTCCTTCACCGGCTGCAACCCCACAATCTGCGCCAGCTCTTCCTTGACCCCGGCTATGGCGGCATCCCTGCCGGAAGAGGGGTCCTCCGCCCCCAGAGAGACTGTGATCCCAGCCTGGGTGTACTCCGCCTGCAGGACGCCTCCTTCCGCCAGCACCCTGCCGTCCACAGGCCCCAGGCTCTTGTGGAGCTTCTCCTCACTGAAGGCCCGGTACAGCCGGTCCGCCCCCTCTTTCAAAGCGTAGGCTCCCTGGTCCGGGGTAAAGCTGTCCGCCAGAGCCGTCACGGCGTCCTCCTCATAGGACAGCCGGACCTGCAGCTGCTTGGCGCACCGGTCCTTCAAGTCCGCCAGCTCCCGCCGGGCAATCTCCTCCAGGGCCTCCCGGGTAAAGGGCATGGTCCGGCACTGGTCGTCCAGCGCCGCCAGGAAGGGGGCGCCAAAAGCGTCCACCAGCCTGGAAACAGGCTGTTCCGTAAGAAGGAACAGGTATTTTCCTCCCGCGGACAAGGTGGACACTGCGCCAGGCACCAAGGCGGTGCCGATCTCCACCAGCATGCCCTTCTGCTCCGCGTACCGGCTGGGCAGGGGAACGCTCCCCTGGCGGAACAGCTCCGCCACCATGGAGAGCACCGCGGTGTGGCTTTTTTCCCAGTGCTCCAGAACCAGCGCCGAAGCTCCGCTTTTCACCGCGGCAAACAGGTCCTGAACAAACAGCTTTTCAGAGCCTGCCGTCCCATAGCGGGAAAGGTCCAGCAAAGCGGTTTTCGGGCTTTTCAGCACCCCCTGCCTCCCCAGAGAAGCGGTTACGCACCGCAGGGCGCTGTGCCGCCCTGTCCCGTGGGGACCGGAGACCACCGCCCTGCACAGGGGAGCTCCCTCCTTGCTGCCTGCCACAAAGGGCCGTTTAAAGGCGATGAGCAGGTCGTCCAGGAAAGACTCCTGGCCCAGGACCAGAGCGCCGGCTTCCTGCCTGGCCACCTGAAAGGCCAGCTCCAGGTCCACCGGGGCGCCGGAATTCTGAGAACGGCTGGTGGTATCCACCCCGTCCTGGCGCAGGTGCCGCTCCAGGTCCGCCATGTCCGCCTTTGCCTCCTGGGTGAGCCGGTCAATGCTCTCCTGCAGGGACTCGGACAGGCTGTCCCCGGCGCTGTTCACCGCGTCCAGCGCCTGCTGAGCTTCCCGGGACCTGGCCTCCGCCTGGGCCAGAGCGCCGGCGGAAGAGGCGGCTTGTTCCTCCTTTTCCGGCACAGAGCTTTTAAAATGAAGCCTTCCTCCCCGGAACATGGACTCCAGGATGGAATCAATATCGTTTTTCATGGGACAAGATCCTTTCCGTTTCCAGAAACTGGTTCACACAACAGGAGAGACACCGCTGCCGTCATAGGGCTGCAGGTCCTCCAAAATGGCCCTCAGGTCCTCCGCTTCCATCTGGCCGGGAGCGGAAGCGTTCTGCCCCGCTCCAAAGGTGAGGCAGGACCCGAATACGCCTCCCGCTGCCCGGGTGACCTTTCCCAGCTCCCCCATAGCCATGGTGATCACCGGCCCCACCTGCTGATACGCCTCCCAGGTGGCGGAGAGCAGAGCCAGCACGTCCCCAGGGTCCCGGGGCATCACGGCAAATTTAGGCAGGTCCGCCCCCAGTTCCTTCATACGCACCAAAGTTCCAGCAATTTCCTTCCCGGGAGGAGTTTTTTCAAAGTCATGCTTGGAGACCACCACGCCGATCCCCTGCTCTTTGGCCAGCTTTGCCAGGCGGGCCACCCGGTCCTCTCCCCAGGAGAGCTCCAGGTCCACCAGGCCGAAACCGCCGGCCCGGAGCAGCTCCGCAATCCGCTGTTCATATTCTTCCGGGGAGACCTGGGCCTTTCCCCCCTCCCCCTGGGTGCGCAGGGTGCACAGAAGAGGCTTCCCCTTGGTCCCTTCCACCACGGCGGGCAGCACGGACAGGGGATCGCCGAAAAAGCAGTCCATCCGCCACTCGTACAGGTCGGCGGGAAGCGCCGCCGCAAACTGCAGCTCGGAAAGCAGCGCGGGCATTCCCTGGCCTGTAAGGGGAATGCACACCTTGGGCAGTCCCGCTCCAAAGTGGACGCCCTGGATTTCTACGGTTTTCAAAAACATTCCACTCCTTTTTACTTTTCCACAAACTCCTCAAAACCACTTATATTAATAAAGTATACCGAGGGGAAGGGAAATTGTCAATTTGCGGCAAGAGGGAAAATTTAATTTGTGCCGCCCGTTGCATCCGGCACACCATATATTGTATAATAAAGGGCAAGAAAGCCCTTAAGAGGACTTTGGGAGGAAACAGAACCATGTTGAAAAGCCAGGAAACACGGAACGTCGCCCCGGAAATGGACCCTCTGCGCATGGGCATGGGCTGGACCCCCGAGGATCTGGAAAAGCCCCAGGTGCTCATCGAAAGCACCTACGGGCAAAGCCACCCGGGCAGCGCCCACCTGTTACAGTTTGCCCAGGAAGCAGCCAAAGCCGCGGACCAAATGGGCGCAAAATCCGCCCTGTATTTCGCCACAGACATGTGCGACGGCATGTCCCAGGGACACGACGGGGGAAACTACTCCCTGGTCTCCCGGGACACCATCGCCAATCTGATTGAGATCCACGCCAAGGCCACCACCTTCGATGCCGGCGTGTTTATCTCCAGCTGCGACAAGTCTGTCCCGGCCCAGCTGATGGCCATCGGCCGCATTGACATCCCCTCCATTGTGGTCACCGGAGGCGTGATGGAGGCCGGCCCCGACCTGCTCACGCTGGAACAGATCGGCACTTACAGCGCCATGTTCCAGCGGGGAGAGATCACGGAGGACCAGTTCACCTTCTACAAGCACCACGCCTGCCCCTCCTGCGGCGCCTGCTCCTTTATGGGCACCGCCTCCACCATGCAGATCATGGCGGAAGCCCTGGGGCTGATGCTTCCCGGCAGCGCCCTGATGCCCGCCACCTGCCAGGACCTGGTGGAAGTGGCCCGGAAGGCAGGCGCCCGGGCCGCCCAGATGGCGGTGGAAGGCATCACCGCCCGGGACATGGTGACGGAGAAAAGCTTTGAAAACGCGGTGATGGTCCACGCGGCCATTTCCGGCTCCACCAACACGCTGCTGCACCTGCCCGCCATTGCCCGGGAATTCGGGGTGGAGCTGGACGCCGATTCCTTCGACCGGCTCCATCGGGGCGCCCACTACCTGCTGGATATCCGCCCTGCCGGAAGGTGGCCCGCGGAATACTTCTACTACGCAGGCGGCGTGCCCAGGATCATGGAGGAGATCAAATCCATGCTGCACCTGGACGTGATGACCGTCACCGGAAAGACTCTGGGAGAAAACCTGGAGGAGTTGCAGCACAACGGCTACTACGACCGGTGCGAACAGCTGCTGAAAAAGACCGGCCTGCAGCGCACCGACGTAATCCGCACCTTTGAGGAGCCCATTGGCACCAACGGCACCATCGCCGTGCTGAAGGGCAACCTAGCGCCCCAGGGCAGCGTGGTCAAGCACAGCGCCGTGCCCAGGGAAATGCACCAGAAGGTGCTGCGGGCCCGGCCCTTCGACTGCGAGGAAGAGGCTATCGACGCCATCCTCCACCACCGGATCCAGCCCGGGGACGCGGTGCTCATCCGGTACGAGGGCCCCAAAGGCAGCGGCATGCCGGAGATGTTCTACACCACCGAGGCCATCTCCTCCGACCCGGAGCTGTCCGCCTCCATCGCCCTGATCACCGACGGGCGGTTTTCCGGTGCCAGCCGCGGTCCGGCCATTGGCCACGTGTCTCCCGAAGCCGCGGAGGGCGGTCCCATTGCCCTGGTGGAAGAGGGCGACCTGATCCAAATCGACATTCCCGCCCGGGTGTTGCGGATCTGCGGGATTCACGGGAAAGAGGCCTCCGAGGAGGAGATCCAAGCGGAGCTCGCCCGGCGCACCGCGGCCTGGAAACCCCGGGAACCCAAATACAAAACAGGCGCTTTGGGACTGTTCACCCAGAACGCCGCCTCCCCCATGAAGGGCGGCTACATGGACTGAACAACCCACTTTGAGAAAGGATGGTAACCTTATGGAACATGTGGAACAAGCGTTGCGCACAGCCGGGGTTGTCCCGGTGATCAAGCTGGACGACGAACTGAAGTCGATGCCTTTGGGCGCCGCTCTGCTGGAGGGCGGCATTGCCGCCGCGGAGATCACCTTCCGCACTCCGGCGGCCGCCAAATCCATTGAGAAGCTCAGCGCAGCCCTGCCGGAAATGTTTGTCTGCGCCGGCACGGTGCTCAGCGTGGAGCAGGCCAAGCTCTCCGTGGAATGCGGCGCCAAAGCGGTCATTTCCCCCGGCACCAACCGGGAAGTGGTGGAGTGGTGCGTCAAAAACAACATTCCCGTCTACCCGGGCTGCGCCACCCCCACGGAGATCGAATCCGCCATGAGCATGGGCCTCACCACAGTGAAGCTGTTCCCTGCCGAGGTGGTAGGCGGCGTGAAGATGCTCCAGGCGCTGTACGGCCCTTACCGGGGCGTGAAGTTTATGCCCACCGGCGGCATCAGCCCCAAAAACGTGAAGGAATACCTGGCCCAGCCCAACGTGATCGCCTGCGGCGGCAGCTGGCTGTGCCCAGCGGAGGACATCAACGCCGGCAACTGGAAAAAGATCACCCAGCGGGCCAAGGAGTGTGTGGAGCTGGTGAAGGAAGTCCGGGGAAACCTTTAAATAGGGCTTTCCGAAAAAGGAGCGGTGTTGCCGCTCCTTTTTTTGTATATAGAAAACCACTCGCTAGGCGAGTGGTTCCAAAGAAGGCTTGTGCCGATGATGAAGACAGAAAAACTCCTTTTGTTG
>CALWCD010000093.1 GCA_944376265.1 uncultured Clostridia bacterium | reverse complement strand
GGTGAGAATGAGAATGCCCTGCTCTAAAGCGGCCCGGATAGCCTCCTTCTGCTTGTCCGCGTACCGGATGCCCTTGTCCTGCTCGATGGCGGCGATCTTCTCCTCCGCCCCGCCAATGGCGTTGGGAGTCATGGACATCATAGACTTCATCCGGGCGGCGATGTAGCTTTCCGAGGCGTGCAGCTTCTGCAGGAACAGGTAGTCCCGGTTGTGAAAGTTCTCGCACACCGTCTGAAAGCTTTGGCACAGGGTGTACACCCCATCCTGGACCGCCTCCAACTCCACCCCCAGCATCTGGGCGGACGCGGCGCAGAGCTTGTCCAAGGGCAGGCAGGTGTGGCCGTTGTTCAGGTTATGGCGCAGCACATAGAGGATCCCTGCCTGAATCCTTCCCCCGTCGTCCACCGCCTTTTCCATGGATTGAGCAATGGCGTCGGCAATGTCGAAGCTGATGTCGATCCCCTCGCCGCACAGGCAGTAAGGGTCCTCCTGAATGCAGGCCACAGAGGCCTCCCCGAACTGCTTCCACACCAGCACCGTCTCCTCGGGCCGCACGCCGTAAGAGCCCAGGAACATCATCAGCTCCCGAATGCCGTAGATCCGCTTCAGTTCCTCTCCCAGCTCTTTGGCCTTCTCCTGGGTGATTCCCTTGATCTGAGCCAGGCGCTCCGGGTCCTTTTCTATCACCTCCAGGGCCTTGTCCCCGAAGGTCTGGATTATCCTCCTGGCCATGGCAGGGCCAATGCCCTTCAGAGCGCCGGAGGAAAGGTACTTCAGCATGGCAGCGGTGGTGGCGGGCCGGGCACGGTCGAAGGTCTCCGCCTTGAACTGGTCTCCGAAGGACGGATGACTCTGCCAGGTGCCGTAGACCCGCAGCTCCTCCCCTTCGCTGACAAAGGGGAAAGACCCCACCACCGTGACCACGCCCCCCTCCGTGGCAAGGTCCATCACGGTGTATTGATTTTTGTCGTTGTGATATGTCACATGGTCCACCGAGCCGCAAAGCTCCAGCAGCACCTTTTCCTCTTCCGCCAAGGCACTTCCCCCGTCACTGTATGTTCGTTTCTTCTTCTATATGATACACCAGATCCTCCTGTTTGCATAGCCGCAGTTGGGGATACCTTCGCTCCAAAATGCGGCAGACCGCATCCACCTGGGGATCCCCCCTCTGGTTGAGGCAGAGAAGTTTGCAGGAATCCCAGTCCATCCAGCGGATTCGGGCCATGGCACCCCGCACCAGCTGCTCACAGTCCTCTCCCCCTTCCGGGACGATCACCACAGCCGCCTGGCAGGGCTTTACCGGCTTCCACAGCCAGAAGATCCCCAGGCGGATCAGTTCCACCAGACCCAAAGCGGCCAGAAACGCTGTAAGGCTCCAAAACAACAGTTCCACAGGGCAGCACCTCCTGTTTTCAGTGTATGCCGCCCCGCCCGGCCGGTGCTTTTCCACAGACGCAAAAGAACGGGCCCAAAGGCCCGCTCTCGTGGTCTTTACTGCTGTTCCACAGCCCGGAGAAGGGCTTCGGTGCGGTTGGTCTTTTCCCAGGGAGCGTCCAGGTCCTCCCGGCCCATGTGGCCGTAGGCAGCCAGATACCGGTAAATGGGACGGCGAAGATCCAGCTCTTTGATGATGGCGGTGGGCCGCAGATCAAACACCTGCTGAACCGCCTGGGACAGCCGCTCGTCGCTGACGGTTCCCGTGCCAAAGGTGTCCACCATGATGGACACCGGGCGTGCCACACCGATGGCGTAAGCCAGCTCGATCTCACAGCGGCGGGCCAGGCCGGCGGCCACAATGTTCTTGGCCACCCAGCGTGCAGCGTAAGCGGCGGACCGGTCCACCTTGGTGGGGTCCTTGCCGGAGAAGGCGCCGCCGCCGTGACGGCCGTACCCACCGTAGGTGTCCACAATGATCTTCCGGCCGGTGAGGCCGCTGTCGCCCACAGGGCCGCCAATGACAAACCGGCCTGTGGGGTTGATGTAGATCCGGGTGTTCTGGTCCACCAGCTCCGCAGGGACTACCGGCTTGATCACATACTTGATGATATCCTTTTTCAGCTTGTCCAGCTTCACGTCCTCGTCATGCTGGGTGGAGACCACAATGGCGTCCACGCGCTTCACTGTGTCCCCGTCGTACTCCACGGTGACCTGGGTCTTGCCGTCGGGCCGGAGGTATTTCAAGGTGCCGTCCTTGCGCACCTGAGCCAGGCGCTTCGCCAGCTTGTGGGACAGAGAGATGGCCAAAGGCATTTTCTCGGGGGTCTCGTCACAGGCGTAGCCGAACATCATGCCCTGGTCCCCGGCGCCGGTGAGGCTGTTTTCGTCGGTTTCCCCATTCTTCGCTTCCAGGGACTGGTTGACGCCCATGGCAATGTCAGGGGACTGGGTGTCGATGGAGGTGAGCACGCCGCAGGTGTTGCCGTCAAAGCCGCACTTGGGGTCGTCGTAGCCGATCTCCTTCACCACCCGCCGCACAATGGCGGGAATGTCCACATAGCAGGAAGTGGTGATCTCCCCCATCACATGGATGACGCCGGTGGTGGCAGTGGTCTCACAGGCCACATGGGCTTCCGGGTCCTGCTCCAGAATAGCGTCCAGCACCGCGTCGGAAATCTGGTCGCAGACTTTATCGGGATGCCCCTCGGTTACAGATTCGGATGTAAACAGTTTTGTCATCACAATTCCCCTTTCTAAGTTTTTTCCCATCAAGTTCCATTCCCAAAAAGAAAAGGACCGCTCGAAAAACGAGGGTCCTTCTGTTACCTCATCTTTCGGTTCGCACCGCAGGAATTGGCACCTTTTGGGAGAACGCATTTCCGTCCTCTCCCTAGGTTGCCGGGCATCACAGGGCCTGTCCCTCCGCCTCTCTTGATAAGGAAATATTCATTTGTTCAAGCAATGATTATATCAGCTTGTCTCCCATTTGTCAACAGGAGAATTGTGGATCATGGAGTCTTTCTCCGCCTAGAGAAACTGCCAACAGCAATCCCCAATGCCGGTGGAAGCATCCCCCACAGAAGGCTGCTTGCGGGCCACAGGCTCCTGGCCCAGGACAGGGGAACCATCCAAGCGCCCAAGCCCGCGCTGAGGAAAAACGCCCCGCCAAACAAGGGCAGCAGAAGCCACTTCTCCGGAACTGAACCTCGTTTCTCCTGCCAGAAGGGCGAAGCCCCCAAGGAAACGCCGGCGGCAAGAGCTGCCACCGCCCCCAGCAAGCAGTGGACAAAGAACAACAGCTCCCCCATTCCCTGACGGAATGCGGAGATCTCCACCTCCCCTATGGGAAGAACCAGTTGCGCAAACACTGCTATCCACTCCAATAAGGGGACGCTGAACAGTGCCACAGCGGAAATTCCCCACACCAGGCCAAAGGTCCACAAAGGGCGGCAACGGTCATTGGGGTTGGCTCTGCTGGCTCTCCCCCAGCGGATGACAGAACCAAGACACATCCCCTGCATGGCATAAAACATTCCATACAGGATGTACTCCCATGTGGGCAAATTAGGACTTCCTTTGGAAATCATGTTGGCCAGAGAGAATGTGAAGTAGTCCATAAACATATATGCAAGACCAAAATACAACACCATCCCCCACTGCCGCTCCTTCCAGGAAGTGTCCAAACCCATAAGCAGGCTGACCACAAACGTACTTAGGGGCAATACACCATAGAGCACTAAGATACTGAACCCCATGGCATCGGAACCGCCCCCCAGCCAGAACACTGCCACACACACTGCCCAGATCACCAGGAAGGACAGGGTCTGCACCAGCTTGCCTAAACGCTGGCGGCTTTTCACCGTGTTGGTAGACTCATCAATGTGACGAAGCATCTTCTCATCCCCTTTCAACAGTTCATCCAGACTGACCTGGTACAAGTCGCTGAGGGAAATCACGCTGAGCACATCCGGCAGGGATTTCCCCGTCTCCCAGTTGGAAATGGTCTGCCGGCTCACGTGAACCGCCTCCCCTACCTGCTCCTGGGTAAGGCCGCACCGCTGCCGGGCCGCCCGCAGCTTACTGCCAATCTCCATACCTCTCTCCTCCCTTCCGTCTCTATTATGGGGGACGAAAGGGAAAAAGTCCAGCAAAGAAGGTGGGAATGGGCTGTTTTTCCCTGTCAAACTTCTTTGACACCATCAAAAAGCGCAAAAAAGCCGCCCCAAAAGGGACGGCTTCTCTGGTTGCGTTTGAAAGAAACTTAGGCGTTGATAGCGGTAACCACGCCGGAGCCAACGGTACGGCCGCCTTCACGGATAGCGAAGCGGAGGCCTTCCTCGATAGCGATGGGGGTGATCAGCTCAACGTCCATCACAACGTTATCGCCAGGCATGCACATCTCGGTGCCCTCGGGCAGGGAGATAACGCCGGTCACGTCGGTGGTACGGAAGTAGAACTGAGGACGATAGTTGTTGAAGAAGGGAGTATGACGGCCGCCTTCATCCTTGGTCAGAACGTACACCTGGCCCTTGAACTTGGTGTGGGGATGAATGGTGCCGGGCTTAGCCAGAACCTGGCCGCGCTCGATGTCAGTTCTCTGAATGCCGCGGAGCAGAACGCCGATGTTGTCGCCAGCTTCAGCGAAGTCCAGCAGCTTGCGGAACATTTCGATGCCGGTAACAACGGACTTGCGGGTTTCCTCAGCCAGACCAACGATCTCAACTTCCTCGCTCATCTTCAGCATGCCACGCTCCACACGGCCGGTAGCCACGGTGCCGCGGCCGGTGATGGTGAACACGTCCTCAACGGGCATCAGGAAGGGCTGGTCAGCCTTACGCTCGGGAGTGGGGATATACTCGTCAACAGCAGCCATGAGCTCCAGGATGGGAGCATACTCGGGAGCATTCACGTCGGTGGAAGTGCTCTCCAGGGCAGCCAGAGCGGAACCCTTGATGATGGGGGTGTCGTCGCCGGGGAACTCGTACTCGTTGAGCAGGTCGCGGATTTCCATCTCAACCAGCTCCAGCAGTTCGGGATCGTCCACCTGGTCGCACTTGTTCATGAACACCACGATATAGGGCACGCCCACCTGACGGGACAGCAGGATGTGCTCGCGGGTCTGGGGCATGGGGCCGTCAGCAGCGGACACAACCAGGATAGCGCCGTCCATCTGAGCCGCACCGGTGATCATGTTCTTCACATAGTCAGCGTGTCCGGGGCAGTCCACGTGAGCATAGTGACGGTTGTCGGTCTGATACTCAACGTGAGCGGTGTTGATGGTGATGCCGCGCTCCCGCTCTTCGGGGGCCTTATCGATGTTGGCATAGTCCATGAACTGGGCGTCGCCCTTCATGGCCAGAACCTTGGTGATAGCAGCGGTCAGAGTGGTCTTACCGTGGTCAACGTGGCCAATGGTGCCAATGTTAACGTGCGGTTTGTTTCTTTCAAATTTTTCCTTTGCCATTGGGATTTCCTCCTTTTATTTGCAAGAAAAATATTCCGGCTTTATAAGCTCCATTTTAACAAGGAAGCTACAAAAAAGCAAGTGAAATTTCTCACTTATTCAGACTTTTTGCCCCGCTCGGAGATGATCTTCTCGGAAATGTTCTTGGGCACCTCAGCGTAGTGAGCAGGCTCCATGGTGTACTGGCCGCGGCCCTGGGTCTTGGAACGCATGTCGGTAGCGTAGCCGAACATTTCGGACAGGGGCACTTCGGCGTTCACCTGCTGGGCGCCGGGGATGGCGTCCATGCCCAGGATCATGCCGCGGCGGGAGTTCAGGTCGCCGATCACGTCGCCCATATACTCCTCGGGAGTGATGACGGTGACCTTCATGATGGGCTCCATCAGCACGGGATCAGCCTTGCGCATGGCCTCTTTGAAAGCCATAGAACCGGCGATCTTAAATGCCATTTCAGAGGAGTCCACTTCGTGATAAGAGCCGTCGTACAGGGTGACTTTCACGTCCACAACGTTGTA
>CALWCD010000092.1 GCA_944376265.1 uncultured Clostridia bacterium | reverse complement strand
CTTTCCGCCGTGACGGTGGAGGAGGACAGGGAAGCCTTCTTCAGCAAGGTGTTCCGGGTGTATGCCAGCGTGCTGTTCTGCTGCGCGGCGGGCATCATCTGGCTGTGCCAGCCCATGATGCACCTGTTCCGGGCGGACTATTACGATGCCTGGCAGTTCGTGCCCTTCCTGGTGTTGGCGTCCATGTGCACCTGCCTGAACAACTTCCTGAACAGCGTCTACGTTGTGTACAAAAAATCTTCCGGTTCCTTGTATACCATGCTGGCGGGGGCTCTGCTCAACCTGGTGCTGAACTATATCTTCATTCTGTGGCTGGGACCGGTGGGGGCCACTTCGGCCAGCTTCCTGTCTTTGCTGCTGGTGTTCCTGCTGCGGGCCTACTCCACCCGGGGGCTTTTGTATATCGACTTCCACCCCAAATGGATGATCGTCAATCTGGGGCTCATCCTGGTGGAGATCTGGGTGCTGTTCTATGTGCTAGGTCTGTGCAGCCTGTATGCCGCGTTCCGGGAGACCGGGGCACTGCCTCCCCTGGTGGAGAAACGGGACCCGGAGGCAGCAAACCACCCTTCCCAGACAAAAACGAGCTGGCCGTGAAACCGGCCAGCTCGCGCTGTATGTGCTGTATGTTTCAGAACCGCTCGGACAGAAGCTTTTCGCTGGCGGCCAGCCGCACGCAGATGCACAGCAGGTGCATGGCCTGCCGCAGTTCCTCCTGAGGCGGGAAGGTGGGCGCCACACGGATGTTGCTGTCGTTGGGGTCGGCCCCGTAGGGGAAGGTGGCGCCGGCATCAGTGAGGATCACCCCGGCCTCCTTGCAGAGGCTGACCACCCGTTTGGCGCAGCCGTTCATAACAGCCAGGTTGACAAAGTACCCGCCGTTGGGGTTGCTCCACTTGGCAATGCCCAGTTCGCCCAGCTCCTTCTCCAGGGATTCCTCCACAATCTGGAACTTGGGTTCCAGAATCTTCCGGTGGCCCTGCATCAGGGAGTACACGCCATTGATGTCGTGAAGGAACAGGATATGCCTCAGCTGGTTCAGCTTGTCGGGGCCAATGGTCTGGGTGGTGACGCGGCGCTTCAGGTCCGCGATATTGGCCTTGCTGGCAGCCAGGGCAGCCACGCCCGCTCCGGGGAAGGAGATCTTGGAGGTAGAGGCGAAGAACAGCACCTGGTCTTCTGTGCCCTGCTTCAGGCATTCCCCGTACAGGTCCAGCAGGGTGTCGGGGGTGTCGGTGAGGTCGTGGACGCAGTAGGCGTTATCCCACATAATGCGGAAGTCCTTGGCGGCAGGCTTCAAAGCCGCGAACCGCCGGACGGTCTCATCGGAATAGGTGATGCCGGTGGGGTTGGAGTACTTGGGCACGCACCAGCACCCCTTGATGGTGTCGTCTTCCGCCACCAGCCGCTCGATCAAATCCATGTCCGGCCCGGTTTTGAGCATGGGCACGGGGATCATCTCAAAGCCGAAGTACTCGGTCACCGCGAAATGCCGGTCGTAGCCGGGAGCGGGACAGAGGAACTTCACCTTTTCCTGCTTGCACCAGGGTTCACAGCCGCCGAAGCCGTGGGTGAAGCCCTGAGAGATGCAGTCGAACATCATCTGCAGGCTGGAGTTGTTCCCCAGAATAATCAGGTCCGCGGGAACGTCCATCATCTTGCTGAAAATGGCCCGCATTTCCGGAAGGCCGTTCCACACGCCGTAGTTCCGGCAGTCGTCGCCGTTGGAGTTGGCAAACTCGCTGCGGGCCCGGAGAGCCTCCAGCACCCCCAGCGCCAGATCCAGCTGCTCGGCGCAGGGCTTGCCCCGGGCCATGTTCAGCTGCAGGTGCAAGCTTTTGAAATCCTCATACTGCTCCAGCGCCTCTCTGTGGATCTGCTGCAGTTCCTCGTTTGTTTTGAAAGCCAGCTTCATCACTACATCTCCCATACCGCAAATTGAAGTTTTGAATTCAAAACCACTTTATCTTTCTAATTGGAAACCGTAAACCTTTCATATTGTACTCTATCGCGCTTGAAAATGCAAGTTCATTTTCTTTTTCCTGCATATTTTACATTTTGTATGAGCAAAACCATTTCCGCAAAGCTTTTCTGTGCAACCTTGCTCAAGATGGTTTGAAAAGGAAAAGAGGCCCCAAATTGTTTGTAGTTTCCCGCGGGATGTGCTATAATAGGTGGCATGGTGACAAAAACCAGGGTTGTATATTCTTTTTTCCATGGAGGTTTTTTATGGGCGGATTTTTTGGCGTCGCTTCCAAAGAGGACTGCATGTTCGATCTCTTTTTCGGCACGGACTACCACTCTCACCTTGGCACCCGCCGGGCGGGCATGGCGGTCTACGACCGGGAAAAGGGCTTTGACCGTGCGATCCACAACATTGAAAACTCCCCGTTCCGGACCAAGTTTGACAAGGACGTTTCCAGCATGAAGGGCGGTCTGGGCATTGGCTGCATCTCCGACTACGAGCCCCAGCCCTTGATTGTCCGTTCCCACCACGGCACCTACGCCATTGTGACTGTGGGAAAAATCAACAACACCAACGAGATCGTGGAACAGCTGTTCAAAAGCGGACACTCCCACTTTTTGGAAATGAGCGGCGGCGATGTGAACGCCACTGAGCTGGTGGCCTCTGTCATCAACCAGAAGCCCAATCTCATCGAGGGCATCCAGTACGCCCAGGACGTGATCGACGGCTCCATGACCATGCTCATCATGACGCCCAAAGGCATTCTGGCAGCCCGGGATAAGCTGGGCCGCACCCCGGTGGCCATTGGCAGAAAGGAGAACGCCTACTGCGTTTCCTTTGAGAGCTTTGCCTATTTGAACCTGGGCTATACCGAAGAGCGGGAGCTGGGCCCCGGCGAGATTGCCATTGTCACTCCCGAAGGCGTGCAGACGCTGGTCCAGCCCGGTAAAGACATGAAGATCTGCACCTTCCTCTGGGTGTATTACGGCTATCCCTCCTCTTCCTACGAGGGGGTCAGCGTGGAGGAAATGCGGTATCACTGCGGAGCCATGCTGGCCCGCCGGGACAACGCCCACCCCGACACCGTGGCAGGCGTGCCCGATTCCGGCACCGCCCATGCCATCGGCTACGCCAACGAGTCCGGCATTCCCTTCTCCCGGCCCTTTATCAAGTATACGCCTACCTGGCCCCGCTCGTTCATGCCCACCATCCAGAGCCAGCGGAACCTGATCGCCAAAATGAAGCTGATCCCCGTCCATGAGCTGATCAAGGACAGAAGCCTGCTTCTCATTGACGACTCCATCGTTCGGGGCACCCAGCTGCGTGAGACCACCGAGTTCCTGTACCAGAGCGGCGCCCGGGAAGTTCATGTGCGGCCCGCCTGCCCCCCCATCATGTACAGCTGCAAATACCTGAATTTCTCCCGCTCCACCTCCGTTATGGACCTGATCACCCGCCGGGTGATTAAAGAGATGACCGGCATGGAGGAGCCTGCCAACCTGGCCAGCTTCGCCGACCCGGAGAGCGGCGAGTACAGCGCCATGCTGGAGTACATCGGCAAGAAACTCAACTTCACCTCCCTGCGGTACCACCGGCTAGACGACATGATCGAGTCTGTGGGCATTGACAAATGCAAGCTGTGCACCTACTGCTGGGACGGCCAAGAGTAAACCATATACTTGCATACAAAAAGAGGAGAGCGGGTTTTCCGTTCTCCTCTTTTTCGCGTATACAGCTTTTCGATGGCCACCTCTCACTTGCGCAGGTTTTCCTCTTTGTGGAAGAAGGCGGCCTCTAAGGCGGCGTATTCCTGGGGCGTGCAGACTTCCCGACAGCGCTGCTGGTACGCGGCGGAACGCGCCAGCAGTTCCTGGATTTTGCCACAGGGAAACTCCGGGCACTGGCTGCATTTCGCCACGCCTTTTTCCAGGGTGCACTCCACCAAGCGGTAGGTGCAGGCTTTGTGAGAGGCGCATCCCCCACAGCGCATCTCCGCCGGGGAGACAACAGTCTCCCGCCAACCCACGCGGTGCCACAGCTCCGCCGCTTTTTGGAGCTGCTCCTCCGTCTGCGCCAAGTACCGGGGACAGGCCAGGCAGTTGTCCCCGCACAGGGTGATTTTCTCCATGTAACACGCCTCCTTCTAGCAAAAAAGACCCGCGCGTACGCAGGCCTTTCGATTTCATGTTTAGAACTCCGCCACACCGGTGGTCCGGGGGAAGGGAAGCACATCCCGGATGTTGGCAATGCCGGTGAGGTACATCACCAGCCGCTCGAAGCCGATGCCAAAGCCGGCGTGCTTGTTGCCGCCGAAGCGCCGCAGGTCCAGGTACCACCAGTAGTCCTCCTCGTTGAGGCCCAGCTCCCGGATGCGCTGCAGCAGCACGTCGTAGCGCTCTTCACGCTGGCTGGCGCCCACCAGTTCCCCAATGCCGGGGACCAGCAGGTCGGTGGCGGCCACGGTCTTGCCGTCGTCGTTGAGCCGCATGTAGAAGGCCTTGATCTCCTTGGGGTAATCGGTGACAAACACCGGCTTGCCGAAATGCTTTTCCGTGAGGAATTTCTCGTGCTCGGTCTGCAGGTCGCAGCCCCAGGAAACCTTGTATTCAAACTCGTCGTTGTGAGGCTCCAGAATCTTCACCGCGTCTGTGTAGCTGACCCGGACAAAGTCGGAATCCGCCACGTGGCGCAGCCGCTCCAGCAGCCCCTTGTCCACAAACTGGTTGCAGAACTCCATGTCCTGGGGGCAGGTCTCCAGCACATAGTTGATCACATACTTGATAGCGGCCTCGATCACGTCCATGTCGTCGGTGAGGTCGGCGAAGGCCATCTCCGGCTCGATCATCCAGAACTCCGCGGCATGGCGCTGAGTGTAGGAACGCTCCGCCCGGAAGGTGGGCCCGAAGGTGTACACTTTGCCGAAGGCCATGGCCATGCACTCCGCCTCCAGCTGGCCGGACACAGTCAGGGACGTGGGCTTCTGGAAGAAATCTTCCTTGTAGTTGACCTTGCCCTCCTCGTCATGAGGCAGGTTCTCCAGATCCAGAGTGGTCACCTGGAACATCTCCCCGGCGCCCTCGCAGTCGCTGCCGGTGATGATGGGCGTATGGGCGTACACGAAGCCGTTCTCCTGGAAGAACTTGTGAATGCCGAAGGCCGCGGCGGAACGCACCCGGAAGGCGGCGCTGTACAGGTTGGTGCGGGGACGCAGGTGGGCAATGGTCCGCAGGAACTCCACCGTGTGGCGCTTTTTCTGCAGGGGATACTCGGGAGAAGAGGGACCCTCCACCACGATCTCCTGAGCGTGGATCTCAAAGGGCTGCTTCGCCTGGGGAGTGGCCAGCAGGGTGCCGGTCACCCGCAGGGCCGCGCCCACGTTCTGGGAGGCGATCTCTTTGAAATTCTCAATTTTCCCGTCCTCGAACACCACCTGCACGCCCTTGAAGGATGTGCCGTCGTTCAGGTCGATAAAGCCCAGGGTTTTGGAGTCGCGGATGGACCTGGCCCAGCCGCACACCGTAACGGTCTTCCCCTCGTAGGAGGAAAGGTCCTTGTAAAAGGACGCCACTTCATCTCGTTTCATCTTCTGTCACAGCCCGGGAAGGCTGTTCCCTCCTTCTTTTACCAGAATTTCAAATACCCCTTAATCATACCCCAGTCGGATGTGTCTGGCAAGGGGAAACTATGAAAAAAACGCTGAATCCAAAGGAATTCAGCGTTTTGTGGCGGAGAGGATGCGACTCGAACGCACAATGCCTTGCGGCACACCACATTTCCAATGTGGCTCCTTACCATTAGAATACCTCTCCGTATGGCGCTTGATTATTATAGCCGATACCTTTGGAAAAATCAAGAGGAAAATGAAAGTTTTTTAAAAAATTTTTCTCACCTCTTTCCCAAGGTCTCGGATCCCCCCCTGTACTCCCGAAAACCCGGCCCAAAGGAACGGAACATGTAAAATTTTTGGGGGAATCGTGTTAAAAATGGAATTAGCCCCTTGAAATTTCACCACCTTCCGAGAGGCGTTATCGGGTGTTATTAAACCCCCGAAAACCCTTGAAAATACGCCAATTT
>CALWCD010000091.1 GCA_944376265.1 uncultured Clostridia bacterium | reverse complement strand
GCCACAATGGCCTCTGCCTGCTGCCGCTGGAGCATGGCCGCGGCGATCTCCGGGGCGTAGGACAGGTGGGTGATGCGCACCTCCAGAATCTCCAGACCGGCCATGGCCACCCGCTCCTGCAGGTCCTGCTTCATCATGTCGGCGATCTCCTGGCTGCTGCCCCGCAGGGTCTTTTCGTTGCTGCTGTTTTCCTCCAGCAGGTCGTAAGGGTACATCCGGGCGATGTTCCGGGTGGCGGAATCGCACTGGGTGGACAGGAAGGTGCGGTAGTTCTGCACGTTGAACACCGCCTTGGTGGTGTCCACGATCCGCCAGATGACAATGGTCCCGATGATGATGGGATTGCCCCGCTCGTCGTTGACGGTCTGCTTTTCATTGTTCAGAGTCATGGTTTTCAGGGAGATCTTCCGGCTGCCCCCGAAGGTGACGCTGGTGTTGCCATTGACCGTGGTCATGGAAGCTGGCTGAGCGCCAGGGTTGATCCCCTCGCAGAAGGGGTTTACCCAGAAGTAGCCGTCCTGCTTCAGGGTGCCGTGGTATTTGCCGAACAGGGTGAACACCAGGGCCTCGTTGGGATTTAAGATTTTCAGCCCCGCCATGAGGAACAGGTCCAGCACAAACACCAGGGAGCCCACCACAATGGCGGTGACGGCCAGGGCCATATTGGTGGACCAGAAGGCCAGGGGCCCCCACACAGCCAGGGCGATGCTGCCGAAAAACAGCACCAGGATCAGCGCCAGCATGGCGAAGCCGTTCAGTGTCTTGACCGGTTTCTCCGCATAGCGGTTGACGATTTTTTCAGGTGCCTCCATACATAACAACTCCTTTTCAAGCTTTTGGTTTGATATCATTATAATATCATATAGCTTTCTTGTCAAGAGGGTTGGGACCTTTGGGGAAAATCTCTTGCGCCGGGGCGGAAAAGCTCCTATAATGAAAGAAAACCTGCCAGAGAGGGGAGAGCATGTATGGAACAGCGATTTACCGTCTGCCCGCTGCCCGGCCATGTCACGGAGATCACAGACCCTTCCGGGGTCCACTGCTTTTTGGTGGAGGGCCGTGAGAAGGCGGTGCTCATCGACACCATGGTGGGACTCAGGGGCCTGAAGGACCTGGTGGCCACGCTGACGGACCTGCCGGTGGAGGTGGTTCTCACCCACGGGCATATGGACCACGCCGGGGGTGTGTTCGAGTTCGGCGCCTGCCGGGTCCACCCGGAGGATGTGCCCATGCTGGATGGAAAAACCCTGCCCGCCCGGATAGAGTACCTGAACGGTCAGCGGGAAGCCCTGGGCGCCCCGCCCCTGCCCCAGGAGGAGTTCCTCCCGGACAGCCCGGTAACGTGCCTGCCCCTGATGGGCGGAGACAGGCTGGATCTGGGCGGCCGGGTGCTGGAAGTGCTCCACGTGCCGGGGCACACCAAAGGGTCCCTGTGTTTCCTGGACCCTGCCACCGGGGACTTTTTCGCCGGGGACGCCTGCAACAACAATACCCTGGTGATGATGGACGTGTCCGCCACCATCAGCCGGTATCTGGAAGCGCTGTTGAAGCTGAAGGAGCGCCAAGGGGAGATCCGCCGGTTCTACCTGTTCCACGGCCCCAGCCTCCAGGACAAGTCCTGTGTGGACGACAACATCCAGTGCTGCCGGGAGATCCTGGCGGGCACCGATGACCATGTGCCGGTGGAATTCCTGGGCCGCCAGGGGTATTTGGCCAAGGAGCGCATCCCCGGCACCTTCGACCGGAAGGACGGCAGGTTTGGGAACATCATGTACCTGCCCCGTCTGGCCCGGTGAGGGCGCGGCTATGAAGCGGCTGTATCTCATCGGCGGGCCCATGGGGGTGGGGAAGACCACCGTCTGCCGGGAGTTAAAGCGCCTGACAGCCCCCAGCGTGTTTCTGGACGGGGATTGGTGCTGGGACATGGAGCCCTTTCAGGTGACGGAGGAGACAAAAGCCATGGTGGAGGAGAACATCGCCTTCCTGCTGGGGCAGTTCCTTGGGTGCTCCGCCTACCAGACGGTGATTTTCTGCTGGGTGATGCACCAGCAGGCCATTCTGGACAAGCTGCTTTCGGCCCTGCCTCTGGAGGGGGTGGAGGTGCGCAAGGTGTCCCTGGTGGCATCGCCGGAAACCCTGAAACAGCGCATAGGAGCCGACGTGGCCCGGGGCCTGCGCACCTGGGACGTGCTGGACCGGAGCCTGGACCGGCTTCCCCTGTACCAGAACCTGGACACGGAAAAGCTGTGGGTGGACCGCCTCACCCCTCAGGAGGCTGCCAGAATTCTTGCAGAGGGAAACTAAACAGCAAAAAAGCCGCCGGCAGATTTCTGCCGACGGCTTTCCTTTTGTAGAGCGTTGTAGAGCGGGGATTATTCCGCTGCGCTGAACTCAGCGGAGTAGATCTCCGCGCCGGTGCTGTCCTGGTAGCGGACCACCACCACGGGGTCTTCCACATCCACAGCCAGAGCGATGGTGGCGGCAATGGACTGGAAGGTGGAAGCCTGGGCCTGAATACCCGCCTCCAAAACCTCGGCCATGCCGTCAGTGGCAATCCCTTCGGCAAAGGTGTAGGTGTAGATCAGCTTGTTCCCCTCGCCGGTAACAGCCACGCCCATCTCTTCTGTCTGCATGGCTTCCAGCTGGCTCTGGATCTCCTCGGAGCTGACGAACTCTTCCATGGAGCCGTAGGCATATGCAGAGCCAGCGACATCAGTCTCATCCTGGCCTTCCTCGGCGGTTTGGGGGGTGTTTTCAGCGGTTTGGTCCTCTTCCTGAGTGGAAGGTTCCTGCACCGTGCTGCTTTCCTTGGCGGCGCTGCTGGTGCCGGACTGAGTGCTGCCGCAAGCGGTCAAAGACAGTGCGAGGCACAGGGCCAGCACAGCGGCAAAGATGCGAAGGACATTCTTTTTCATGACAGATCACGCTATCCTTTCATGGTGATTTTCCGAAGTTCCTCGGCTTCGGGCGCCCTCAGTATACGGGATGAGGTGTGTTTTGTCAAGAGATTCTCATTTTCCAAGGGAATCTTCCCAGCAGAAAAGGGAAGACCCCGGAAGGCCTTCCCTTTTTAAGTGGAAAAAAATCACGGTTTAGTTCCCCATCAGATCCAGCAGCTGCTGTTCTCTCTGCTTCAGGCTGCCGTCGGTGTCCAGGTCTGCCATGGCGCAGCCCTCCACTGCCAGGCGCATCACCAGCTCCCGGCTGTCGTAGGGTTCCCAGCAGGCCAGCCCTTCCCCGTTGGGGTCGCCGGTTTTGGCAAAGTTGGTCCAGTAGGTCATCATCTGTTCTGACAGGGCGTAGTCTTCCTGGCCGTAAGGCCGCCAGGACTCCGCCAGAGAGCAGAACACGTACCGGTTGTCGCAGGAGTGGGGAGTGCCTATGTCATCCCCGGGCTGGGGACGGTCGAAGCAGTAGACGTACGGAGCTTTGTAGCCCTTTTCCACCAGGGTGCGGCCCAGTGCCCGCACCGCCGGGGCCAGGTTGGAGGCGAAATATGGGGGCATCTTCCGAATGCCCTCGTCCACGGTGCAGCCGAACAGGTAGTCCACCTGGGCCATGTGGCCGGCTTTCAGGGTGTCCTCCGCGGACTGGGGCAGCACCCAGCCGTCGGTGGTCAGGCTGAAGGTCTGGCCCTTGAACCGCTGGAATTCCAGGCTGTGCTGTTCCAGCGTCTCCCAGGGCATGGCCCGAAGCTCCTCCAGGGTCTTGCACCCGCAGAACTCCAGAAAGGCCAGGCTTTTTTCCTCCATGTCAGGCTGCTGGGGCCTGCCGGCAAAGGCGTACAGCCCGCCGCCGGAGTGCATGGCCGCGTGGCGGAACCAGCCCCGGGTCAGGGGGGAGCAGCAGAGGGTCTGCACCGACATGGCCCCTGCGGACTGGCCGAAAATGGTAATGTTCTCCGGGTCGCCGCCGAACGCTTTGATGTTCTCCCGCACCCAGCGCAGGGCCTGGATCTGGTCCAGGATGCCGTAGTTGCCGCAGCAACCTGTTTCGCTCTCCCGTTTCAGGTGGGGATGAGCGAAGAACCCGAACACGTTCATCCGGTAGTTCAGGGTGACCACCACCACCCCATGGCTGGCAAGGCCGTCGCCGCAGTACTCGTAGCAGGACCCGAACCAGTTCTGGAAGCCGCCCCCGTGGATGTAGAACATGACAGGCAGGCGGTCGTTCTCGTTTTCGGCGGGGGTGTACACGTTGAGGAACAGGCAGTCCTCGTCGATCTTGGGGGGATAGGGATAGCCGGGCATCACTTTTTTCAGGGCGCCGGTCTCATCGTGAAGGTCCAGGGGGCCCTGGGGGGCAATGGGACCGTAGGTGTCGCATGGGATTACGCCTTCCCAGGGATCCGGCTCCTGGGGCGGGGCGAACCGCAGGCTGCCCACGGGAGGCTTGGCGTACCGCACCCCCCGGAACAGGGCGAGGCCGGCGTTGCTCTTCACGCTTTCCAGCGTGCCGTACTTTGTCTTGGCATATTGGATCATGGGAATCTTCCTCCTGTCGTTTTATGTGCTTACCGTTCCACTTCCATCTCCAGCAGGGCAAAGCCCAGGGTTTTGCCGTGCATATCCACCGCCAGGGAGCGGGTGACGCCCCCTCCCAGAGCGTGCTGCATCACAAAGTTAAAGGCGTGAAGCTCCGGCAGCTCGTACCGGGTCACCTCTCCCTGGACGATCCCGGAGAAAAACTCCTTCACCCGCTGGGCGGTGACTGTGTCCCGGAGAAACTCGTAGTCCTCTTTCATGTAGGGGATCAGGGAAATCACGGAAATATCCCCTTTGTCGCCGGTTCTGGCGTGGGCAAGTTCATACAGTTTCATGGCGTTTGCTCCTTTCCCGCTTACACAAACTGGACCTGAGGCACCACTTCTTCCCGAGGGATAAGCACCGAGGCCACGGAGACGATCTTCCGCACCGACTTGGTGACGCCGCCCCCTCCTGCGGGGCCGTTGGTGTACAATGCCTCCACCTCGTTGCCCACCAGCTGGGCATTCTCCCGGTCTTTGGTGCGGGCCGCCACCCGCAGCCGCACCTCGGCGGGCTCTCCGTTCCCCATGGCCCGGGAGATCTCCTCCCCGTAGAGGGAGTCCACGCCCATCCGGTCCATGCGCAGTTCCTCGTACTGGCAGCCGCAGACCTCCAGCCGTTTTTTCAGGATCTCCCCGGCTAGCTTGGCCCGGCCCAGGGCGTTGTGGCCCCCGTAGCTGATCTGCCCCTCGCCGATGTAGCAGTCCTGGTAGCCCACGCTCACCTTGAACTTTCCGTTGGGGGCTTTGCCTCCCGCCCCGGTGACGTGGACCCGGTCCTTTCCCGCTTGCTGCACGCTCACATGCTGGAAGTCCGCGGTCACGTCCGGGGTGAAGTAGTTGGCCGGGTCCTGGAGCTCGTAGATGATCTGCTCCTTGCAGGTCATCTCGCTGACAAGGCCGCCGCAGTCCGGCAGCTTGGTGATCACCAGGTCTCCGTTCTCCCCGATCTCCGCAATGGGGAAGCCCAGGTCCCACAGGTCCGGCACGTCCTTCCACCCCGGGTCGCAGAAGTAGCCTCCCGTCACCTGGCCGGCGCACTCCAGCAGGTGCCCCGCCAAAGTGCCCTTCCCCAGCCTGGGGTAGTCCTGCCAGTCCCAGCCGAACTCGTACACCAGGGGCCCCAGCACCAGGGCAGGGTCCGCCACCCGGCCGGTGATCACCAGGTCGGCGCCCTGGCCCAGCGCTTCCACAATTCCCGCCGCGCCCAGGTAGGCGTTGGCGGAGACAATGTCCTCCTTCAGCTCTCCCAGGGGACGGCCCGTCTCCATGGTGGGCTCGTCCTCCCATTCCGGCAGCCGGTCCAGCACGTCGTCCCCGGTGACCGCCGCAATTTTAATCCCCTCCACCCCCAAAGCCTGGGCCATTTGGCGGGCTTTCCGGGCGGCGGCCAAGGGGTTTGCCGCTCCCATGTTGGTGATCACCTTTACGGGGCGCTGTTTCCAGGCCTGGAGAATCCGTTCCATCCGGTATGGGAACAGGGGGTTGTACCCCAGCTCCGGGTGGGACAGCCGCTCCAGCTGGGCCAGGGCGATGGTCCGT
>CALWCD010000090.1 GCA_944376265.1 uncultured Clostridia bacterium | reverse complement strand
GAGTTCAACCAGCTGGACATGGAGATGGCCTTTGCCGGCCAGGAGGACGTGTTCGCCGTGCTGGAGGACGTGCTGCCTCCCATCTTCGCCAAGTACGGCGCCTATCACATCGCCTCCCAGGCGCCTTTCCGCCGGATTCCCTACCTTCAGGCCATGGAGGAGTTCGGCTCCGACAAGCCCGACCTGAGAATCGACCTGCGGGTGAAGGACGCCACCGGGCTGCTCTCCGGCTGCGGCTTCGGCCCCTTTGAGGGGGGCGCCCTGATCAAGGCCGTGCCGGTGTCCCACTGCAAGCTGACCCGGAAAGCCATTGACAAGCTGTGTGCCGACGTGGAAGTCCAGGCAGGGCAGAAGCCTTACTGGTTCCGGGTGGACGAACAGGGGGAGATCGTGGGGGGCATTGCCAAGTTCCTCAACGCCGACCCGGCCCTGGCCCAGAAAGTCATGGGTGAGCTGGCACTGGAGAACGACACCCTGGTGCTGCTGTGCGCCGGCACCCGGAGCCAGGTGTGGAAAACCTCCGGCGTGATGGTGAAGCTGGCCGGCGCCCAGTGCGAAGGCCATTTGGACCAGGAGCGGTACGAGTTCTGCTGGATCGTGGATTTCCCCATGTACGAGATCGGGGAGGAGAGCGGCCAGCTGGAATTCTGCCACAACCCCTTCTCCATGCCTTCCGGCGGCTTGGAAGTGCTGCTGAAAGCGGAGGCCGGGGAGATCGATCCCCTGACCATTCTGGCGGAGCAGTACGACCTGGTGTGCAACGGCGTGGAGCTGTCCTCCGGCGCCGTGCGGAACCACGACCCGGAGATCATGGTGAAGGCCTTTGAGCTGGTGGGTCTGGGCGAGGAGGACGTGAAGCACAAGTTCCCCGCCATGTACAACGCCTTCTGCTACGGCGCGCCGCCCCATGCGGGCATCGCCCCCGGTGTGGACCGGATGGTCATGCTGCTGTGCGGTGAAAGTTCCATCCGGGAGGTCATCGCCTTCCCCATGAACAAGAGCGCCCAGGACCTGATGATGGACGCCCCCGCTCCCGTGGAGCCCAGCCAGCTGGAAGAGCTCTCCATTGCCATTGTGGAACATTCCCAGGAGGAGCAGGGTTAAATCCCGGTTAAAACCTGTAAAAACGCCGCCCCCGGCCGTGTTGTGAAACATGTCCGGGGGCGGTATATTTAGGGGTTGAATTTTAAATATTTTTTTAACGACACAATATCTTGTGTTTTGATGTTGACAGGCACAACGCTTTGGACTATAATGAATTCTGCTGGCGCAGGGAGAAGCCGGAAGGCTTTCCCTGGGACAGAATGAGAGAACAGCCATCCTCCCCCGGGCTTTCCGAGGGAGGATGTGGCCCCTTTTGGGGGGAATTGGACAGAGTTTGCAGATTATAGGGAAAGAGGGAAAAGCCATGCTCAAGACCATTGTCAAGCGCAGCGGGGAGAAAGTCCCCTTTGACGTTTCCAAAATTCGGGGCGCCATTTTCAAGGCCAACGTGCGCAACGCCACGGAAAAGATGAGCGACCAGCAGCTGGACAAGCTGACCCAGGCCGTGGTGAGCCAGCTGGAGAAAATGAGGGAGATCCCCACCGTGGAGCAGATTCAGGACGTGGTGGAGGAAAAGCTGATTGCCGCCGACTACGCCAAAACCGCCAAGGCCTACATCCTGTACCGGGCCGAGCACCAGAAGCTGAGGGAAATGGACGACGAGCTGGTGAAGATCTACTCCGCCCTCACCTTTGTCCCGGCGGAGGACGCGGACCTGAAGCGGGAGAACGCCAACATCAACGCGGACACCGCCATGGGCACCATGCTGAAATACGGCTCCGAGGGCGCCAAGAGCTTCTACGACAAGTACGTCATCCCGCCCCACATCGCCAAGGCCAACGCCAACGGGGACATCCACATTCACGACAAGGACTTCTACACCCTGACGGAGACCTGCTGCCAGATCGACTTGATCAAGCTGTTTCACAACGGCTTCTCCACCGGCCACGGCTACCTGCGGGAGCCCAAGGACATCCGCAGCTACGCGGCCCTGGCCTGCATTGCCATTCAGGCCAACCAGAACGAGATGCACGGCGGCCAGAGCGTGCCCAACTTCGACTACGCCATGGCCCAGGGGGTGGACAAGACCCATTCCAAGGAGTACTTCAAGGCGCTGATCCAGTTCTTCCAGGTGAAAAAAGGCATGCCCTACCAGGACGGAGAGGCCATGATCGCCAACGTGAAGGAGACCATCGGCAGCTGGGTGCCCATGGACCAGGTGGACCAGTACGCGGAGAAGTTCGCCGACTACCTGCCCCGGCACCAGCGGGAGAACGGCTTTGAGGAGATCACTGGGGAAGAGGCCCTGAACGCCGCCCGCTACGCCGCCGAGACTGCCTGGCGGGAGACCGACAAGGCCACCTATCAGGCCATGGAGGCGCTGGTCCACAACCTGAACACCATGAATTCCCGAGCGGGGGCCCAGGTGCCCTTCAGCTCTTTGAACTACGGCACCGATACCTCCGAGCAGGGCCGGATGGTCATCCGCAACCTGCTGCTGGCCACCGAGGCCGGCCTGGGTGACGGGGAGACCCCCATTTTCCCGGTGCAGATCTTCAAGGTGAAGGAAGGGGTCAACTACAACGAGGGCGACCCCAACTACGACCTGTTCAAGCTGGCCATGCGGGTTTCCGCCAAGCGGCTGTTCCCCAACTTTAGCTTCCTGGACGCCCCCTTCAACCTGCAGTACTACAAGCCCGGCGACTACGACACGGAAGTGGCCTACATGGGCTGCCGCACCCGGGTCATGGGCAACGTCCACGACAAGAACCGGGAGGTTACCTGCGGCCGGGGCAACCTGAGCTTCACCTCCATCAACCTGCCCCGGATCGGCATTGAGGCCAAGGGGGACGTGAAGAAGTTTTACGAGATCCTGGACCAGCGCATCGACCTGTGCATTGAGCAGCTTCTGCACCGGTTCAAGATCCAGTGCAGCAAAAAAGCTTACAACTATCCCTTCCTCATGGGACAGGGGGTTTGGATCGATTCCGAAAAGCTGGACCGCAACGACTCCGTGGCAGAGCTTTTGAAGCATGGCACCCTCTCCATTGGCTTCATCGGCCTGGCGGAGACCCTGGTGGCCCTCACCGGCAAGCACCACGGCGAGAGCGAGGAAAGCTACAAGCTGGGGTATGAGATCATCTCCTACATGCGCAAGCGCATGGACGACAAGTCCCAGGAGACCGGCCTCAACTTCACCTTGCTTGCCACTCCCGCCGAGGGCCTTTCCGGCCGGTTCGTGCGGATTGACCAGAAGAAATACGGCAAGATCCCCGGCGTTACCGACCGGGAGTATTACACCAACTCCTTCCACATTCCGGTGTACTACCCCATCGGAGCCTTTGAGAAGATCAAGAAGGAAGCTCCCTTCCACGCCCTGACCAACGCCGGCCACATCAGCTATGTGGAGCTGGACGGGGACGTTTGCAAGAACATCGACGCCTTTGAGAGCGTGATCCGCTGCATGAAGGAGGCGGGCATCGGCTACGGTTCCGTGAACCACCCGGTGGACCGGGACCCTGTCTGCGGCTACAACGGCATTATCAACGACGTGTGCCCCCGCTGCGGCCGCCATGCCGGGGAGGGCGTGCCTCTGGAGAAGCTGGAGGAGCTGCGGAAGAAGTACCACGACGTGCCGGACTACTCCTGTTTGATTCGCTGACGGGCGGCCCTGAAAAGGCCGGAGGTTTCATCCCAAAGGCCGCCAGGGGCCGAAGATAATTTCCCCTCTTGACAGAGAGCCGGGAATTGGATAAAATAAGAATGGTTCTTAAATTTGAGCAACATAACCCTTTTGGATGGTTTAGAGAAGGAGGATCTACCATGGAAAACAAAGCAGCTGTGGAGAAGAAGGAACAGATCTTGATCGGCGAGGGCCGGGACTTCGAGCGGATCCGCCGCATCACCGGGTATCTGGTGGGCACCATCGACCGCTGGAACAACGCCAAGCGGGCCGAGGAGCGGGACCGGGTGAAGCACACTCTGTCCAGCCTGTAAGACGATTTTTCGGAAAGGGGCGATTCCCGTGCACATTCTGCTGGTCAATGACGACGGCATCCACTCGTTGGGGCTGCGGACCCTGGCGGAGGCCCTGAAAGGGGCCGGACACCAGGTGACCGTGGTGGCTCCCGACCGGGAGCGCAGCGCGGTGGGCCACGGCATCACCACCAGGGACCCCCTCTTTACCCAGGAGCAGGACTGGGAGGGCATTCCCGCCCACAGCTGCTCCGGCACCCCTGCCGACTGCACCCAGCTGGGGCTGAAAGCCCTGGCGAAGGGGCCGGTGGACCTGGTGGTCTCCGGGCCCAACCGGGGGCTGAATGTGGCGGGAGACCTGCTGTATTCCGGCACCGTGGCGGCCGCTTTGGAAGGTGCGAAAATGGGGGTGAAGTCCATTGCCCTGTCCGCCCCTCCGGAGGCGGACCAGGAGACGGTGGTTCAGGTGTTTTTGCGGCTGCTGGAGCAGCTGGACCTGGACCGGGACATCCGCCAGGCCCTGAACGTGAACGTGCCCGCCCTGGCCTTTGGGAAGATCCGGGGGGTGAAGTGGGCGCCTCAGGGCCACGCCATGTGGCTGGGCGAGTACCAGGAGCGGGTCTCTCCCCAGGGAAGGCGGTACTTCTGGTCCACTCACGACGACAGCTACGACACGGAGCCTGGGGAGAACGACCGGGCCCTGGTGCTGGACGGGTACGTCACCGTGACGCCCCTGGCCTACGAAATGACCGACCCGGAGGGCTTTTCCGGGAAAGAATTCACAGTGTAACAACACAGGACCGGGTGGGGCGACTCACCCGGTTTTTGTGAAAGAGGAGGAAATCATCGTGGAATTGAAAATCGCCGGCGTGGTGCGGGAGTCCATTGTGGACGGTCGGGGCATCCGCTACACCGTGTTCACCCAGGGCTGTCCCCACCACTGCCCGGGCTGCCACAACCCCCAGACCTGGACCTTTGAGGGAGGACAGCTCACCACGCCTCAGGCGCTGTTTGAGGAGTTTCAGAAGGACCCCATCCTGAAGGGGATCACCTTCAGTGGGGGAGAGCCCTTCTGCCAGCCGGAGCCTCTGACGGAGCTGGCAAAGCTGGTGCACCAGGCGGGGAAGGACGTGACCGTGTTCACCGGCTGGACCTACGAGCAGCTGCTGGAAAAGAACGACCCGGCGGTGAACGCCCTGCTGGCGGAGACGGACGTGCTCATTGACGGGCCCTTTGTGCAGGAGCAGCGGAACCTGGAGCTGCGGTTCCGGGGCAGCGAGAACCAGCGGCTCATCGACATGAGGAAAACCCGGGAGCAAGGCCAGGTGGTCCTGCTGCCGGAGGAGTGAGAAAAACGCCCAGCGTTTTCCAAAAGGGAGAACGCTGGGCATTTGTTTCCAGGGTTCGTCATGGAAAGTGAAGAACTTCTCTGGAAACAAGCATATTATAACCTGAAATAGATTAAAAATCAATACCCTGATTTAGATTACATACAATTGTTCTGAGGTGATTGTATGTATCCACGGCTGCGAGACTTGCGGGAGGACCACGACCTCACCCAGACTAAGGTTGCAAAGCTCCTAAACATGAGCCAAACGGGGTATTCCAAATATGAGACGGGAGAAAATGATATTCCCACTCAAGTGCTGATAGCCCTAGCGGATTATTACCAAACTAGTGTGGATTATCTGCTGGGGCGCACAGATTGCCCCGAGCCCTATCCCGAAGGAAAAAAGAAGGACAGTCCGTGAGGGGAAAATACAAGTTTGCGGCTTTTTTAACAAATTGGTCATTGATTCTTTGGCAATGATGTGCTAGAATAGAAACTGGAAAACGAGCAGAATTTTGCCATTGGGCGAAAGGAGACAAATACAAAATGACTAACAACAAGTCCGTTTTGAGCTGGCTCGAAGAAATGAAGGAACTGGTCACTCCCGACGAGGTTGTGTGGATCGACGGTTCCGAGGAACAGCTGGAAGAGCTGCGCCGTCAGGCTTGCCAGACCGGCGAGATGATCAAGCTCAACCAGGAGAAGCTGCCCGGCTGCTACCTGCACCGCACCGCCGTCAACGACGTGGCCCGTGTGGAAGGCCGGACCTTCATCTGCTCCCGCAAGGAAGAGGATGCCGGTCCCACCAACCACTGGATGGAGCCCCAGAAGGCCTATAAGATGCTGTTCGACATCGCTCGCGGCAGCTACAAGGGCCGCACCATGTACGTCATCCCCTACTCCATGGGTCCCATTGGCTCTCCTCTGGCCAAGATCGGCCTGGAAGTCACCGACTCCATCTACGTGGTCCTGAACATGGCCATCATGACCCGCGTGGGCCAGGCTGTGCTGGACGTGCTGGGCGACAGCGAAGACTGGGTGAAGGGCCTGCACTGCAAGGTGAACATTGAGGAAGAGAACCGCTATATCTGCCACTTCCCCGAGGACAACTATATCATCAGCGTCAACTCCGGCTACGGCGGCAACGTGCTGCTGGGCAAGAAGTGCTTCGCTCTGCGCATCGCTTCCTACCTGGGCAAGAACGAGGGCTGGATGGCCGAGCATATGCTCATCCTGGGCATTGAGAATCCTCAGGGCGAAGTGAAGTATGTCTCCGCTGCCTTCCCCTCCGCCTGCGGCAAGACCAACCTGGCCATGCTCATCCCGCCGGAAGGCTACCGCAGCAAGGGCTACAA
>CALWCD010000089.1 GCA_944376265.1 uncultured Clostridia bacterium | reverse complement strand
ACCATGCCGCCTTACCCGCTGCACCTGGTTTTCATTCATCGTGGTGCGAGCATCTGATGCGGCATGAAGTTTTATGTCTCATCGTCGTCGTCTTCGGAGGACTTTGTTCCCTTCTCAGTAACCTTTGCCAGGGGGTTGGAGTTGATAGCTTCCTCCATTTGGGAACTGGAGGTATGGGTGTAGATTTCGGTGGTTCCCAGGTTGGCGTGGCCCAGGATGTCCTGAAGCACCCGGATATCCACATTGCCATACCGGTACATCAAGGTGGCCGCTGTGTGGCGCAGCTTGTGTACTGAGTAGCCGGGGCCGCTTAAGCCGATCTTGTCCAAATATTTCTTTACAAGATACTGGACCGTCTTGGGGCTGATCCTGGTGCCGCGGTTGCTGAGGAATAGGGCATTGCGGTCCCTGACCCCGTCCTTGGGCCGGACGGCCAGGTAATGCTCGATGGACTCCAGACAAGCCTGATTCAGGTAGACAATCCGCTCCTTGTTGCCCTTGCCCAGAATTCGCAGGGTGGCATTGTTGTGGACCACATCGGTTATATTCAAAGAGACCAGCTCCGACAGGCGCATGCCGCAGTTGAGGAACAAGGTGAGAATGCACCGGTCACGTTCCGCGTCGGGACCTTCCACTGCCGCCAGGAGTTCGATACTTTGTTCGAGTGAGAGAAAATGGGGAAGAGCCTTTTTCTTTTTGGGAGGGGTCAGGTTTTCCGTGGGGTTTTCCTCCAGGAGTTTTTCATGGACCGTAAGGTATTTAAAAAAGGATTTCAGCGAAGAAGATTTCCGCTGACGGGTAGAGCTCATGTTGTTCCGCTCGTCTGCCACAAAATTCATGAACTCGAAAATATCGTAGGTTTTGATCTGCCGGATCTCGTCCAGAGTGACATCCTTCACAGAGATCTCATCCAAGGGCGTGTCCATTAAGGTGCGGCTTCGCAAAAACCGAAACAGCGTCCGCAGGTCCATGCAGTATTCAGTCACTGTCTTTGGCGACAGACCACGGATATTCCGCAGATACATGGCGTATTGCTGGACAAGCTCCGGCATTTCGTCTTTGATGGAAAAACTCATAACAGCGCTTTTACTCCTCCCTTAAATTATACAAAATATTAATTTTGTATAATTATCTGTATTTTTCCTGACCCCCGGTTTCTCTGTATTCCAGCAGCGGAAGAATCCCTCCCACATCTACCAAAGGGCCTTTTCTCAGTTCCATCACACGGACGCCTCGTTTTTGAAGAAACGCCCTGATGAGCTCCCCGTCAGGATGGCTGGAAAGCGCTCCGCTAAACGCCATCTCTCCAGGCGCCAGTTTGCCGCAGCAGCCTCCCAGAAACCCTGTGTCGTAGCCAGGCAGTTGAATGTGGCCCGGCCGGATCTCCAATACCTGAAACCCTGCCTGGGACAGAGCCTTTGCCATGCCCGGGTCCCCGGTGACAGCGCTGCTTTGGTCCACCAGAGCTGTGGAACAAGCTCCATAACCTTGACGCACCCACAACGGCACCAGGCCGGCAGCTTTGGCTTCGTCCTGGATTGCCTGATCCACCCCTTTGGGATTTCCCACCAAGCGGTTTCCCCACAGGAACCCGCCGCACAGCACGTCTCGGGGATACAGCGGCCCTGGTTCCCCTAATGTAGGCGTTACCTGAAATCCCAGGTCACGCAGAGGGATTTCAAGGCTATTTCCTTTTAGAACGAACATTTGTTTTTCGGAGAAGGGGCATACCTGCAAATCCGGGTGGAACCTCACCGGGTGCGGCAGACGGGGCTCTGGGTCCGTTGTAAGGGCGGCAATGCCCCGGCAGGCCAAGGCCGCTTTCAGCCAGGGAACCTCTCCCGAGATCAACACCTGGGAAACCGGCCTGTCCGGCAGCCTGGGGCAGCGCAGAAAGCCAGTCATGTGGCTGCCTCAAACGCTTCCCGGAGATTCTTGGCGCCGATGATTTCCATCTCCTGCATCCGGGCAGGGTTCAGCCCTTTCAGGCCGTGGTAAGGCAGTATGCACCGGGTGAAGCCAAGTCGTGCCGCTTCCCCGATCCGAAGGTCGCTGTGGCTGACGCTGCGCAGCTCCCCTGCCAGGCCAATCTCCCCGAACACCACTGTGTCTTCCCGGATGGGCGTGTCCTTCAGACTGGAGATCAGGGACATGGCCACGGCCAGGTCCACAGAGGGCTCGTCCAGGCGAAGGCCGCCTACCACGTTCACGTAGGCGTCCAGGTTGGAGAAATAGTAGCCCGCCCGCTTTTCCAGCACTGCCAGAATCAAAGCCATCCGGTTGTAGTCAAACCCGGTGGACATCCGCCGGGGTGTACCAAAGCCCGAGGTGGTGGCAAGCCCCTGGATCTCCGCCAAAATAGGCCGTGTGCCCTCCATTACCGCGGTGACACAGGTGCCGGAAACATCCTTGGGACGGCCGGAAAGCATGGCCTGGGAGGGGTTTTCCACCTGATGCAGGCCGTTTTCTCCCATGTCGAACACGCCGATCTCGTTGGTGGAGCCGTACCGGTTTTTCACCGCCCGCAGGATTCGGTAGGTCATCTGCCGGTCGCCCTCAAAGTAGAGCACCGCGTCCACAATGTGCTCCAGCACCTTGGGGCCGGCGATGGCCCCGTCCTTGTTCACATGGCCCACCACAATGACCGGGATGTCCAAAGACTTGGCGCAGCGCATCATGGCGTTGGTGCATTCCCGCACCTGGGTGACGCTGCCGGGTGAGGAATTCAGGTCTGTGTGGTTCATGGTCTGGATGGAGTCGATCATCACCAGATCCGGCCGTTCGCTTTGGATCTCCTCCACCACGTACTGCACATCGGTTTCCGTGAGGATCAGCAGATTGGAGCTTTCCACGCCCAGACGGGATGCCCGGAGCTTGATCTGCCGGGCAGATTCCTCTCCGGAAACATACAGAATGCGCAGGGACTGGCCCAGCGTCTCACAGATCTGGAGAAGCATGGTGGATTTGCCGATACCAGGGTCGCCGCTGATGAGGATCAGGGAGCCCTTTACAATGCCTCCGCCCAGCACACGGTCCAGCTCCGACAAGCCCGTGTGATACCGCGCCTCTTCCTGAGTGCTGATCTCGTTGATGGGTGTGGGCCGTGAGAGCCTTCCACCGGCTCCCCCAGCCTTTTTTACCGGGGCGGCAGGCTCTTTCACAGCCTCTTCAAAGGAGTTCCATTCCCCGCAGCTGGGGCACTTCCCCATCCATTTGGCGCTTTCAAACCCGCATTCCCTGCACTGGTAGATCAACTTGCTTTTTCCAGCCATGCCACTGTCTCCTGTCTCATCTGGGATTCCTGTTTGTGAGTATTATACCACAGATTCCCCTAGAGAAGAAGCCCCTTCTCTCTCCCCCTCCTCTCTCTGCTCCAGGAAGTCGATGATGCCGTTGTAGATGGCGGCGGCCATGTCCTCCTGGTAGGAGCTTTGGGACAGCAGGGCGGCTTCCTCCGGATTGGAAAGGAACCCGCATTCCACCAGCACCCCGGGAACCTGACAGTGGGCCAGCAGGTAGATTTCCTCCCCTGCTTCTTTGTTCTGGCGGGTATTTTCCGGCTGGAGCGACCCCACCACGCTTTGCCGGATACATTCCGCCAGCTGGGAGCTTTCCGAATGGTTGGGCGAGTAGAACATCTGGGCGCCGCTGTACTGGCTTTGGGAGAACTGGTTCTGGTGGATGCTCACCAGCAGGCACTCCCCTGTCTCCTCCACCAGGCTTACCCGGCGTTTTGTGTCGGAGCGCTTTCGCTGGGCCACAGTGGGAAGGCTTTGGTCCCCCACGGAGTAGTCTCCCTCCCGTACCAGCACCACCTCAAAGTTGTTGGCTTTCAGGTCCTCAGCCAAGGCTAGGGCAATGGCCAGGTTCACGTCTTTTTCCACCAATCCGTTTACCCCTACCGCGCCGCCGTCCTCCCCGCCGTGGCCGGCATCCACCACGATGGTCCCCTTTTTTTCAAAAAAGTCCGCGTGAAACGCCACCACGCCAAAGGCCTCGATGGTCTGAAGCCCGAACAGCGCCAGAGACGCGCAGAAAAGCACCCAAAACAGCCCCTTCCGCTTCATGAGATCCCCCCCTTTTGTCACAGTTAGGAATATGAGAAAAGTTTTTCGTGTATTCTCTTTCCATTCTTTTGGGAACATGATAAAATAATTAAATACACTTTTTGAAAGTAATCCGGCCATTAGAAAGGCGTGATCCAAGATGAAAATCAAGGAACTTCTCCATAGGAACGACAAAAAAGTAACCTTTTCCTGTGAGATCTTCCCTCCCAAAAAAGACATTCAGTTCAGCGGCATTTTTGAGACCGTAGACGCCATCCAGGCCCTGGGGCCGGACTTTATCAGCGTCACCTACGGGGCGGGCGGCAGCACCTCTAAAAAGACGGTGGAGGTGGCCTCTTACATCCAGAACACCCATGCCATCCCGGCGCTGGCTCACCTCACCTGCTGCGACTCCACCAAGGAGGACGTGCGGCAGCGGCTGGAGGAAATGAAGCAGCGGGGCATTGAGAACATTCTGGCCCTTCGAGGGGACCGGCCCAAGGACTATGTGCCAGGCCCCTACACCTACGCCATCCAGTTGATCCAGGATATCAAGGCCCAAGGGGATTTCTGCGTGGGCGGAGCCTGCTACCCGGAAGGCCATGTAGAGTGTGAGCACAAAGAGGACGACATCGCTTTTTTGAAGGAAAAAGTGGACGCGGGCTGTGATTTTCTCACCACGCAGATGTTCTTTGACAACAACGTCTACTACAATTTCCTGTACCGTGTGCTGGCGGTGGGGATTAATGTGCCGGTCATCCCAGGCATCATGCCGGTGATCAACGCCAAGCAGATCAAGCGCAGCTGCGAGCTTTCCGGCTCCATGCTTCCCCCTCGTTTCAAAGCCATTGCCGACAAGTTCTCCGATGATCCCCAAGCCATGGAACAGGCCGGCATCGCCTACGCCACGGAGCAGATCATCGACCTGATCGCCAACGGCGTGAAGTACATCCACCTGTACACCATGAACCGGCCCAAGACCGCGGCCAAGATCATGGAAAACCTCAGCCATATCCTGCGGTGATCCGTCTATGGAAAAACAGGAGATCCTTCGCTATCTGGGAGCCGGAAACAGCGATGAGCAGCTGGACCAGCTGATTGCCCGGGCCCAGGAGCTGCTGGTGCAGGTTTCCACGCCCCGGTATGTTTCGGGCCGTTTTTCCCTCTCGGTGAAGCGGGACGGCGCCGTGCTCGGCGGGAGGTTTCTGCCCAGCAAGACCCTGGCGGCTCACCTGCGGGGCTGCCGGGAAGCGTTTCTGGTGGCGTTTACCCTGGGACCGGGGGTAGATGCCCTGATCAAGCGGTGTGAGCTTACAGAGATGGCTCTGGTGCCTGTGCTGCAGGCCTGCGCGGCGGTATACACGGAAGAACAGGCGGATCTGGCCCAGAGGGACCTGGAGGACTATGCCCAGAGGGCGGGGCTGTATCTGCGTCCCCGGTACAGTCCCGGCTACGGCGATTTTTCTCTTACCGCCCAGCGCTTTTTGTTCGACGCCCTCCAGGTTTCCAAAAAGATTGGCATCACGCTGACGGACACTTGTCTGATGCTTCCCATGAAATCCATTACGGGAGTGGTGGGTCTTTCCCCGGACCCCTCCCTCTGCCATGTGGGAAAGTGCATGAGCTGTTCGGCGGTGCACTGTCCCTTCCGCAAAGCTGCGGAAAATGACGATCAAGAGTAAAAGGAGGAACAAGACACATGGTGAATGTACTGCATATGCTGGGCGGGAAGCTCTGCTACTTCGACGGCGCCATGGGAACCATCCTGCAGGCCAAGGGCCTGCAGCTGGGAGAGCTGCCGGAACTGTGGAGCGTATCCCACAGAGAGGAACTGGTGGACATCCACCGCTCCTACCTGGAGGCAGGGGCCGATTTCCTCAAGGCCAACACCTTCGGGGCAAACCGGTTCAAACTGGAGGGAAGCGGTTATTCCGTCGGTGAGATTGTGGAGGCGGGAGTTCAAAACGCCCTGCAGGCCGCCGAGGAATGGGGAAAGGGCGTTGTGTTCCTGGATATTGGGCCTACGGGCAAGCTGCTGCGTCCCATGGGAGACCTTGCCTTTGAAGAGGCTGTTTCCGCCTTTCAGGAGATGGTCCATGCCGGCGTGATGGCGGGGGCGCAGGCCATCCTGATTGAGACCATGAGCGATATTTACGAGGCCAAAGCGGCCCTTCTGGCGGCAAAGGAGAACTCCGATCTGCCTGTGTTTGTCACCATGACCTTTGACGAGGACGGCAAACTCCTTACCGGCGGTGACCTGGCTGTTGCTGCTGCGGTGCTGGAAGGGCTGGGCGCGGATGCCATAGGGTTTAACTGCGGTCTTGGCCCCAAGCAGATGGCGGCACTGCTTCCCAAGCTCCGGGAATTTACAGGACTGCCCATCGTGGTCAACCCCAATGCGGGCCTTCCTGTGGAACGGGAGGGAAAAACCTGCTATGACGTGGGACCGGAGGAGTTCGCCGGCTGGATGGGAGAGATCGCCCGGGAAGGTGCCTGGGTGGTGGGCGGCTGCTGCGGTACTACCCCGGAGCACATCCGAAGCATGGTTTCAGCCTGCGCCGGGCTGCGGTGCCAGCCTCTCCCCGCCCCCTCCCGGACCATTGTCACCTCCGGGCTGCGCTGGGTAGAGTTCGGCAAGGCTCCCGTTATCATTGGAGAGCGGATCAACCCTACCGGCAAACCAAAATTCAAGCAGGCCCTCCGGGACCACGACATCCCCTACCTGCTCCGGGAGGGCATTGCCCAGCAGGACGCAGGTGCCC
>CALWCD010000088.1 GCA_944376265.1 uncultured Clostridia bacterium | reverse complement strand
AACAAGGCGGTGTCCGGTTTGAGCATCCTCTAAAGCCGAAACGTGGCGAAAACACTGGATTTTTATGCGGTTTTGTGGTATGATTTTCCCATGGAAAACAAGAAGAACACAGCCACAAACAACCCGGAAATGGTGACCATTTCACGGGAGGAATATGAATCTCAGCAGGCACAATTGACTGAGTTAAAGCTCCAGAACCAATGGCTTCTGGAGCAGCTTGGACTTGCCAAGAAGCGTCAGTTTGGCGCGTCCTCCGAGCGGCTCCAGGAGGGCCTCATGGACCAGCTGGTTCTCATGGCCAATGAGGCGGAAGCCTATGCCTATGGGACCAAGAATGCCACAGAGGAGCAGGTGAAGGTGAAAGCCCACGCCCGCAAACGGCAGAGCGGCAACGTGCTGGACATCGTGCCGGAAGGAACCCCCACGGAAGTGGTGGAGCACCGGCTTTCCGAAGAGGAACGCATCTGCGATACCTGCGGCTCGGTGATGGAGGAGATTGGGAAAGAAGTCCTACATGTGGCTCTACCGGACCAGCGGTTGTGCAAGTACCAGCCCAGCCGGAAGGCGGAGCATGCGGAAGCTTTTCTCAAGGACTTCTCCGGATGGCTCCACGCGGACGGCTACCAGGGCTACCACAAGCTGCCAGAGAAGATCCGGGTGGTGGGCTGCTGGGCTCACGCCAGGCGGAAATTTGACGAGGCACTGCAGACACTGCCCAAGGACAAACGGCAGGGTTCTCTGGCGGCAGTTGGCGAGTGCTATTGTACCAAGCTGTTCCAGCTAGAGGAGACCCTTTCTAAGTTGACAGCCGAAGAACGCTATACCAAGCGTCTGGAACTGGAAAAACCGGTTCTGGACGCTCTGTTGGCGTGGGCTGAAGATGCCAGTGCCAAGACGGCGCCCAAGTCTGCCCTGGGCAAGGCGCTGCACTATCTGCGAGAACAGTGGCCTTATCTGGTGCGCTATCTGGAGGACGGGAGGCTGGAGCTGTCCAACAACCGCGCAGAGCGCAGCATAAAGCCCTTTGTGATGGGCAGGAAGAATTGGCTATTCTCCAATACTCCGGCCGGGGCCCAGTCCAGCGCTGTGATTTACAGTCTGATTGAGACCGCAAAGGAGAACGACCTGGATCCTTACCGCTATCTGGTTTGGCTTCTCCACAATGCGCCTGAACAGAGCCAAAAGGATGAGGATTGGCCGGAATTTTTCCTCCCTGTGAATGCACCGAAGGAATGCAGAAGCTAAAATCTAATGGAATCCCTGACCGCCATCTCAAAGCCTGGCCGCTGAGGTGGCGGCCTTTTTTTACGCTGGGAGGTTTGACGGTTACTTTTTTCCGCCGGGCCAGCTTCTTCTTGGAGGTGTTGTCCCGGCGCTTCTTGGTTGGCGTCGGCGGCTCGTCATCATCGTCAAAGGGCTTCTTTCCGTGGGCCTCCCGGTCTGCGTTGACTTCTTCCATCAGTTCCTTGGCGTAGTGTTTGGATGCGGCAGGAACCTGCGCCTTCACCTGCTTTTTCGTGTTGGCGTTGGCCTTGATGTGGGTGCCGTCTATAAAGACCGCCTTGGGGGAAAGGTATCCCGCCTCCGCCACTTCCTCCAGGATCCAACGAAAGACCTGGTCTACCGTTTCCTCGGTAAACCGGTGCCGGAAGTTATAGCTCACTGTGGAAAAATGGGGTGTCTCCTCCTGCAGGGTGTACCCCAGAAACCAGCGGTAATAAATGCTGCCACTTACTTCCTCCGCAGTTCGCCGCAGAGACGGCAATCCGTACAGATGCTGGATCAGCACCATTTTGAACAGCACCACAGGGTCTATGCTGGGTCTGCCGTTGTCCTCACAGTATAACGGCTCCACCATTTCATATAAACGGTTAAAGTCCACTGCCTTATCTATCTTCCGCAGCAGATGCTCCTTTGGCACCAGGCTGTCTATCCCTACGATCTCCACTACATCCCGATCCATTTTTCCTCGTTTCAGCATCTTTCTCACCACCCTCCCTATTTTACCTCTTACAAACAAAAAAGCCCAGCTTTTGCTGGACCTTTTTCGACAGGCTGAAACCGTATCGCAAGATACGGTTTTTTTGTTTGCTCAGCGTTTGGTTTTCACCGAGCTCTGACCTCATCCCATCGCCGCGGGAGCGGCGAGGGTTTGGGGTGAAGCCTGTGCTTCCTTTCCATTGCCAGGGGTGGTGCGGCGGTCTGCGGGAGGAAGACAGGGGAAAGAGTGAGAAGGAAAAGTAGAAACGTATCTAGAAATCATGTGCGGGAATCGTGTGAAAGAACCTGAGATTTTCTTGAGAATATCTCTTGACAGGAAGGTTGATCCGTGTTATTCTGACACAAAATCTAAAACGTTTTGCTCTGGAGGGCGAGAGTCTCGCCGAGGAGAGGGGCAATAGGTTTTAGAGGAGAGTTTTTTCGGAAAAACATTTGCAGAAAGAGGTGTTTTTGTATGAGTCAGCAGTTTGAAGCCACCTTCGATTCCCTTCGGACCTACCAGTGCCCGGATTGGTTCCGGGACGTGAAATTCGGCATTTGGAGCCATTGGGGTCCTCAGAGCGTTCCCATGTACGGGGACTGGTACGCTCGGAACATGTACGTCCAGGGTTCCCCCCAGAACCTGTATCACGTGCGGCACTATGGCCACCCTTCCAAGTTCGGGTACAAGGATCTCTGCCAGCTGTGGAAGGCGGAGAACTTCCAGCCCGACGAGCTGATGGAGCTGTATCATCGCGCCGGCGCCCGGTATTTTGTGGCTCAGGCCATGCACCACGACAACTTCTTCAACTATGATTCCCAGCTGCACCCCTTCAACTCCATGCAGATCGGCCCCAAAAAGGACATCTGCGCCCTGTGGAAAGCTGCTGCCGACAAATACAACATGCCTTTCGGCCTGACAGAGCACCTGGGAGCTTCCTTCAGCTGGTGGATCACCAACAAGGGCTGCGACAGCTACGGCCCCTATAAGGGCGTCCCCTACGATGGCAGCGACCCCGCCTATGCCCAGTTGTACCACGCCAACCAGGAGCATGTGATCCCCGGGGACCACACCGGCAAAATGGCCCAGTGGCTCACCGGAAACAAGGAGTTTCAGGCCCGCTGGCTCAGCGTGATGAAGGAGCTGGTGGACAAGTTCCACCCGGCCCTGCTGTACTCCGACAGCGGCCTGCCCTTTGAGGAGGAGGGCTTCCAGGCGGGCCTGGAGGCAGTGGCTTACCTGTACAACGACTCCATTGCCCAGAACGGTTCCAACCAGGCGGTTTACACCCAGAAGGACCGCCGGTCCGAAATTTACACGGTGGGTGTGCTGGATATCGAGAAGAGCCAGCTTCCCGGGGTGCAGGAGCGTCCCTGGCAGACCGACACCTGCATTGGCAACTGGTTCTACGACGCCACCCAGGTCTACAAGCGGCCGGAGCAGGTCATCGAGATGCTCATTGACATTGTGGCCAAGAACGGCACCATGCTGCTGAACATCCTCCAGCGGCCCGACGGCACCATCGACGACGAGGCACGCTATCTCCTGGAGGAGCTGGCCGCCTGGTTCCCCATCTGCGGGGAGGCCATCTACGGCACCCGTCCCTGGCGGCTGTTCGGGGAGGGAGACACCCGGGTTACCATCGACGGGTTCCGGGAGGACAAGACCCAGTGGAATTCCTCCGACTTCCGCTTCACCCAGAAGGAGGGCGTCCTGTACGCCTTTGTGATGAAGGCCCCGGAAAACGGCGTGGCGGTGATCAAATCCCTGACCCCGGAAGAAAAGGTGGCTTCCGTGGAGCTGCTGGGCGCCGGCCCGGTGGAATTCGTCCAGAGCTTTGGTGTGCTGACCGTGCGTCTGCCCGAGAAGCTGCCCACTCCCTACACCAACTGCCTGGCTATCCGTTTGGGATAACCGGCACAGGATGGCACAACAAAAGCCGAGAGCAAAACAGCTCTCGGCTTTTCTGCGTATGTTACAGCTCCTGCCGGCCTTCCATGGCCCGCTGGAGGGTCACCTCGTCGGCGTACTCCAGGTCCCCGCCCACGGGGATGCCGTAGGCCAGGCGGGTCACCTTCACCCCCAGGGGTTTTAGCAGCCGGGACAGGTACATGGCGGTGGCCTCTCCCTCCACGGTGGGGTTGGTAGCCATAATGACCTCCTCCACCTCCGGGCTGATCCGCGCCAGCAGCTCCTTGATCTTCAGCTGGTCCGGGCCGATCCCCGACAGGGGGCTGATGGCTCCGTGGAGCACATGGTACAGGCCGTGGTACTCTCCCGCACGCTCCAGGGCAAACACGTCCTTGGGCTCCTCCACCACGCAGATGGCGCTTTTATCCCGGGTCTCGCTGCGGCACACAGGGCACAGGTCCCCGTCGGTCAGGTTGCAGCAGACCTTGCAGGTGTGGATCTTCTCGTGGGCGTCTACCACCGCCTGGGCAAAGCTCTGGGCTTCCTCCCGGGTCATTCCCAGCACGTGGTATGCCAGCCGCTGGGCGGACTTGTGGCCGATGCCCGGCAGGCTTTCGAATTTTTCCACCAGCGTCTCCAGAGGCGGCACATGATACTGAGCCATCTCAGAACAGCCCCGGAATGTTCATGCCGCCGGAAAGGGCGTTCATCCGCTCTTCCTTTTCCTGGGCGGCGGCCCGCAGCGCCTCGTTGACAGCGGCGGTGACCAGGTCGGCCAGCATCTCCGCGTCGTCGGGGTCGATGACCTCGGGCTTGATCTCAATGGACTTGACCTCCATCTTTCCGGTGACGGTGGCCTTCACCGCGTCGCCGCCGGCAGTGGCGGAGTATTCCTTTTCCTCCAGCTCGGCGGTAGCAGCCTCCATCTGTTCCTGCATTTTCTGGGCCTGACGGGCCAGCTGCTGCAAATTGGAGGGGGCGCCTCCACCAAAGCCCTGGGGCAGTCTTGCTTTCATAACGATCCATCCTTTCCGGCGCGAGGCCGCTGAGTTTTATTGGTTGCTTTAAAATGGAATCTCCGCGTCGGAGAGAGGAGGCAGCTCCTCTTCCTCTGGGGATTCCACGGCAGGAGCGGCGGTTTCCCGCAACTCGATGCCTTCCTCTTTCGCCCGACGTTCCAGCTCGGCAAAGGGGTCCGCCTGGGCGGGGTGCTCCTCCTGGGGCTCCCGGTAGGGGCCCAGCTTGTACACCCGGCCCGTTACCTGGCGGATTGCCTCCCGCATCCGGTCGCGCTGTTCCGGGCGCTTCAGCAGCTCAAAGGCCAGCTCCGGCGCCTGAATGAGCATGTAGTCCCCGTTGACGTAGGCCGAGGACCCGGCAAAGGCCATGGCCACGCTCTTGGTGTCTCCCCGAATGCGCTGGAGGATCTCCGGCCAGTCCCGGAACCGCTGAGCCCCCTTGGAAAGGGCTGCCACGTCCACGGCGGGCGCTTTCTTCCGGGGCTTGGGGGCGGGTTGGCTTTCCTGAGCAGGCGGGGGAGAGGAAACCTTTTCCCGGAAGGGGTCCTCCTGGGGGACGGCCTCTTCCCGGGACGGTGTTTCCTGGGGGACTGCTGCTTCTGGAGCCGCCTTCTGGACCGGCTGCTTTTGCTGGGGCTCAGGGGCAGGGGTCTCCGTCACAGGGGCAGGGACCACCCGGGGGGGGCCGTTTTCCAGGGCCTCCAGCCGCCGGAGCAGCGCCTCGGGGGAGGTGTCCAGCTGGGGGCTGCACAATTTCACGAAGGCCATTTCCAGCTCGGCCCGCTGGTTGGCGTACCGCATTTTGTGGAGGGTCTCCTCAAAGGTGTCCAGCCCGTGGAGAATGGTGGACAAACTCATGGAAAGCGCCTGTCTGGTCATCTGCTCCAGCTCCTGGGGGGAGCACAGCACCAGCTTGGAGGCGTCCTTCATGGTTTTAATCAGCATCAGGCCCCGAAAATAGTCCGCCATCTCTTCGCACAGGCGGTTCATGTCCTTGGACTCCCGGTGGAGCCCGTCGATGGCTTCCAGGGCGTGGGCAGGATTCTGCTCCACAATGTCCTGGGCCAAGGAGGCAAGATAATCCCGGGCGGCCACGCCGGCGGTCTGGTTGACCACCTCCAAAGTCACGTGCCGGTCCCGGCCCAGGCACTGGTCCAGCAGGGACAGGGCGTCCCGCAGCGCGCCGTCGGCGATCCGGGCGATGAGCAGGGCGGCGTCCTGGTCCAGCTGGGCTTCCTCTTGAGAGGCCACGTCCTCCAGCCTCTGGGCGATGTCCTCCGGGGCGATCCGCCGAAAGTCGAACCGCTGGCACCGGGACAAAATGGTGGGCAGCAGCTTGTGGACTTCCGTGGTGGCCAGGATGAATATCACATGGGGAGGAGGTTCTTCCAAAGTCTTCAGCAGGGCGTTGAAGGCGGCAATGGAGAGCATGTGCACCTCGTCGATGATGTACACCCGGTACTTGGCGGTGGTGGGGGTGAAGTTGGACTCCTCAATCAGGGAGCGGATGCTGTCCACGCCGTTGTTGCTGGCGGCGTCGATCTCCACCACATCCAGAATGGAGCCCTCTTCCAGTCCCCGGCAGACTTCGCATTCCCCGCAGGGGTCCCCGTCCTTGGGGTGGAGGCAGTTCACCGCCCGGGCCAGGATTTTGGCGCAGGTGGTCTTGCCTGTGCCCCGGGACCCGGTGAACAGGTAAGCGTGGGCAATGCGGCCCCGCATCAGCTCGTTTTTCAGGGTGACGGTGACCTGGGGCTGGCCTACCACGTCCGCGAAGAACTGGGGCCGGTATTTTCGGTAGAGCACCTTATACACGCCAAAGACCTCCTTTCCCGGAACTTTCCCCAGAGAAAACACAGGGCAGAAGCCCGGTAACATATGGGAACGGACAGGCGCCCTGCATCGCCCGGGAACTGCCGCTTAATGCTGCTCGGTTCCCCGCCTGACATGGTTCACGGCGTCCCGCCGCGCAG
>CALWCD010000087.1 GCA_944376265.1 uncultured Clostridia bacterium | reverse complement strand
GCTGGACGTGAACGTGGGTCTTCCGGAGATCGACGAACCTTCGCTGATGTGTGAGGTCATCCAGGAGCTTCAGGGTGTTTCCCCTCTGGCCCTGCAGATCGACACTTCCGACCCGGTGACCATGGAGCGGGCCATGCGGCTGTACAACGGCAAGCCTCTGGTCAACTCTGTGACCGCAAAGACCTCCTCTATGAAGGCCATCTTCCCCTTGGTAAAGAAGTACGGCGGCGTGGTGATCGGGCTGACTATCACCGAGGATGGCATCCCTGAAACGGCGGAGGGGCGGTTCCTGGCTGCCAGACGGATTGTCCAGACGGCGCTCTCCTATGGGATCTCCCGCCGGGACATCATCATCGACCCCTTGACTATGGCGGTCAGCGCCGGTCAGGATGCCGCTCTTGTCACTCTGGAGGCCCTGGAACGCATCCGAAAGGAGCTGGGGGTGAAAACATCCCTGGGAGTTTCCAACGTCTCTTTCGGGCTTCCTCAGCGGGAAAATATCACCTCTGCCTTTTTCCTGATGGCTCTTCAGCGGGGACTGGAAGCGGCGATTATGAACCCCAAGTCGGAACAGATGATGCGCACCTACCGGTCCTACTGTGTGCTGAGCGGCTGGGATGAAAACTGCATGGACTATATCGCCGCCTATGGTCAGGAAAAGGCGGCGCCATCCGCAGCCCCTTCCGCCGCAGTGTACACCCTTCAGGAAGCGATTGAGAAGGGACTGCGGGATTCCGCCCGCCAGGCGGCCCAGGAAGGCCTGGAAACCAGGTCCGGGCTGGATCTCATCAACCAGGAGATTGTGCCCGCCCTGGACGCTGTAGGGGACCGTTTCGAGAAGAAAACCCTGTTCCTCCCCCAGCTGCTGATGAGCGCGGAAGCTGCCAAGGCCGCCTTTGAAGTGATCAAATCCCGGTTGGAAGGCCAAGAGGACACTCAGCGCAGTCATTTGAAGATCGTGATCGCCACGGTGAAAGGCGACGTCCACGACATTGGGAAGAACATTGTGAAAGTGCTTTTGGAAAACTATGGCTTCCACGTGATTGACCTGGGCAAGGATGTGCCTCCGGAGAAAGTGGTGGAAACCGTTCAAAGGGAAAAGGCCCAGCTGGTGGGGCTGAGCGCTCTTATGACCACCACAGTGGTGAACATGAAAGAGACCATCCAGCAGCTGCGGGAAAAGACCCCCGAGGTAAAAGTGATGGTGGGCGGCGCGGTGCTCACGCAGGAGTACGCCGACAGCATTGGGGCCGACTTCTATGGGAAAGACGCCATGGCGTCTGTTCGTTACGCCACGGAGCTTGCAGAGTCTCTCTGACAGCAGTAGAAAAGAACCAGCCTGTGCGCTTGCCGGCTGGTTCTTTTTTGATGGGGATTCTCTCTTTTCAGGCAACAAAAAACCGCCTCTCTTTGGAGAAGCGGTTTTTTTGGAGGTGACACCCGGATTTGAACCGGGGAATGAAGGTTTTGCAGACCTTTGCCTTACCACTTGGCTATGTCACCGCGTGTAAGAAAAGACGCTCCGATAAGGACGCGTCTTTTCTCTGTGGAGCGGAAGACGAGGCTCGAACTCGCTACCTCCACCTTGGCAAGGTGGCGCTCTACCAGATGAGCTACTCCCGCAATGGTGCCTCCGATCGGAATCGAACCAATGACACGGGGATTTTCAGTCCCCTGCTCTACCAACTGAGCTACAGAGGCAAATATGGCGACCCGGAACGGGCTCGAACCGTCGACCTCTAGCGTGACAGGCTAGCGTTCTAACCAACTGAACTACCGGGCCATATTGAATGTGTATGGTGGGGACAATAGGACTCGAACCTATGACCCCCTGCTTGTAAGGCAGGTGCTCTAACCAGCTGAGCTATGCCCCCATAAGCCCCTCACACATTTTCCGTTCGCTTCATCAGCGACGTTTAATATCTTACACGATAACCATGGATTTGTCAAGCGTTTTTTCCAAATTATTTCAGGATTTATTTTTTTCCGCTTTTTCGGCCTGTTCCGCCAGCTGAGCGATCTCTTCCTTGGAAAAAACGTACTTCTTGCTGCAGTACTGGCACACGGTTTCCACGTCCCCCTGGTCGTCTCCGTGAAGGCTTCTCAGCTCCTTGCTCCCCAGAGTGAGCAGAGCTTTGGCAAACCGGTTCTTATTGCAGGTGCACACATAGTGGACCGGCGCCTGGTCCAGGATTTCCACCTCAAATCCTTCCAGGGCGGTACGGCACATTTCCTCAGGGGTCATTCCCTTAGCCAGCATGGTGGTGACAGAGTCCAGTTTCGCGATGTTCTGTTCCAACCGTTCCAACACGGCGTTGTCGGCGCCGGGCAGCGCCTGGAGCAGCAATCCGCCGGCCAGCAGGGACTCCCCGCTCTCCTTATCCACCAGGACGCCCAGAGCACACACAGTGGGGATCTGCTCACTGCTGGCGTAGTAGCTGGTCAGGTCCTCGGCAATCTCCCCGCTGACAAGCTCCACCTGGCCCACGTAGGGGTCTCCCTCCCCCATGTCCCGGATGACGGCTAACCGGCCTTCGCAGCCCACGCCGCCTCCCACGTCGATTTTCCCGTTGGGCTTCAAGGGAAGTTCCAACTGGGGATGGTCCACATAGCCCCGCACGTTGCCATTGCTGTCGGAAATAGCCACCAGATTCCCCAAGGGGCCGCCTCCGTTGACCTTTAAAGTGAGGGAAGCCCCCTCCACCTTCAGCATGTCGCCCATAAGGGAAGCCCCGGTCAAGAGCCTTCCCAGGGCAGCGGTGGCGGTTTTGGACAGCCCGTGGATCTTCTGGGCCGTGTAAACAATTTCACTGGAATCAATGGCGGCCGCCATCAAGCTGCCGTCGGAGGTGATGGTCCGAATGATCTTATCCATAAATCCGTTAGTTCCTTCCTTGCTTTTTTGCCGCGAAAACCAACCGCTGGCTTTCTTTTCCGGGGGGATCAAAGGTCATTTCGTCAAATACCCGGACCTCCCCGAACCCTGCTCTTCCCAGCCGTTCCAGGACTTCCTCCACAGGGTATGCCTGCTCGGAAAAGCGTTCTGTACTGCGGGCGTACATGCCGTTTTCCGGCTGAAAGAAATCCAGCTGGATATCCACTTTTCCGTCTTTGTGGCAGCAGTTCTGCCACACGCAGTAGACGTCCTCCGTCTCGTAGACAAAGGTTTCGTTTCCCAAAACTTCCCGGTGCTTGTAAAGGGTATTCATGTCAAAGAGAAAATATCCCCCTGGGTCCATGAAAAAGGACACCTTGGAGAAAACTTTCTCCAATTCTTCCCCGTTTTTCAGGTGGTTCAGGCTGTCCAGGGTACAGAAGACCGTGTCCACCGTCCCATATAGGTCGATGGACTGCATCTTCTGGCACAGGAACAGAATGTCCGCCCCTGCCTCTGCGCATTTCATTCTGGCTTCCGAAAGCATCTCCACAGAGCCGTCTATGCCGTAGATGTCCAAGCCCCGGCGGTACAGTTCCAAAGTTAAGGAACCGGTCCCACAGGCCAGATCCAGGCAGAGGCCGGGTGTGTGGCCCAGGTGTTTCATCAGTTCCAGCAGGTAGTCCGCCCGTTTGGCGTACTCCACATTGGCGGTCAGTTCATCATAGTACTGGGCGAAAACCGAATAGCTTTTCACTCCTGAGACTCCTTTTTGTCAAGGCGGCCAAATACCAGCTCGTAGCCGTCACTGCCATAGTTCAGGGAACGGTTCACCCGGCTGATGGTGGCAGTGGAAGCCCCAGTTTCCGCCACAATATCGCTGTAAACGCGCTTATGGCTCAGCATGTGGGCCACAGCCAGCCGCTGGGACATGGCCTTCAATTCCGGCACGGTGCAAAGGTCATCGAAAAACTTATAGCACTCCTCCGGGGTCTCCAGGGCAAGAATGGCCTGAAATAGAAAGTCGGTGTTTTTGTCGTGGATCTTTTCCGTCATAAGTTTCCGCACATCCTCTCCAAAAAGAACTTCATGCTTTAAAATTTTAGCATAGAAAAGCGGAAAAGTAAACAGTAAAATCAAACGTCGTTTCGCACCAGGTCCTCGTAAGTCTCCCCCTTGATAATAATCCGGGACTCTCCCTGGGACACCATCACGCAGGCGGGCTTTAAATTGCGGTTATAGTTGGACGCCATGGAGTAGTTGTAGGCGCCGGTGGAAAGCACTGCCAGCAAGTCTCCCGGCTGGGGACGCTGAATGGGGGTGTGTTCCTGGATCAGGTCGCCGCTCTCACAGCATTTCCCTGCAATGGTGGCGACGTAGTCCGCAGGCTGGTCCGCTTTGTTGGCCAGCAGGCAGGTGTAAGAGGACTGGTACAGCGCGTACCGGGGGTTGTCAAACATGCCGCCGTCAATGGCCACATAGCTGCGCACACCGGGGATCTCCTTGATGGCCCCCACCGTGTACAGCGTAATGCCCGCCTCGCCTACAATGGAACGGCCGGGCTCGATATAGATGCGGGGCAGCTCCAGGTTCAACTCTTGGCACTTGGCGTGGATGCCGGCGGAAACGGCTTCCATGTACTCCTCGTAGGGCACCGCATCGTCCTGGTCCGTGTAGTGGATGCCGAAGCCGCCGCCCAGATTCAGGTGCTCGAAGGTCATGCCCAGCTCGTCCCGGATCTTCCCGTAGAACTGAAGCATCACTTCCGCCGCGTGGACAAAGGGAGTTTTTTCCAAGATCTGGGAGCCAATATGACAGTGCAGCCCCTTTACAGAGATATGCTCCATTTCCTTGGCGCGGCGCAGTGCTTCCATGGCTTCGCCGTTTTCCAGGTCCAGGCCGAATTTGGAATCCACCTGGCCGGTGCGGATGAAGTCGTGGGTATGGGCATCAATGCCGGGCTTGATCCGGAAGGAAATGGACGCCACTGTATTGTACTGAGCTGCAATGGTTTCCAGCCGCTCCAGTTCATACAGGTTGTCCACCACAATGTCCCCTACGCCGTTTTCCACAGCCATTACCAGTTCGCCTGTGGTCTTGTTATTTCCCTGGAAATGGATCTGGCTGCTGGGAACTCCCGCCTGCAGCGCGGTGTAAAGCTCTCCCCCAGACACCACTTCCACATCCAGCCCCTCGCTGAGCACGATGCGGTAGATCTCCTTGCAGCTGAACGCCTTGCTGGCGTAGATAGGCTTGCCGTTGCCGCTGTAATTTTTCTGGAAAGAAGCCGTGTACCGTCGGCATGTCTGACGGATTTCATCCTCGCTCATCACGTACAGCGGTGTGCCGTACTGTTCCGCCAGACGGACCGTGTCGCAGCCGCTGATTTCCAAATGTCCCTGGTCGTTTACCTTCAGGCAGTTCGAGATCATTGTTTGTCCCCCATTTCTACTTCATTTCCACGGTTGACCGCCGTTTCCATCACTTGCTTCAGCTCATCCAGGCCCGTTCCTTTTACGGAAGAGAACGGGTACCAGGAGATGCCCTGGTCCCCAAACAGCTGGTCAAAGAGAGCGGTCTGGCGGTCTGTTTCCGATCGATTCAGCTTGTCGCTTTTGGTGCAGACCACCACAAAAGGCATGCCGGTCTGCTGCAGAAAGTCCACCATCTGCAGGTCGTCGGCGGTGGGTTTGTGCCGCATGTCTACCAGCTGGATCACAAGGGCCACGTTTCGCTGTTGGGCGAAATACCCTTCCACAAGAGAGGCCCAGCGGTCACGCTCCCCCTTTGCCACTTTTGCGTAACCGTAACCCGGGAGGTCCACCAGCCGGCAGTCAGGAAGCCGGTAAAAGTTGATGGTGGCCGTCTTTCCCGGGGTGGCGCTGACTCTTGCCAAAGCCTTTCGGTTCACCAGCCGGTTGATGAGAGAGGACTTCCCCACGTTGGACTTGCCGGAAAACACGATCTCCGGCACCGTGGACTTGGGAAGCTGCTCCTTCCGGCCGGCGGCCGACTCAAATTCCACATGTTGAAAATTCACGGCGCGCTCCTTTTTACTGATAGAGTTCCGGGGCCGATTGATGCTTGGCCATCTCCCCGGGAAGTGCCCCGCCCTCCTGAGTGACAGGCCTTGGCATGTGAACCAAAGCGGTCTCCAGGACGGTGTCCACCCGTTTCACCGGAATGAACTTCACGTTTTCTTTCACCACATCGTCCACCTCCGCCAGATCCGGCACATTTTCCGCGGGGATCAGCACGGTGGTTATGCCGTGCTTATAGGCGGCCATGGACTTTTCCTTCAACCCGCCAATGGGCAGCACCCGGCCCTGTAAAGTGATTTCCCCTGTCATGGCCACATCGTGGCGCACGGGAATCCCGCACAGAGCGGAGGTGATGGCGGTGGCCATGGCGATGCCGGCGGAGGGGCCGTCCTTGGGCACCGCTCCTTCCGGGGCATGGATGTGGATGTCGCACTTTTCGTAAAACTTGGGCGAGATCCCCAGGGCTCCTGCTCGGGTGCGGATGCAGGTGATGGCTGCGTTGGCAGACTCCTTCATCACGTCTCCCAGGGAGCCGGTGAGCTGGATTTTCCCGGTGCCTTCCATCACAGCGACTTCGATGGGAAGGAGCTCCCCTCCCACGCTGGTCCAGGCCAGCCCGTTCACCAGCCCAATGGTATCCTCTCCGGTGAGCTGGTCCTTGGAATATTTCCGAGGTCCCAGCAGGCTTTCCAGATTTTCCGGCTTCACCGTATAGACAGTGAACTCCGGGTCGGACACAATGAGCTTTGCCACCTTGCGGCAAATGGAGGCAATGGAGCGCTCCAAGGTGCGCACACCGGCCTCCCGGGTGTAGCTTTCGATCAGCTCTTTCACCGCGGCTTTGGTAAATTTCAGCTGGGAAGGCTGAATGCCGTGTTTCTTCAGCTGCTTCTTGATCAGATGCCGTGTGGCGATATTGATCTTCTCCTCCAGCGTGTAGCTCCCCAGCTCGATGATATCCATGCGGTC
>CALWCD010000086.1 GCA_944376265.1 uncultured Clostridia bacterium | reverse complement strand
ACGAAGATGCAGGTCAGGTTCCTGCCGATGGCCTTGTGCACCAGCATGGCCGCCACAGAGGAGTCCACGCCGCCGGAAAGGCCGCACAGCACCTTTTTGTCCCCGATCTTTTTCTTCAGCGCCTCAATGGTCTCCTGGGCAAAGGATTTCATCTCCCAGTCGCCGACGCAGCCGCAGATGCCGTAGAGAAAGTTTCGGAACATTTCCGTGCCCTGCTGGGTGTGCTCCACCTCCGGGTGGAACTGCACAGCGTAGAGCTTGCGCTCCCGGTTCTCCATGGCCGCCACAGGACAGTGGGCAGACCAGGCAGAGGCGGCAAATCCCTCCGGCAGCCGGCTGATGTAGTCGTTGTGGCTCATCCAGCAGACGCTCTCCCCCACGTTCTGGAACAGGGGGGAATCGGTGGAAAACTGGGTCATGGTCTTGCCAAACTCGGGCACTTCGCTGGAGGACACCCGGCCTCCCAGCAGGTAGGCCATGGTCTGGGCGCCGTAGCAGATGCCCAGCACAGGAATTCCCAGTTCCAGGACCTTTTGGGAGCAGAGGGGGGCGTCCTCGGCGTACACGCTGTTGGGGCCGCCGGTGAAGAGAATCCCCTTGCAGTCCCGAAGGGTCTCCGGGTCGGTCTTGTAGTTTTTAATCTCGCAATACACCCCCAGGTCCCGGACCCGGCGGGCGATTAGCTGCGCATACTGGCCGCCGAAATCCAGCACCACAACTCGTTCATGCTGCGCGGTTTGTTCCATGTTCTGTTCTGTCCTTTCCCTTTTCTCGTTTAAAAAAATATTTTACCACATTCCCTGAAATTCCGCAAGAGCTGCCCAGGGGATGGAAACAAGGAAAAGCCCGGTTCCCCGAGCTTTTCTCCCATGCGTTCTCTTATTCCACGGTGACGGATTTCGCCAGATTCCGGGGTTTGTCAATGTCGCAGCCCTTCATGGACGCCACGTAATAGGCGAACAGCTGCAGGGGCAGAATGGAAAGGCTGGGCAGCATGAAGTCAGTGATCTTGGGCACGCAGAACTGGTAGTCCGTCTCCTGCTTCAGAGCGTCCTCCCTGCCCCGCACGGTAATCCCCAGCACCACGGCGCCCCGGGCTTTCACCTCCCGGACATTGGACATCATCTTGTCAAACAGCTTCTCATAGGTGGCGATGGCAATCACCAAAGTCCCGTCCTCAATGAGGGAGATGGGACCGTGCTTCAGCTCTCCGCCGGTATAGGCCTCCGAGTGGATGTAGCTGATCTCCTTCAGCTTCAGGCTGGCTTCCAGAGAGGCGGCATAGTCCACGTTCCGGCCGATGAAGTACATGTCGTGAGCGTTGAAATACTGAGAGGCGAAATACTGGATGGTTTTCTTGTCCGCCAGGCTGGCCTCCGCCAGATCGGGCAGGCGCTGCAGGTCGGCAATATACCGCTCCAGGTCCTGAGGAGAGACCTCCCCCAGCTTCTCCGCCATATACAGGGCGATCATGTAGATCACCGCCAGCTGGGTGCTGTATGCCTTGGTGGAGGCCACGGCGATTTCCGGGCCTGCCCAGGTGTAGAGCACGTCGTCGGACTCGTTGGCGATGGTGCTGCCCACCACGTTGACAATGGAGAGCACCCGGCAGCCACGCTGTTTAGCCATGCGCAGGGCGGCCAGCGTGTCGGCGGTCTCGCCGGACTGGCTGATGATGATCACCAGGGTGTTCTCATCCAGAATGGGGTCACGGTACCGGAATTCCGAGGCCACGTCCACCTCCAGGGGGATCTTCAGCAGCCGCTCGAAGGCGTACTTGGCCACCACGCCCACATGGTAGGAGGTGCCGCAGGCCACGATAAACACCTTGCGGATGTTCTTGATCTGCTCGGCGGTAAGGGTGACATCGTCCAAAACGATCTTCCCGTCCCGGATGCGGGGGGAAATGGTCTTGCGCAAGGCCTCGGGCTGCTCGCAGATCTCCTTCATCATAAAGTGCTCGTAGCCGCCCTTTTCCGCCGCGGTGATGTCCCACTGGATCCGCTCCGGCTCCTTCTGCAGGGGCTCCCGGTCCTGGTTGTAAAACTCAATGGAGTCCCGGGTGAGCACAGCAATCTCCTGGTCCTTCAGCCGGTAGATGTCCCGGGTGCGGGCCAGAATGGCGGGAACGTCGGAGGCGATGTAGTTCTCCCCCTTGCCAATGCCGATGATCAGGGGACTGTCCTTGCGCACGGCAAAGATCTTCTCCGGGCAGTCGGAACAGATAATGCCCAGGGCATAGCTGCCCTCCACCCGGTCGATCACCTGGGAGATGGCCTGAAGCACATCCCCTTTGTAGTAGTATTCCAGCATCTGGGCCACCACTTCCGTATCCGTGTCGGAGACGAATTCCACGCCCCGGCGGATCAGGTGGTTTTTCAGATACAGGTAGTTTTCAATGATGCCGTTGTGCACCACCGCGAACTTTCCCCCGTCGCTGACCTGGGGGTGAGAGTTCACGTCGGAGGGAGCCCCGTGAGTGGCCCACCGGGTGTGGCCGATGCCAACCGTGCCGGGAAGGTTTTTGCCCCCCTCCAGAATGCCGTCCAACACGCTTAAACGGCCCTTGGATTTCACCACGTGCATGCCGGAGTCGTTGTACACCGCCACGCCGGCGGAATCGTACCCCCGGTACTCCAACTTCTGCAGACCGCTTAACAGGATGGGAGCCGCTTGCTCCTCACCGATATATCCCACAATGCCGCACATCGCAGGTTCACTCCTTTCTTTGCCCTGGGGTCCCCCTGGCTCTGGTTCTAGCATAGGGACCCGAGGGGGAAATTATACCTGATTTCTCCAGGGCTGGCGAAACCGCCTTTAACGATAGATAATGTCGTCCCGGGCAGGGCCGTTGGAGACCATGACAATGGGCACTCCAATGTGGCGCTCTGCGAACTCCACGTACTTCCGGGCGTTCTCCGGCAGGTCCTCATACTTCTTGATGCCGCCGATGTCGCACTTCCAGCCGGGGAGCACTTCCAGGATGGGCTTGCAGTGCTTCAGCTGAGCGGTGGGCGGGAAGTAGTCGATGCGCTTGCCGTCCAGCTCGTAGCCCACGCACACGGGGATCTCATCCAGATAGCCCAGGGCGTCCAGCACGGTGAAGGCCACGCCGGTGGTGCCCTGCACCATACAGCCGTAGCGGGCTGCCACCAGGTCCAGCCAGCCCATTCTCCGGGGACGGCCGGTGGTGGCGCCGTACTCGCCGCCGTCGCCGCCACGGCGCCGCAGCTCGTCGGCTTCCTCGCCGAAGATCTCGCTGACAAACTCGCCGGCGCCCACAGCGCTGGAGTAGGCCTTCACCACAGTGACGATCTCCTGAATGGCGTAGGGCGGGATGCCGCCGGCGCCCACAGCGCCGTAGCCTGCCAGAGGAGAGGAGGAGGTGACCATGGGGTAGATGCCCAGGTCCGGGTCCTTCAAGGAGCCCAGCTGGCCCTCCAGCAGGATGGTCTTGCCCTCTTTCACCGCGTTGTGGAGCAGGGTGGTGGTGTCCGCCGCGTAGGGGGCCAGCGCCTCCTTGTACTCCATCAGTTTGGCGTAGACCTCTTCCCGGTCCAGGGGCTTCTGATGGTACAGCTGGGTGTACAGCACGTTCTTCAGGCCCAGCACATGGTCGATCCGCTCCATAATGGAGTCCTTGTCGTCGAACAGGTCGCTGACCTGGAAGCCGATCTTGGCATATTTGTCAGAGTAAAAAGGCGCAATGCCGGACTTGGTGGAACCAAAGGACTTGGCCGCCAGACGGGCTTCCTCCATGCCGTCCAGCTCCTTGTGATAGGGCATGACTACCTGGCACCGGTCGGAGATGAGCAGCTGGGGCTTGGGCACGCCCCGCTGGATCAGGCCGTTAAGCTCGTTGAGGATGTTCTCCACGGAAAGGGCCACGCCGTTGCCGATGACGTTGATAATGTTCTGCCGGAACACGCCGGAAGGCAGCTGATGCAGGGCGAACTTGCCGTACTCGTTGATGATGGTGTGGCCTGCGTTGCTGCCGCCCTGGAACCGCACCACAATGTCGGAATCTTCCGCCAGCACGTCGGTGATCTTGCCCTTGCCCTCGTCGCCCCAGCAGGCGCCTACGATCGCTTTAACCATAACACTTCAAGCCTTTCTGAATTATCATTGGGTTCTGGGGGCTTCCCCCCTATTCCTATGCGGCGGTCACACGGTAATTTCCGCTTTTTCCTCCGCCACAAACTGGTACTTCTCCAGCACGGGAGCCACCACTTCCGAGAGGAACTGGGCTGTCTGCACCGGGGCCCGGCCCACGTACTTCTCCGGCTTCACAATGTCGTGGAGCTCTTCCAGGGTCACCCCGAAGATGGGGTCCCCGGCAATGCAGGAAAGCAGGTCGTTCTCTCCGCCCTGCTCCTTCACCACCCGGGCCGCCTCCATGGAGTGGACCCGGATCCGCTCGTGAAGCTCCTGGCGGTTGCCGCCCCGCTTCACCGCGTCCATCATAATGTTCTCCGTGGCCATGAAAGGCAGCTCCCGGAGCATGTGCTGGCGGATCACCTTGGGGTACACCACCAGGCCGTCGGCCACGTTGTTGTACAGGTTCAGAATGCCGTCCACTGCCAGGAAGGCCTCCGGCACGCTGATGCGCTTGTTGGCGGAGTCGTCCAAGGTCCGCTCGAACCACTGGGCCGCCATGGTCATGGCCGGGTTCACCGCGTCGGCAATGACGTACCGGGCCAGGGAGGCGATGCGCTCGCTGCGCATGGGGTTGCGCTTGTAAGCCATGGCGGAGGAGCCGATCTGTCCCTTTTCAAAGGGCTCTTCCACTTCCTTCAGGTGCTGCAGCAGCCGGATGTCGTTGGAGAACTTGGCGGCGCTCTGGGAGATGCCGGAGAGGAGGTTCAGCATCTGGCTGTCCAGTTTCCGGGAATAGGTCTGGCCGGAAACAGGGAAGCACTCCTTGTAGCCCATCTTCTGGGCGATCTTCCGGTCCAGCTCCCGGCACTTCTCGTGGTCCCCCTCGAACAGCTCCAGGAAGCTGGCCTGGGTGCCGGTGGTGCCCTTGGAGCCCAACAGCTTCGCCTTGCTCAGCTGGTACTCCACGTCCTCCAGGTCCATCAGCAGGTCCTGAATCCACAGGGTGGCCCGCTTGCCCACGGTGGTGGGCTGGGCAGGCTGGAAGTGGGTGAAGGCCAGGGTGGGCAGGTCCTTGTACTCCTGAGCGAAGTGGGACAGCACCCGGATAACTCCCACCAGCTTGTTGCGGATAAGCTTCAGGGCCTCGGTCATCACGATGATGTCCGTGTTGTCCCCCACGTAGCAGGAGGTGGCACCCAGGTGGATGATTCCCGCGGCCTTGGGGCACTGCTGGCCATAGGCGTAGACGTGGCTCATCACGTCGTGGCGGACGATCTTCTCCCGCTCCTGGGCCACTTCGTAGTTGACGTCGTCGGCGTGGGATTTCAGCTCATCGATCTGCTCCTGGGTAACGGGCAGACCCAGCTCCATCTCCGCTTCCGCCAAAGCGATCCACAGCTTGCGCCAGGTACGGAACTTCATGTCCGGGGAAAACAGGTATTTCATTTCCTTGTCCGCGTACCGGGCGGACAGGGGGGATTCGTACACATCTCTCGCCATGTTCCAGACCAAACCTTTCTTCTTTGTTGTGATTTCCCGATAAAAACGCAAGAGAGTCCCGGGGGATGGGACCATGGCCCTCCCCGCGGGACCCTATCATATCCGTGGTTATTTGCGAAGCCCTAAGCGGCGCATCATTTCCTCGTAGGCCTCTTCCACACCGCCCATATCCCGGCGGAAACGGTCCTTGTCCAGCTTCTCGTGGGTGTCGCTGTCCCAGAAGCGGCAGGTATCGGGAGAGATCTCGTCGGCCAGGATGATGGTCCCGTCGGAGGTCTTGCCGAACTCCAGCTTGAAGTCGATCAGATCCACGTTGACGCCCTTGAAGAATTCCACCATCAGCTGATTGATCTTAAAGCTCATGGAAGCGATGGTGTCCAGCTCTTCCCGGGTGGCCAGGTCCATGGCCAGAATGTGGTAATCGTTCACCATGGGGTCGCCCAGGTCGTCGTTCTTGTAGCTGAACTCCAGCACGGGGGTCTTGAGAGCGGTGCCCTCAGGCAGGCCCAGGCGCTTGGAAAGGCTGCCGGCGGCCACGTTGCGCACAATGACCTCCAGGGGCACAATGGTCACTTTCTTCACAGCGGTCTCCCGCTCGTTGAGCTCTTCAATGTAATGGGTAGGGATGCCCTGCTCCTCCAGCTTGCGGAACATGAAGTTGGACATCTCGTTGTTCACCACGCCCTTGCCCACAATGGTGCCCTTTTTCAGGCCGTTGAAGGCGGTGGCGTCATCCTTATAGGAGACGATATAGACCTCGGGGTCCTCGGTAGAATAGACTTTCTTGGCTTTTCCCTCATAGAGCAGTTCTTTCTTTTGCATGATGGCAAGACCTCCAAAAGCATGAAATTTTTCCGCTTTCTCAAAGTGAAAAACGGTTCCTTTGCGGCATACAGTCTCATACGCTTCAATTTTAGTAAAAATACGCCTGGATGTCAATCGTTTCCCGAAAGATTTTCCTTTCTTTCCAAAGAGAAACCGGAAGGGAAAAATCCGCAAAAAGAATTTTACAAATTTTTTCTTGTAAAATCCAGCCTGTTATGGTAAGATAGCTCTGTGATTTTGCAAGATTCCAAAATCAAACTTGCAGTATGGAGGGAAAACGTCATGTCCTACGTCAGCGAACAGTTGGAACTGTTGAAAAAGAAAAACCCCAACGAGCCTGAGTTTATCCAGGCCGCTACCGAGGTTCTCACCTCTTTGGAGCCTGTGATCCAGGCCAACCCCCAGTATGAGGCCGCCGGCATTCTGGAACGCATTACCGAGCCCGAGCGCCAGATCATGTTCCGGGTGCCCTGGGTGGACGACAACGGCAAGGTGCAGGTGAACCGCGGCTTCCGCGTCCAGTTCAACTCCGCCATCGGCCCCTACAAGGGCGGCCTGCGGCTCCATCCTTCCGTGAACCTGGGCATCATCAAGTTCCTGGGCTTCGAGCAGATCTTCAAGAACAGCCTCACCGGCCTGCCCATCGGCGGCGGCAAGGGCGGTTCCGACTTCGACCCCAAGGGCAAGTCCGACCGTGAGATCATGGCGTTCTGCCAGAGCTTCATGACCGAGCTGTTCCGCCACATTGGCCCCGACACCGACGTGCCCGCCGGCGACATCGGCACCGGCGCCCGGGAGATCGGCTACATGTTCGGCCAGTACAA
>CALWCD010000085.1 GCA_944376265.1 uncultured Clostridia bacterium | reverse complement strand
GGGGCGCGGTGTCCAGGCCTGGGGAAGCCGTTCCAGCCGGTATGGGAACAGGGGGTTGTACCCCAGCTCCGGGTGGGACAGCCGCTCCAGCTGGGCCAGGGCGATGGTCCGTTCCGCCAGGCACTCGAAGATGATGTAATCCAGATCTCCTCGCTCCATCAGGGCGATGGCGGGCTCGATCCTGTCCCCGCCGTACCCCGCCCCGGAGCCGATGCGCAGTGTTCTCATCTGGTTGGCACTCCTTTCTCAAGGGGCAGGATCACCCGGGAAGGGGTGTCCCGTCCTGTCAGAATGGTCTGTATGGCAGGGGTGGTGGCTTCCTGTTCCGACCAGATCCCCGCCTTGTTGGGATGGATGGCGTACTGGGGGAAGTCCGAGGAGGAGAGGTCCAGCCGCAGCCGGCAGCCCGCCTGCACCTGGTAGGCCACCGCCCACATGGAGATGGTCACCTTCCGGACCTCTCCCGGGGTGTAGGGCTCCTGAAAGGCCAGGGTGGCAATGGATCCCCGGATGTTGTAGGCCTCGCCCTGGGGGGTCACCTCCATCAGCTTGGCGGTGAAGGCGGTGTCCGGAGCAGTGCTCTTCACGTACAGCTCCACCCGGATCTCCCCCAGCAGGGTGAGGGGCTCTTCCAAAGGCCGGGAAAGAAAGCTGACCACATCGGGCCGCCAGTCCGGTTCCGGCTGGAGCAGGCTTCCCACCTCCTGGAAGGTGGAAAGCAGGGACTCCGCCCCGTGAGACATCACCGGGTTCTCCGGGTCGTACCGGTAGGAGACCTGGGCACTCTCCCCGGGAGTATCCTCCAATGTTTTCCCGGCGGCGTTCAGGACAAGCGGCTTTTGCTCCCCGGGCTGGGGGTAGTCCTCCCAAGAGCGCCAGGCGTCCTCCCCTATAACATACCAGTCCACCTCCCGCCGGGGCAGCTGTCCCTTTAGCAGGGTTTCCTCAAACCAGGAGAGCATCTGCCGGACCTGGTCGTTTTCCAGGTGTTCCTGAAGCTTTCCCTGCGTGCAGGGCTGGAAGTCGTGGTTCCAGCAGCCCACGATCAGCTTGCTGTGAGCCGCCGCCTGAGGGGAGAGGTTCTGGAAAGTCTTTAGCGCGCTGCCCAGGTGGTGGTCGTACCAGCCCTCTACCACGCACACCGGAAGCTTCAGTTTCCGGGGCGCCTGGGCCATAAAGTTCCAGAACCCCTGGTGCCAGTAGGGGTCGGTGGGGCGGGTGTTGGTCACCCAGTCCCGGTACCAGGGCAGCTCCCCGCCCCAAAGGGCCTTGTCCACCTCTTTGTGGGGACGGTACCGGCAGGACTCCAGATAGTCCGCGTCAATCGTTCGCCCGGCGTTGCCCATAGCCCAGGCGGTGAGAATGTCGTGGCGGAACAGCCCGCTTTCGTAGGCGGAGGTAAACCGTTCCGTCCCGTAGTGGGAGAGAAGCAGGGATTTCATTTTGGGAGGCAGCTGGCCGGTGACGGTCCACCCGGTGGCGGCCAGGTAGGAGCAGCCCCAGTATCCCATGGAACCCACCCAGGGCAGGCTGTCCACCCAGCGGAGGAAATCGGCCCCGTCGTCAGGTTCGTTCACGTTGGGTTCCCACACCCCTTCCGAGCCCCCGGTGCCCCGGCACCATTGGCACAGGTAGGCAATGCCCCGCTTGGCCAGTTCCCGGCCGTGGAGACGGTAGACCTGCTCCGTCTGGGGGTAGCAGCTGCGCTGGACAATGGCGGGCCAGGGGCCTTCTCCCGGGGGGCGGTACCAGAACGCCAAAAGCTTTACGCCGTCCCGGCAGGCCACCCAGTCCTCTCCCTGCTGGACCTGGGAAAAGCGGACAGCCATTCCGGACGACTGATAACTGTTCAGAAGAGCTTTGCAGTATTCCTGCAAGGGACTTCCCCCTTTCTCCGTGCTGTCTTTTCTCTATTGTACCATCCGCTTTTCAAAAGGTAAATCCTTCTTTTTGCCGCCCCGTTTGTTTTTCATAAAGGAACGAGAGGACCGGCGGAAAGCTGGTCCTCTCGTAAAAGAAGGGTGGAAATGTGCAGGAAAGCTCAGCGGTACAGGGGTCCATAGTGGCGGCATGCTGCGAAATCGGCAGCCTCCAGGTCCTTGGTGCCGAAAGCGGCCCAGGCGTGGGGGCGGTAAATCTGTTCCCGGGGCAGGTTGTGGAGGGCCACAGGAATCCGCAGCATGGAGGCCAGGGTGATCAGGTCCGCGCCCACGTGGCCGTACACGGTCACGCCGTGGTTGGCGCCCCAGTTGGCCATCACGCTGTACACATCCTGGAACGCGCCTTCACCGGTGAGCCGGGGTACGAACCAGGTGGTGGGCCAGGTGGGGTCGGTGCGGCGGTCAATGGGGGCGTGGATGTCATCGGGCAGGTGGGCGGTCCACCCCTCGGCGATCTGGAGCACCGGGCCCACCCCCTCCACAATATTCACCCGCAGCAGGGTGACGGGCATCTCCGCCGTGCACCGGAAGTGGCTGGAAAACCCGCCGCCCCGGAAATACTCGTAGTTGGCCCGGCACCAGTCGGTGGCATCCAGGCAGGCCTTAATATCCTTGTCTGTCATCTCCCAGAAGGGCTTCGTCACATGCTCGCCCCGGTGGTTGGTGGCGGCCCCGCTGCCGTCCAGAGCGGTGGCGCCGGAATTGATCAGGTGAATGAAGCCGTCCTTGGCCACCCCTTCCGGCCTGTGGCCGGTGACCCGCTCACAGGCCTCCGGGCTCCAGTAGGTGCGCACATCGTGGAAGCAGGGGGCGGTTCCGGTGACCAGGGTGCCCAGCATCATGGAGACGCCGTTGAGGGTGTCGTTTTCCGTGGCAAAGGGCGTGGGCCGCTTGGGGCCGTTCCAGTCAAAGGTGGAAGCCAGAATGGCCTCGGAGAAATCCCCGTTGGGCAGCCAGTCGGTCCAGTTCCGCTGCCCCTGGAAACCGCCTGCCACCCCGTTCTTGCCCAGAGCCTCCTCGTGCCAGCCCAGCTGGTCCAGCTTGGGGTTGCCGTAGAGGATGTCCCGGAGGATCAGGGTCATCTTGGTGACGAACTCCCAGTCCTTGTCAGGCGGCACCACCTTGGACTTCCGGATGATCTCCGGCAGGTCTTTCCCGGCGTTGCAGTCGAAGCCCTCCCGGCAGTTTGCTTTCACCCAGGAAAGAGCCTTCTCATATTCTTCCGGGTCGTAAATTTCAAGGGTGATCCGGCGGATGATCTCGGTCATGTCCACCCATTCCGGGCGGATGCCCAAGTATTTCTGGAACACAGCGGCGTCGCAGTAGCTGCCGGCAATGCCCATGGCCACCCCGCCCAGGTTTACGTAGGACTTGTTCTTCATCCAGCCCACGGCCACGGCGCACCGGGCAAAGCGGAGAATTTTCTCCGCGGCATCGGCGGGCACGGAGGTATCGCAGGCCTCCTGGACATCGTGGCCGTAGATGGAAAAGGCAGGCAGGCCCTTCTGGGCGTGGGCGGCCAGCACGGCGGCCAGGTACACGGCTCCGGGGCGCTCGGTGCCGTTAAAGCCCCACACCGCCTTGATGGTGGCGGGGTCCATGTCGAAGGTCTCGCTGCCATAGCACCAGCAGCGGGTGACGGTGAGAGTGGCCACTACGTTCTGGGTGGAGAACTTGTCGGCGCAGGCGGCAGCCTCTGCTCCCCCGCCGATGGTGGAGTCCGCGATGACACACTGCAGGGGGGTGCCGTCCGGATACCGCAGGCTGCTCTCGATGAGAGCTTTGGCGTTTTGGGCCATGGCCATGGTCTGTTCTTCCAGGCTTTCCCGAATTCCTCCCCACCGCCCGTCAATGGTGGGCCGTATGCCGATTTTGGGATATAACATGTGCGTTGCCTCCTTTGTCATAATGTGAGCAGATGTTGGTAAAATGTGTAGCTTTTGTCCCAGAGGTTGTGGCCCCGGGGCTCGTACCGGGTGACTGGCTGAGTGCGGGCGAGAAGTGCCCGGCCTTCGTCCAGGCTTTCCAGCTCTCCCAAGCCGGTGGCTTCCACTGGGCCGACAATCACCGGGAGACCGGCACAACAGGCGGTCATCCGGCAGAGCAGGCGGTCCTTAGCGCCGCCCCCCAGCACATGAAGGGCAGAAAAGTGTTTGCCAGTGGCCCGTGACAGCTGGTCCAGAGCAAAGCGGTATTTCAGCGCCAGGCTTTCATAGATGCACCGCATCACCTGGCCCACGGTCTCCGGTACAGGCTGGCAGGTGTGGCGGCAGAAGTCCCTCACTCGCCCGGGAATGTCCCCCGGCGGGGCGAATTCCGGTGCGTCGGGATCAATGAAGCTGCCCAAAGGAGGTGCATCCAGTGCCAGCTGCTCCAGCTGGGCATAGGAGTACTCGCTCCCCTCCCGGCGCCACTGGCGGCGGCTCTCCTGAATGAGCCACAGACCGATGATATTTTTCAAATAGTGGATTTTTCCGTTGGCCCCCACCTCGTTGGAAAGACCCAGTATCCGGCTTTCCCTGGTGAGGATGGGTCGATCCAGCTCGCAGCCCAGCAGGCTCCAGGTGCCGCAGGAGAGAAAGGCCGCATTCTCCTCCTGGGAGGGAAGAGCCGCCACAGCGCACTGGGTGTCGTGGCCAGCTGCGGCAATCACTTTTGCCCCCTGGTATTCCCCGATGACGCTGCCGCTTTTCACCAGGGGGGCCAACAGGGACACGGGAATGCCGTAGGTGTCCAGGACCTTCCGGCTCCAATTCTGGGTCCGGGGGTCCAGCAGCTGGCTGGTGGAGGCAATGGTGGTCTCACAGGCCTGGGCCCCGCACAGGGAGTAAGCCAGCAGGTCCGGCATGAACAGCAGACGGCGGGCCTTCTCCCACAACCGAGGCTGCTGCTCCTTTGCGGCCAGCAGCTGGAACAGGGTGTTGATGTCCATAATCTGGGTGCCGGTTTCGCCGTACAAGCTGTCTTTGTCCATTGCCATCTCTGCCTTTTCCACAAAGCCATGGGTGCGCCGGTCCCGGTAGTGGACGGGCTCCTCCAGCAGCCGGCCCTGTTGGTCCAGCAGTCCGAAGTCCACGCCCCAGGTGTCGAAGGCAAGGCTGTCCACCCGGCCGGCACATTTCAGCCCCAGCCGGATGTTTTCCATCAGGTTCCGAAAGTCCCAGCGCAGACAGCCGTCCTGCTCCCCAGGAGTGTTCTCAAAGCGGTGGACTTCCCGGCAGTGGATGCGGTGGTTCTGGCATTCCACCAGCAGCACCCGGCCGCTGGAGGCGCCCAGGTCAAAGGCCAGGACCCGCTTCATAGGACCACCCCCTTCTTTAACAGGATGTTGGCGTAAAGAGCGGTCTCCCCCGTGGCAACGATGGCATTTGCTCATGCCCGTGGGGGTGCACAGGATGGTGCCGTCCTCCAGCCTGGCGGAAACATTGCCGTCGTTGGCGGCCACCCAGCCCAGCTGCCAGGTCTTGTGGCACACATCGCAGATCTGCTCTTTGGCAAGCTCCAGATCCATGGAACATCGCTCCTTTGCTATTCAGTGTAATTGCATTATATCCCGTTGAAAAACTTTCTGTCTTGGGATATAATCGAAAATAACAGGAGATGATTCACTTTTTGGAGGCGGTCCCATGCGGTATCTTGCCAGTCATGAGCACGCGGTGCGGGGCACCTTCGATTTCCCTATTGAGCTGTACTATGTGGACCAAAACCATCCCCGGTACGAGATGCCCTTTCACTGGCACATGGAGCACGAGCTGATCCTGATTTTGGAAGGGTCCCTGGACCTTTCGGTGGAGGGAGAGACGTTCCGGCTGGAAAAAGAGGACTGCATGCTGGTGGGAGATGGCTCTGTCCATGGAGGCGTTCCCGAAAACTGTGTGTACGAGTGCCTGGTGTTCGACCTGGAGCGGTTCCTGGCGGGGACCACCGCCTGCGGCCAGAGGCTTCTCAGGCTGATGGAGGGAGGCGCCCGGCTGGAGGGGAAATTCCCTGCCGGAACTCCCCCGGCAGAGCTGGTCAGCCGGCTGTTCCAGGCCATGGAAACGGAGAGCCCCGGGTACGAGCTCACCACTATGGGACTGCTGTGGCAGCTTTGGGGAGAGCTGGTGACTCACAGGCTGTATTCCCCCGGTCCGGATCATCCCCGAGATGCCCGTCGAACCACGGCGGTAAAAAACGTGCTGCGGCGCATCCGGGAGGATTTCGGCAAGCCTCTGACGCTGGAACAGCTGGCTGCGGAGGCTGCCCTGGAGCCCAAGTATTTCTGCCGGGTGTTCCGGCAGATTACCGGGCGAACGCCTATCAGCTACCTGAACTACTATCGGGTGGAGTGTGCCGCGGAGCTGCTTTGCTCCACCGGCCGCAGTGTCACGGAGATCGCCTTGGAATGCGGTTTTCAAGACGCAGGCTATTTCAGCCGGGTGTTCCGCCGCTTGAAAGGCGAGCAGCCCCACCACTACCGGCAGACTCACAAAACGGAGGGATAACTCCGGGCCGGCCCGGATGGGCCGGGTGGAACCAGGCGGCAGCCATGGTGCTGAACCGCCCCAGAGTGTAAACAAGGAGGAGTTACAGTATGAACGTGGAACGCTGGGATGTTTTGGAAGTGACCTTAAAGGGCCCCGCGGAGGGCAACCCCTTTGTGGACCAGTGGGTGAAGGGCACCTTCCGGGGAAAGAACGAGACTGTGGAAGCCCAGGGCTTCTACGACGGGGAGGGCGTGTACAAGGTGCGGTTCATGCCTTCCTTTGAGGGGGCGTACACCTACGAGACCACCGGCAGCTTCCCCCAGGCGGAGACTTCCGGCAGCTTTACCGTCACCCCGGCTACGGGCAGCAACCACGGCCCGGTGCGGGTGGCCAGCCAGTACCACTTTGCCTACGAGGACGCCACACCCTACTATTCCGTGGGCACCACCTGCTATGTGTGGCCTCATCAGCCGGACGAGGTAATCGCAAAAACGCTGGAGGAGCTGGACAAGGGATATTTCAACAAGATGCGCTTCTGCGTGTTCCCCAAGCATTACATCCACAACTTCAAGGACCCCCAGACCTTCCCCTACGAGGGAACTCCCGTGGACGCTTCCGGTCTGACGGAGGAGAATTTCTCCTACTTTGTGGATTTCTCCGGCAACCACTGGGATTTCACCCGGTTTCACCCGGAGCATTTCCGCCGGGTGGAGCGGGCCATCCTCCAGCTGCGGGACCGGGGAATTGAAGCGGACCTGATCGTCATGCACCCCTACGACCGGTGGGGGTTCTCCTCCATGACCCGGGAGCAGGACGACCTGTACTGGAACTACTGCATCGCCCGGTTCTCCGCCTACCGGAACCTGTGGTGGAGCCTGGCCAACGAGTACGACCTGCTGAAGGAAAAGACCTTGGAGGATTGGGAGCACTACGCCGCCCTGCTGTGTGAGAAGGACCCCTACAACCACCTGCGGTCGGTGCACAACTGCATTGCCTTTTACGATTACACCCGG
>CALWCD010000084.1 GCA_944376265.1 uncultured Clostridia bacterium | reverse complement strand
TGTACGGTGACCCAGCCGTGCTCCTGCCGGGCCTGGGCTTCCAGCATCTGGATCAGCTCCGGGGTGATGGACTCCGCGATGATCCGGTTGGCCTCCGCTTCTGCCTGGGCTTCGATCACCTTCACATCCGCCTCGGCCTGGGCCTTGGTCTTGGCCACTTCCGCCTGGGCCACGGCGGTCTGCTTTTCCAGCTCGGCGATCTCCGCGTCCTGCTTGGCCTGTTCTTTGGCCTTGATCTTCTCCTGGAGGGCATCGTCCAGCTGCACATCGATCACCAGGGCGCTGATCACGTTGATGCCGTACTCATCTCCCAGCTTGTCTGCCAGATACTCGGAGATGGCCTGGTTCACTTCCGACTTCTTGTCGGAGTAGATGTCCATCACGGAAAACTGGGGCGTCACCTCTTTCACGTAGGCGATGATGCTGTTCTGGATGTAGTTGGCCACCAGGCTTTCTCCGTCCATGCCGTTAAAGCGCTTGTAAAGCTCCACCACCTGCCCGGCGTTGAAGGCGTAGTTGACCGTGAGGTTCATTTTCACCATGCCGCCGTTGGCAGGGGCGTCGATGCTCCAATCAGGATGTTCTTTTGCATTGTAGTCCTCGGCGCTGTTGGAAAAGACGATCTGCTGCTGGGAAACAGGGAACTGCTTTACAGACTCAAAGGGAGAAAGCCAGTGCCAGCCGGCGGAAAGGGTGGTATCCTTCACGCCGGACATGGAATACACCACTCCCACATTTCCCACGCTGACCCGCTCCAAACACATCACACAGCACACGGCGATCAGCACGGCGATCACGCCGGACCCAACAAATGCCACAAGTTTCTTTTTCATTGCTCATTCCTCCAAATTTGATAGATCAGTATCCAGAAAAGGATTAGAACCACCGCAAAAACGGCGATCAGCGGCTTCATGTCGCTGTCTCACCTCCTCGTTTCCCGTTCTTTCCAAGCTTTCTCCGTTCAGGGAAAGGCCGTTTTAAAAAGACTTCTGCGTTATTTTGGTTCAGCACTTTTTCTTCCCGGCATCCATGTCTCCCCCAGAATGCCGGTAGAAATATTATTGTCGATTCCCCATGTTCTGTCAAGCGGCAAGAAAGGCGCCCTGGCCTCTGTTTTGCCCAAGAGAATCCCCCAGTTCACAGGGACTGGCCCATTCTTTGCCGCGCTCTCTGTTTTCACCTTACAGTCTTCCCTGCGCTTTTTCCGCAGCTTACCAGAAACCCGATGCAGGCAAACAGGAAGTCCCGCAGCTGGGAGACTGCCGCTGCCAGCTCCTGGGGCACGTCCTGGTAACCCTTTACCGCCAGGAGGATCACCAGGGACACAAGCCCCACAGCGGACACCACCCACACTTGAAGCCTGTCACAGGAGGTTTTGGGCGGTTCGGGAGATGGGGAAACGGCAGCCCCTCCCCCCTCCGCCGGCTGTTCGGCTTGGGAGGGGGCCTGAAACCCTATGCCCATCCCCTTCGGCCCCGTTTCCTGGGAAGTAGAGGAGCGCTTCACACCTGGAGAACTCCCGTTCTGTGAGGACGCCCCGGCTGAATTCAGGGAATTTCCGCTGAGAAAATACCCGAAGATGGTGGCCGCGGAAGTCCGCACAATCACGTCGATGGTTTCGCTGCCGCCGGACAGCTTTCCCGTCAGCAGATTCCAGGCCATATAGGCAAAGAGCAGAAACAAAAACAACATGAGAAAGCGGTCCACCAGAGAGATCCTTCTCAGGATCGTTCCGGCGGATTTCCACAGTTTTTTCAATGAGATCACCTGCCATTTGAAATCGTTGAGGCTGTCCCATGGTATGCGCGTTCCCTCCCGCCGGTTCCCAACGCACCTTTTTCCGTCTCCTCATAGAATGGGAAACGTGGGGTGATGCTTATGGAAAAGCTTTTGTTTATCACTTGGAGCGTGTCTTACGGATACGGCACAGAAAAATCCCTGGCAGACGTGCTGAACCGCTTGGACCCGGCGGAATACGACCTAAGCGTACTTCCGCTTTTTAAGAACTCCAACAATATCAAACCCTACGGCCAGGTAGCCAACGTCAAGGTCCAGTGCCTGGGCCAGCCTGTGGTGCGCTCTGGGTGTGAAAACTGTCCGGGGACAGTGGACGGCGTGTGCCAGTTCACCATCAGCCAGAAATTAAAAGTGCAGGTGCCGGTATTCTTCGGTGCCCGGGCAGAGGCAGGCAAAGCCATTGTGGGCTGCGGCTGCGGCCAGTGGGAGGACTGCTGCTCGGAAATTCGGGAGGATGCCGTGGGATAGTTCGGCTCCTCAAAGGGAATTTGCGGGGCAGCCCTTTTCCTAAACGGGAAAAAGGCCCAGAAAGCCTGGACTTTTTTCCCATTTTACATGATGCAATTCGTCGGTTTGCTCCGTCTATATTAAGTGCGGCAGCAAAGCCCCCCTTCCCAGGGGACCACTTCCACCGTCTCCCCCTGGGCCAGCTGCAGCTTCAAAGGACTTCCCTGGCAGGTGAGGGTTCCCTCGTAGGGATGGTCCGCGGTGATCCTGGCACACTCCAGGACGCCCCCGGACCAGCACAGATCCAGAGTCAGCCCACCCTTGGCGCGAAGGCCTTCCACACGACCTTCCCCCCACATTTTAGGCAGCGCGGGCAGAAGCGATACCCTGTGGGGCCAGCTCTGGACCAGCATGGCGGCTATCCCCGCAATGCCTCCGAAATTGCCGTCGATCTGGAAGGGCGGGTGATTGTCAAACAGGTTGGGCAGAGTGGAGCGCTCCAACAGCAGCCGTACGTGTTCCCCCGCCTGTTCCCCGTCCCCCAGAGCCGCCCAGAAATTGATGATCCACGCCCGGCTCCAGCCAGTGTGGCCCCCTCCGTGGGAGAGGCGGCGTTCCAGGGTCTTTCGGGCCGCGCCGGCCAGGTCCGGGGTCTCCTCCGGGGTGATCTGACGGCCTGGATACAGGGCGAACAGATGGGAGATGTGCCGGTGACCCGCTTCCACCTCCGGGTACTCCTCCAGCCATTCCTTCAAGGTGCCGTTGGAGGCAATCTCCGGCTGGGGCAGGTCCTGGAGCCGCTCTTTCAGCTCTGCCGCCAGCCCGGGCTCCCTGCCCAGCACTTCACAGGCCTTGACGCAGTCCTGGAACAGCAGGGTGAGGATTTGGCTGTCCATGGCGCAGCCCTTGCACAGACAGGCGTTCTCTCCGCTGGGATGGCGGTAGGTGTTCTCCGGGGACAGGGTGGGAAACACCACCCAGCGGCCCTTTTCGTCCCGAGTGAGAAAATCCACAAAGAACAGGCAGGCGTCCCGCAGCAGGTAGAAGTACCGGTCCAGGAAGGCCTTGTCCAGGGTGTACTCGTACCGCTCCCAGATGTGGGTGCACATCCAGGCGGCGCCCATCACCCAGTAGGTGGAGGAGATGCAGCTGTCCTGAGGGGCGCAGTCCCCCCAGAGGTCCGTGTTGTGGTGGGCCACAAACCCTCTGGCGCCGTACATGGTCTCGGCCACCTCCCTGCCCCGGGGATACATCTTCTCCAGAAGGGCGAAAAAGGGCATGTGGCACTGGGGCAGGTTGCAGGGCTCCACCGGCCAGTAGTTCATTTCCGTGTTGATGTTGATGGTGTACTTGCTGTCCCAGGCAGGCTCCAGCTGGCCGTTCCAGACACCCTGCAGGTTGGAGGGCAGGGAACCAGGCCTGCTGGAGGCAATGGCCAGATACCGCCCAAATCCATAGTACAGGGAGACAAGCCCCAAGTCTGTCTCCCCCTTTTGGACCCGGGCAAGGCGCTGGTCCGTGGGAAGCTCCTCCAGGCTGTCGTCCTCGGAAAGGGTGAGAGACGACCGGGCAAACAGCTCCCGGTAATCCTCCAGGTGGGCCCGCCACAGCTCCTGTTGGGGCAGGGCGGCCGCAGCACCCAGAACCCGGCGGCACTCCTCCACCGGGTCCTCCACCCGGTAGGTGGTGGCGGCGGTCCAGTAGAGCACCGCTTCGTCAGCGTTCCTCACGGTCACATACTCGCCCACCACTTCCAGGGAGCCGCCTTTCGCCGCCCCCCGAAGCATGGAACAGAACCGGACCCCTTCCCCGCCGGTGTAGTACACCGCCTGGGATTCTTTGTCCTGAAGGGAGCGGTCGAAAAACCTGCCCCGGTGCATCCGCGCCTGGAAGCTGACGCTGCCCGGCTGGGCGCAGGTCAGCCGGATGACCATCACATTGTGGGGCGCGCTGAGGTAGACCTCCCGGCGGAATCGCTTCCCCCCGCAGGTGTAGGTGACGGTGGACAGGGCCTGTTCCAGATCCAGCTGCCGGCAGTAGTCCTCCACATGGGGGCTGGGCCCCTCCACCTCCAGGTACAGGTCCCCCAGGGTCTGGTACATCCGCTCAAACTCCGGGGTTCCCGCCAGGGCCAGCTTCGCCAGGTTTTCCGCCTGGCCGATCTTTCCCTGGTCCATCAGCCGGCGGATTTCCGGCAGCTGTTTCCTGGCTTCCGGGTTCACCCTGTCCCGGAACCCCCCGGACCAAACACTGTCCTCGTTTAACTGGATCCGCTCCCTCAGCGGACGGCCGAACACCATGGCCCCCAGTTTCCCATTTCCCAAAGGCAGAGCACTGTTCCAGTCCTCTGCCGGTTGTCTGTACCACAAGCGCATCAGGCAGCCTCCTTCTTGTTTTTTCAGTCCCCAAAAGCGCAACGATTTCCTTGATTCACGGCTTCCCCCGGGAAAAAATTCCACGCTCTCCCGGCGGCCTGCCCACTCACTTGGGATTATACACAGTTCTCCCCCAAAATTCAACAGAGAGAAACCGGTCTGTTTTTCCCGGTTTCCCCCTGCCGCTGCATACAGGAATATTGTGTTTTTTCTCAAGGACACACCCATTTCGGCGCGCTTTTTCCCGAGGGTGTCCCCCCAGTCGGACAGGAGGATTCCGCCCGAAAAATCCGGCGTTTTTCTTGACTAATCCGCGAAAAACGTGTAACATATTTTTTGTATTTTCTTGTAAATTGGCTCAAGCTAACACATTGAGGAGAAAGAGGGAACATGTAGATGAAAAAAATGTCTGCCGTTTTCGCAGCGGTATTGTTTTTGCTGTGCGCCTTTTCCCTGACCGCGTCCGCCCAGGAGGACGGCATGCCCGAGGAAGAGCCTGTGGCGCAGCTTGAGGAAATAGAGGAAACGGTCCTTGAGGATTCCTCCTGGGACCTGGCTTCTTCCCAGGACCAGGAGGGAGAGCCCTCCCCCGAAGGCCAGGAGGAGCAGGAACCAGAGGACCAGGAGGAACCTTCAGAGGGAGAAACTCCCTCTGAAGGGGGTCCCGCTCTGGAACCCCTTTACGGCCTGTACCTGGACGACCACGTGGCCTATGTGTCCGGTACCGACGACCTGGTCCATCCCGATGACAACCTGCGCCGCTCGGAAGCCGCCAGCCTGATCTACCAGCTTCTCACCGACCCCGCCGACCCTGTGGAGGGCCGGTTTCAGGACGTTCCCTCCGGCGCCTGGTATCAGGTGTTTGTGGACTCCCTCACGGAAATGGAGATTCTCTCCGGCATGGGGGATAACACGTTCGCCCCCAACCGGAACATCACCCGGGCGGAGTTTGCCGCCATTCTCTCCAAGCTGTTTCCCATGGAGACCACCGACCTGACGTTTTCCGACGTACCCTCCACCCACTGGGCAAGGGCCGCCATCCAGAACGCCGCGGCAAAGGGGTGGGTCTCCGGTTACCCCGACGGCACCTTCCGGCCCAATTCCCCCATCACCAGGGCGGAAGCCTTCGCCATGATCAACAAGATGCTAGGCCGGTCCGCAGACAGCAGCCTGCTGGACGGGGAGGGAAAGGTGCTCCGTTTTCTGGACCTGTCCTTTGACCACTGGGCCTATTATCACATCATGGAGGCAGCCCTTCCCCACACCCATTCCTACGACCAGGAAGGCAACGAGGTGTGGGAGGGGTACGTGGTGCCCACCGCCCAGCTGGGCCAGGGGCCCCACCTGGTGGACGGCCAGCTCTACTACGTGGGCAGCGACGGTTACTACGTTCGCAACGCCTCTGTGGGCGTGCTGGAATTCAACAACCTGGGAAGGCAAACCACCGGCGACGTCAAGCTGGACGCCCAGCTGACTTCCATCATGCTGCGGGAGGCAAGCTCCAGCGCGTCTCTCTCCGAAAACCTGCGGAACATGTACGATTACGTCATTGACGACTACGACTACCTTGCGGCGGCCCATGTCCCTCAGGGCAGCACCGGCTGGGTGAATTCCTACGCCTCCTCTATGATCCACCTCCACCGGGGGAACTGCTACAGCTACGCCGCCCTGTTCACTCTGCTGGCCCAGCGGCTGGGGTACCAGGCCACCGCTGTTTCCGGCATGGTAACGGTGAACACCTGCCCCACCTGGACCTACGGCAGCTGGTCGGAACACGGGTGGGTGGAGATCGACCTGAACGGCCTTATCTATGTCTGCGATCCCCAGCTGAGAGACGGCCATGCCGCCACCTGGGGCTACAACTGGGACCTGTTCATGAAACCCTACGGCCAGAGTGTGGCCCACTACCGGGTAAATGACAAGGTGCTTAGCTGAATGATATGATCCCATTTCGGAAAGGAATGTACTCCATGAAACGTTTGCTCTCTGTGTTCGCGGCTGCCTGCGTGGCCCTGTCCCTGTGCGCCTGCGGCGGCGGTTCCGGCTCTTCCGCCAGCAGCTCCTCCCCGTCGTCTTCTCCCAGCGCTTCCCCCACTGCCGCTGCCACTCCCAGCGCCAGCCCCAAGGCCAGCCCAACTGCCACTCCCACCCCCTCCCCGACGCCGGCGGCCGACCTGAGCTCCACCAGCCAGGAGGAAGTGGAAGCGCCTTCCTCTTCCCAGTCTCAGGAAACCACCTACGAGCCTCAGGAGGAGCCCTCTCAAAACACGGCTCCCGCGGCGGACCCCACTCCGGCGCCCACACCTGTTCCCACGCCGGAACCCACCCCGGAGCCCACGCCCGAACCTGCCGCCAGCCCCTACGATTATGTGGGGTATGACATCGGCACCTTTTACAGTCTCTTCGGCTATCCCAGCTCCTCAGAATACGCCACCAGCTGCAGCGGCCAGGAGGGGGATGACGGCATTCTGTATTACGGCGGCTTCACAGTGTATACCTTCCGCAGCGCAAGCGGCAGCGAGGTGGTCACCGCCGTCTATTGATCCCACGCCCATTCCCGTGTAAGGAGTTGTGTCTCTTGGTTTTCAGTTCGGCTGTGTTTCTGTTTGTCTTTCTGCCGGTGGTGTTCGTCCTATCTCGGATCGTCCCCGGCACAAAGGGCAAGAATCTTCTGCTGCTCGCGGCCAGTTTCCTGTTCTACGCTTTCGGGGAGCCGGTCTACGTGCTGCTGATGCTGTTTTCCACCCTGGTCAACTACGCCGCGGGACGGCTGCTGGCGGTTTCCCCCAAGGGAAGGGACAGATGGGTGGCGGCCGCCGCGGTGGTGGTAAATCTGGGCGTGCTTTCCCTGTTCAAGTACACCGATTTCTTTCTCTCCACGGTGAACCGGGCCTTTTCTCTGGAGATCCCACTGACGGGCATTGCCCTGCCGGTGGGCATTTCCTTTTTCACCTTCCAGGGTCTCTCCTACGTGATCGACGTCTACCGGGACCGGAGCCAGGCGGCCAGGGGCTTTGTCAAGCTGGCGCTGTATATCTCCTTTTTTCCTCAGCTCATTGCCGGGCCCATTGTCAAATACCACGACGTGGCCCAGCAGATCGACCAGCGGCAGGTCAGCTCCCCGCTCACTGCCCAGGGCATCCGCCGGTTTATTCTGGGGCTTTCCAAAAAGCTGCTCATCGCCAACACGGTGGGCCGCATGGCGGACCTGGTGTTTTCCGCCCAAACCCAGCAGTTGGACATCCGCCTGGCCTGGCTGGGCGCCCTCTGCTACACCCTGCAGATTTACTTTGACTTCTCCGGGTACAGCGACATGGCCATCGGCCTGGG
>CALWCD010000083.1 GCA_944376265.1 uncultured Clostridia bacterium | reverse complement strand
TTCCTTGTGTGCTCCTTGCTTGCTCCTTACGAAGCAAAACGGAACACTTCTGAGGAACTCTCACAACTCCAAAACCACCCAATTTTCTGCAAAACAGCGTCCAAAGACGTACTGAGAAGCAGTGGAAATTATCTCTTGGAGAACTGCGGCGCGCGACGAGCGGCTTTGAGGCCGTACTTCTTGCGTTCCTTCATACGAGGATCGCGGGTGAGGAAGCCAGCCTTCTTCAGCATGGAGCGCAGGTTCTCGGAATCGTACTGGAGCAGGGCGCGGGCCACGCCGTGGCGGATGGCGCCGGCCTGGCCGGTCACACCGCCGCCGGACACACGGCAGACAATGTCAAACTTCTCGTCGGTGCCGGTGAGGGTCAGGGGCTGACGGACAATATACTTCAGGGTGTCCAGGCCGAAATAATCGTCGATGTCACGGTCGTTGATGGTGACCTTGCCGGTACCCTGATACAGACGGACTCTGGCAACGCTGCTCTTGCGGCGGCCGGTGCCGTAGAAATAAGGTGCAGATTCGTACATCGTTAAACTCCTCCTTACAGGTTCCACTCAGCGGGTTTCTGGGCGGCGTGCTTGTGCTCGCTGCCGGCGTAAGCGCGCAGGCGGGTCATGGCGTCGCGGCCGATGGAGTTGGAGGGCAGCATGCCCTTCACAGCCAGTTCCATGGCAAGCTCCGGCTTGGTTTTCATCAGGGTGTCGTAACGGGTGGCTTTCAGATGGCCAATGTAGCCCGTGTGGCGGTAGTAGTACTTCTTCTCCGCCTTGCCGCCGGTGAGGACGGCGTCCTTGCAGTTGATGATGATGACATGATCGCCGCAGTCCACATGGGGAGCGAAGGTGACCTTGTGCTTGCCGCGGAGCAGCACGGCTGCCTGGGCAGCCACACGGCCCAGGGGCTTGCCAGCGGCGTCGATGACATACCATTTGCGGTCGATCTGACCAGCTTTCGGCATTGTGGTTGACATTTGCTTTACCTCCAAGCGTTTTGTAACATATATTTTCATTGGGTGTCCAAACAAGCTTACGGCGCGAAATGGCGCCGGGCCTTTTCAGGCGCTTCTAGATGATAGCACAGGTTTTTCCCGGTGTCAACCGCTTTTCCCGTCTTTTTTAAGTGGCATTTTCCGTTCTCTTGTTTTCTCCTGTTTTCATAGGATTATCTCCTGTTTCCTCATTTGCCATTTTTCCTATTCTCCCCCGTCATTCCAGGCAAAAACTGCCGGCCTTCTTTTCCGGCGGGGGAATCCGTGGTATAATGAAGCCCACGCTAAAGACAAGAGGAGAGCCCTGGTTCTCCTGTCCCAATCATATCGCCAGCGAAAAAGGAGAAACGCCATGGACAAGCTGACCGGCCGGGTGCGGGCCGCCATACAGCACTACGATCTGATCCAGGAGGGAGACCGCATTGCCGTGGGGGTGTCTGGGGGCAAGGACAGCCTGTTTCTGCTGTGCGCCCTGGCGGAACTGACCCACTACTACCCCCAGCACTTCACAGTGACGGCCATCACCGCGGACCCCTGTTTCGGGGGTGTGGACGGGGACTACTCCCAGGTTCAGGAGCTGTGCGACCGGCTCTCTGTGCCCTATATTATTAGAAAGACCTATTTGGGCCCGCTGATCTTTGAGGAGCGCAAGGAGGAGAACCCCTGTGCCCTGTGCGCCCGGATGCGCCGAGGGATTCTTCACAACCTGTGCGTGGAGGAGGGGTTCAACAAGCTGGCACTGGGTCACCACTTTGACGACGCGGTGCAGACCTTTTTCATGAACCTGTGCTACGGGGGCAGGCTGGGGTGTTTTTCTCCCAAGACCTATCTTTCCCGGAAGCAGATCACGGTGATCCGCCCCCTGATTTTCTGCGAGGAGCGGGAGATTCGGGGTGCGGCCCGGCGTCTGGAGCTGCCCGTGGTGAAAAGCGCCTGTCCCGCCGACGGAGTCACCGCCCGGAAGGATACGGCAGACCTGGTGCGTTCCCTGGAGAAGCAGTTCCCGGACCTGCGCCAGAAGGTGCTGGGCGCCATGCAGCGGGCTGGTTTGGACGGCTGGTAAGCCGCTTGCCGTCGGTTTTGGGGGAAATGAAAACTTTTTTGAGTTTTTTTAAAAAAAGGGCTTGCATTTCCTGGAAGGGTGTGGTATTATTACTAAGCCGTCGAGAGAGACGGCAAACACAAGTTGGTGTTGATTGCCGCGAGGGTCCACCCGTTCCCATCCCGAACACGGAAGTTAAGCTCGCCGGCGCCGAAGATACTTGGCTGGTGACGGCCCGGAAAAATAGGTTTTCGCCAACACTTAAAGCAGTCGTCCAATAGGACGGCTGTTTTTTTGTGCCCGGTGGCCCGGTGACCCGGGCGGGACAAGTCGCGCAGGGAGCTTCGCTCCCCAGTTTGATGGGAGAGGGCGGCGGGGGGCCCGCGTTTATGGTTTTCTGCAGGCGTTTCCTCCCCCGGCCGGTAACCCGGGCTGGACAAGTCGCGCAGGGGGCTTCGCTCCCCAGTTTGGTGGGAGAGGGCGGCGCGGGGCCCGCGTTTATGGTTTTCTGCAGGCGTTTCCTCCCCCGGCTCGTGGCCCGGGCGAGGTGGCCTTTCCCCTTCTCCAAAAACTTTTTCAGAAAAATGCAAATTGGGGCTTGCATTTTCTGAAAGAGTGTGGTATTATAATTGAGCTGTCCAGAGAGACAGCAAACACAGTTGGTGTTGATTGCCGCGAGGGTCCACCCGTTCCCATCCCGAACACGGAAGTTAAGCTCGCCGGCGCCGAAGATACTTGGCTGGTGACGGCCCGGGAAAATAGGTTTTCGCCAACACAGATGAAACCACTCGCAAATGCGGGTGGTTTTTTTGTGCCCGGTGCCCGGTGACCCGGGCAGGACATGCCGCGCAGGCCCGGTGGCCCGGGCGGGACAAGTCGCGCAGGGAGCTTCGCTCCCAAGTTTGGTGGGGGAGGTCGGTATGCGGCCCGCGTTGATAGTTTTCTGCGGGGGTTCCCTTCCCTGGTCGGTGACCCGGGCAGGACAAACTTTCCCTCTCAAAAAAAACTTTTAAAAAAATGCAAATTGGGGCTTGCATTTTCTGAAAGAGTGTGGTATTATAATTGAGCTGTCCAGTGAGACAGCAAACACAGTTGGTGTTGATTGCCGCGAGGGTCCACCCGTTCCCATCCCGAACACGGAAGTTAAGCTCGCCGGCGCCGAAGATACTTGGCTGGTGACGGCCCGGGAAAATAGGTTTTCGCCAACACAAAACGAAACCACTCGCAATTGCGGGTGGTTTTTTGTTTTTCTGCCAGTTTTTAAGCCCCTTCTTAAACTTTCTTAAGTCTGCCTTTTTCCCCAAGATTTTCCCGCTTTTCCCTTGACTTAAACACCCATATGACGTAAACTTAGGATACCGGAATTTTGTAAACCAAAAGGGGGATTCTCCCATGCGAAAAGGCCGTTTCGGCATTGTGTTGTGCCTGTATCCCATTCTGGCGTTTGCCTGCGTCATAGTGGACCAGCCCCTTCTCTGCGGGCTTGTGTTCGGGTTTGCTCTCTTCGCGGAGCGGGACGAGTGGGCCAGCCGCCAGACTTTGCAGGCTTTGGCCCTGTGTGCTGCCACGGAACTGCTTCGTTCCGTGCTCCACTACGTGGTGAACTTCTTCCCCAACTATATCCCCCTGTTCTACTATATCACCGTGGTGCTGAACATCTTCTCCGGGCTCATCTACCTGGCGGCCATTGTGCTGAGCATTCTGGGCATTCTCCGGGTGATGAAGGACCGGGAGGCGGACCTTCCCCTTCTGGGGGAGCTGGCGTTCCGGGCGTTTGGTAAGCAGAAGCCCCGTCCCGTGCCCCCCATGCCCGGCCAGTTTGTGTACCCCCAGCAGGGGCCCGGCCAGCCTGTGCCTCCTCCCTACCCCCAGGGGCAGCCCTTCCGGCAGGGGACGCCCATGCAGCCTCCCTATCCTCCGGTGCAGCAGCCGCCTTTCCAGGCGCCGCCTCCCCGCCGGCCGGACGATCCCAACCATTCCTGAGCAGGCGTTTTTCCATGGATTTCAAGGGAGCCCTTCGGCTCGAGAGCGGGTCGAAGGGCTTTTCCTCTCTTTTTCTGAAACTCATTCGATAGGAGGGTTTTTGGCGTGGTATTTTCCTCCCTGGTATTTTTGTGCGTATTCTTCCCCCTTCAGATGCTGGTCTATTATCTGGCCCGGGACATTGAAGCCCGCAACACAGTGCTGATCCTCTTCTCCCTGGTGTTCTACGCCTGGGGCGAGCCCTTCTTCATTGTGCTGCTGGTATTCATGTGCTTTGTGGACTGGGGCCTTTCCCAGTTCATTTACAAATACCGAGGTACGGGAAAAAGCCGCTTTTTCCTAGTGCTGGGCTGCACCGTGGACCTGGGGCTGCTGGCCTTCTTCAAATACACCTCCTTCCTGCTGGGAGAGACCCACCAGTGGTTCGGCTTCCCCAGCGTGGTGCCCAAGATCGCGCTGCCCATCGGCATCAGCTTTTACACCTTCCAGCTGCTCTCCTACATGGTGGACGTGTACCGGGGCGAGGTGGCGGCCCAGCGTCATTTCCGGCTGCTGCTGCTGTACGTGTCCCTGTTCCACCAGTGCATTGCCGGACCCATTGTCCGCTACAAGGATGTGAGCGAGCAGATTCTCTCCCGCCACGTGGACAGCCAGAACATGCGGGACGGCATCAACCGGTTTGCCTCCGGTCTGGCCAAGAAGGTGCTGCTGGCCAACGTGTGCGGCTCTCTGGCCAGCAAGACCATTTTAAGCGGCGCCCTGGCGGACCAGGCCAAAAACCTGCCCACCCTGGAAAACGCCGCCGCTCTCAGCCTGTGGCTTGGGTGCTTTGCCTACGGGCTGCAGATCTACCTGGACTTTTCCGCCTACTCGGACATGGCCATCGGCATGGGCCTGATGGTGGGCTTCCACTACAAGGAGAACTTCAACTACCCCTACCTGGCCAACTCCATCACGGACTTCTGGCGGCGGTGGCACATGAGCTTGTCCTCCTTCTTCCGGGACTATGTCTACATCCCCCTGGGAGGCAACCGGAAAGGCAGGCTCCGCCAGTGTGTGAACCTGCTGATCGTCTGGTTCCTCACAGGCATGTGGCACGGCGCCGGGTGGAATTTCATTCTCTGGGGACTGTACTACTTTTTGTTCCTGGCCCTGGAGAAATTCCTCATCCCCGGGCTTCAGCGGCTGCCGGCGGTGTTTGCTCACCTGTACACCCTGGTGGTGGTGTTCTTCGGCTGGGTGCTGTTCTACTTCACCGATTTCACTCAGGGCTGGGTGGTGCTCAAGGGGCTGTTCTGCCTCAACGGCAACGCCCTCATCAGCTTTGAGAGCCGGAACATCCTCTTAAACTACCTGTTCTTCCTCATTGTGGCGGTGATCGCCTGCACTCCCCTTCCCCGGATGCTCTACCACCGGGTGTGCTCTTCCACCAACGGGGCGGCCATTGCCCTGGGTACGGTGCTGGAGTGGTGCCTGCCGGTGGCGGCGCTGGTGTTTTCCATCAGCTACCTTGTGGGGGATTCCTACAACCCCTTCCTCTATCTGCAGTTCTAACCCCATTTGAAAAGGAGATGGTTCCATGCGTCACGCCAAACAGTACCGGCGGGGCTCCCGGGGAAAGGCGGCGTTGTTCTTCCTGGCCCTCTTCGCCTTCGGGATTTTCTCCATGCTGCTGCCCCTGCGGCCCACCCAGTCCGCCATGGAAAAGCGGGAGCTTGCCAAGTTCCCCCAGTTTTCCGTGGAGACCTTGGCAAACGGCCAGTACACCAAGGACATCGACACCTGGTTCGCCGACACCTTCCCCCTGCGGGACATGTTCTTCAAGCTGAACAGCTGGGTCCAGTCCCTGTACGGCATCAAGACCGTGGAGATTGTGGGCACGGTGGAACAGGGGGACGAAATCCCCGACGCCCCCTTTATCAAAGACAAATGACATTTATTTATTATTACCTGACTTCTTGAGAAAGGAGCATACCCATGCCAAACAATTACACCCCCCGCCGGGGCACTCCTGTTCACAGCTCCAGCACCCGGCGCACTCCCCTGCGGGAGTCCTCCTTCGACCGGAGCCCTCAGTACGTTTCCCGTTCTCCCCGGACCAACCGGCGGAGAAGAAAAAGCGGCCCTCCGCCCATTCTCTACCTGGCCCTGGTGGTGCTGGTAGTGCTGGTGGTGGCCATTGTGCTGCTGGTGAGATCCTGCTCCTCCAAACCGGAGGGGAAAGACACCTCTTCCAACGTGTCCAACAACTCCAGCACGGTGAGCGCTGTGGACGGTTCCCAGGACCCCAACACCTCCGGGACCTCCGACGGCCAGACCGCCTCTCCCTCCCCCGCTCCCTCGGAGGAGCCCACTCCCGCCCCCCAGGAAGAACCTGAAGGCAACCCGGAGACGGTGGGCGCTCTCATGGTGGTGGACGGGGTGGCCTACGAGTATTACAACTTCAACACCGACCTGGCCAACTCCTACATCACCGCGGTGGCGGAGGCCGGAGAGAAGCTGGCAGGCACCTCCACCGTGTACGACATGGTGATTCCCACCAGCATTGACATCATGCTGCCGGAAAGCTACCTGAAAGCCCACGCGGAGGAGATCAATTCCTCGGACCAGCGGAAGGCCATTGAGGAGTACATTTACCCCTCCATTGAGGCCAACAACTCCAGTGTGAAGACCGTGTCCATTTTCGACACTCTCAAGTCCCACGCCAACGAATACCTGTACTTCCGCACCGACCACCACTGGACCCAGCTGGGCGCCTACTACGCCTACACCGAGTTCTGCAAGGCCCGCGGCTTCGAGGCGGTGCCCCTGTCCGACTTTGAGAAGAAGGAATACACCGGCTATCTGGGCAGCTTTTACAGCTCCAACTCGGAAGTGGCCGCCAAGCTGGGGAACAACCCCGACACGGTGGAAGCCTACATTCCCAAGGCCAACGTTACCTTCAACGTCACCCAGAAAGATGGCCAGGTGCTGGAGGATTGGCCCCTGATCGCCGACGGGGACACCTACAGCGACGTGAACAAATACCTGATCTTTGCCGCCGGCGACCAGCCCTATGAAGAGATCATCAACAACGACATGGAGGACGGCCCCTCCTGCATTGTGGTGAAGGAGTCCTTCGGCAACTGCTTTGTGCCCTTCCTGGCAAACCACTACAAGACCGTGTACGTGATCGACTACCGGGACTACACCGGCACAGTGTCCGCCCTGGCCAAGGAAAAGGGCGTGGATGACGTGATCCTGCTGAACAACATCTCCATGACCCGCAACGAGGGCCTGATCCAGGACTTCTCCAGCATTTTCTAAGAACCACCTAAAAGAAGCGAACCCGTCAGAGGAATTCTGACGGGTCTTTTTTTGCCTTCTCCCTACCTCCATTCTTGGGGTTCAAAGCCGGCTGCCGGGCCCAGGAACAAGGGCCAGAGCTTTCATTAGAAGGAGAGCTTCAGGATCTTCTGCTAGGCTCTCTGCGCCGCTCAGCTCCCTTCCAGTGCTGGCGGCGGGAGGCTCAGGGACGGGAGACCGGGTTTTCAGGACAGGCGCAGCCGGGGCTCCAGGAGGGCCGCAGAGGCCTGTAATGCCGAGATAGGGAACAACCCAGCCCCTTCCCCATCGGGGCCATATCGGGGTATTTCCGGCGGGTTTTCAATCGCTCTGAGTTCCAGCCTGGCAGTCCTCCGCCAATGAGCGCGGACCCACCTGCCACACACAGCCATCAGGGAACAGCAGAGAGGCCTGGGCATGCAGCGTTTATTGGCCCTTTTGAGCGGGTCCCGCCCCCTCTGTGGGAGCTGGATGCTGCTCAAGACGACAAAAAACCGCCGGGGGTAACCTGGCGGCTTCTGAGGGTTGAACAGGAGGGTAACAAAAAAGGCCATCCGTTTGGATGGCCCTGTACCCTGAAAACTGAATAAAGCTGAAAGAGAAGGAAATCGAGAAGCGCAATTCATGCTGATCCAAGAGAAACTTGGTCAAGCCCTCGGCCTATTAGTACTGCCAAGCTGAACATGTTACCATGCTTACACACGCAGCCTATCA
>CALWCD010000082.1 GCA_944376265.1 uncultured Clostridia bacterium | reverse complement strand
AGCTGCGTTAGTGGCAATTCAGTTTCATGCTGCTTTGTGCCTTTCAGCGCAGCGGAAAGGAATGGTCATATCTATGAAAAAAGCGAGAGGGGAAGAAATTGACTGGCGCCCTTCTCTTCTGCTGTGATCTTAGTATACCCAGCTTTTTTGAATTCTATTTGAACAACCTCTGAGCGTTTTTTTAAACCTGTTTTAACAGTTGACGAACAACCTCTGTCTTGCGGCGAAGCCCCGAGGGTGCTATAATGGGCCCCGAGAGCACTGTACCCAGAAAGGAAGCGGGACTTATGGAATTGGAACAGCTGGCGGCAAAAGCGGGCCAGGTCGTGCAGGAAGCGGGGAAACTGATTCAGTCGATTCCCCGGCCCCAGGTCTACACCAAAGAGGGCCACGCCAACTTTGTCACCGAGGCGGACATGGCCTCTCAGAAATTCTTGATCGAGCATTTGACTCCCCTGCTGCCCCAGGCGCATTTTTTCGCCGAGGAACAGGAGGATAACCGGCTGGCTCCCGGCTGGAACTGGATTATCGACCCCATTGACGGCACCACCAACTTCATCCGGGATTACCGGGCCTCCACCATTTCCGTGGGGCTGATCCAGGACGGTGTGGGCATGATGGGCCTTGTGCTGGACCCCTACCGGGGAGAGTTGTTTTCCGCCATCCGGGGCCAGGGGGCTTTCTGCAACGGAGAGGCCATTCACGCAGCGGACGTGCCCACCTCCAGCGCCTTGGTGGCCTTCGGCACCGCCCCCTACTACCAGGAGCTGAAAGCGGCCACCTTTGCCATGGCCCAGGAAGTGGCCCTGAGCTGCGGAGACCTGCGGCGCAGCGGTTCCGCGGCCCTGGATCTCTGTCATCTGGCCATGGGCCGGCTGGACGGTTTCTTCGAGCTGCGCCTCTCCCCCTGGGACTACGCCGGCAGCTCGGTGATCCTGCGGGAGGCAGGGGCGGTGATCGGCTCCGCACCCGGCCAGGAGTTTTCCTACCAGCAGCCCCAGGTCATTCTGGCCGGAGCCCCCAAGGTGCATGCCCTGCTGGAGGAGATTGCCCGGAAGTACTGCCCGTAAACTTTCCACAAACAGATAACACCCTGGGGAATTGTCCCCCAGGGTGTTTTTTATGGGGAGCTACCGTTTCAGCTCCCGGCTTTCCTGAACGGTGCAGCCCTCCCGGCTGTACCGGGCTTTTTCGTAGAGCCCGTGAAGCCGCTGATCCCGCAGCCCCACCTGGTCCTCAATTTCCTGAGGCGACGCCCACTGGGGAAGCTGCTCCCTGGCCAGACGGAGCACCGCCCGCCGGTATTTCCGGCGGACCTGGGCGCTGGGGGAACGGTCCCAGAAGGCGGGCCGTTTTCTCTTCTCCCTGGGGGCGGCTTCCAGCTTATCCTCCGGTCCGTGGAGGTACTGGACCACGTCCCGGTGGTCTACAAAGGAGTTGCGGAAATTCCGCAGGACCAGGTACACCCCGTACAGCAGGGCCATGGCGGCCAGCGCCACCCCCACCGCCATGAGAAAATAGGAGAAGAAGGGAGGGATGTGGAACTGAGCGTTCTCCCCCATGGCCCGCATCCACTCCGGCACCTGGAACGCGCTGCCCTGGGACTGGTCTATCTCCACCACAGCCTGGGCTGTCTGCCGCTTCTGCTCCTCAATGTGGAAATAGCCGTCCTCCATCAGCAGGGCAGGCAGCAGCAGCGCCCCGGCCAAGAGGACCATACCCACCACCGCCAGCCCCGAGGTGCGGACAATCCGTTTGATGGGGACACCTGCCATCTTCTGGTTCAGGGCCAGGTACCCTTGAATTCTGGCAAGGCCCGTTCTGGCGCACCACAGCAGCAGGTACACCGCCGCCCACAGGAAACAGACCTTTTGCAGCCTGGCCCCGCCGTTCATGGCGCTGTACAGGAAGGGCGGCAGCACCACCAGCACCAGAGCCAGACGGGGGGCATCCAGCAGGGACTCCACCGGGTCCTCGGACAGGCGGTTCTTCCCACGGAAAAAGCACACCACCGCCACAGGCGCTGCCGCCAGAGGATAGCCCAGCAGCAGCCAGGCAAGCCCGCAGGCCCCCAGGCCCACTGCCAGGAACTGCCACATTTTCCGGGAAAACTCCCCGGCGAAATCCACCACCGCAAAGGGTATCACCAGCAGCATGGCTCTCCACAGGGACCAGGAGAGGCTCTCCTCCCCCAGGATCACCCGGAGAACCGTCCCGTAATACAGGGCCACCAACAGGGCGCAGTGAAGCCAGCCCATGGTCCGAAGCAGCAGCTCCCGCCAGCCTCCCAGCCTACGTATCACCTTCAACGCGGAATCCTCCTTTCCTCAAACCTCCCAGTACAGCCGCTGCACCATACCCATCTGGGGCAGCTCCTGGTAGGACTCCCGGTAGGGCACGATCTGCACCCATTCCCGTTTGCCGGCCCGCTGGGCAAAGTCCCGGGCCAGCTCTTCCCTCTGGCTGCGGGAGACCAGCACGCACAGCACGTCCCCCTCTTCTCCCGGGAAAAAGGACTGGATGGGCAGAAGGCCGTTGTCCGCCCTGGCACAGGCGAAGGTTTTTCGCAGAGCCAGAATGCTCCCCGCTCCGGAGACCTCCGGCACGGCCATGGGTTTTCCCGTGAGGGCGTCCAGGCCGTTGGACCAGGCCTCCACCTGGACGCCGGCCTCCAGCAGCCGGACGCACAGGGTGCAGGCAATGCGCATGGCCTCCTCGTTGAGTACGTCGGCCTGCTGCACGCCCAGGCCTTCCAGGTCCACCACCACGGCCACCTTCTGGGACAGGGTGGACTCGTGGATGTTCACCAGCAGGTCCCCCGTTTTGGCGGAGGCCTTCCAGTTGATGTACTTCATAGGGTCTCCCCGGGAATAGTCCCGGAGCCCGGCGAATTCAAAGGGGTCGTCGTACACCTTTTTCCGGCTGAGCACGCTGCCCATGATCCGGGAAAAGGGGATCTGAATCCGCTGGGTGGACACCATCCGAGGCAGCACGTAAAAGTCCGTATCCTGGGGCGAAGACCCCACATATTTCTTGGTCAGTAGCAGGTTGCGCACGTCCAGTCCCGCCTGGTCGATGCGGTAATACCCCCGGCGGGCGCACTGAAATTCCAGGGTGCGGGTGATCTTCTGCCGCACCCCCAGGGCAAACACGTCCCGGCGGTAGGAGCGGTCGCTGACGGCAGTGTTTGCCTCTCCGGAAAACCGCAGGCCCTTGTCCATGTGGAAATCGATCTCCACCACGGGAAGGGGCAGCAGCTTGTTGTTGACGATCACCTCCGTGAGCACAGCGGTGTCGTCCTCGGTGGCGTATTCCTCCCGAAAGGAGATTTTCGCCTCCAGTCCTTTGCCCCACAGCCGGTCGTACAGAAAGCTCTGAAGGAAAAACAGAGCCGCCAGCAGGAGCACGATCATCAGCGCCGCCATGTCACTTGGACCAGTCTTCCGTGGGCAGAGGCACGGACTGGAGCAGTGCCTGGGCGGTGTCTTTCTGAGCCTGGGAGGAGCCCGCCATGCCGCTGACGGCCAGCCGGTGAGCCAGCACGGGCACCCCCACCGCCTTCACGTCCTCGGGGGTGACAAACTCCCGCCCCTCCACCAGGGCCATGGCCTGGGAAGCACGCATCAGGGCCAGGGTGCCCCGGGGGCTGACTCCCAGGTCCACTCCCCGCATTTCCCGGGAAGCCCGGGCCAGGTCCACCATGTACTCCATCAGCGCGGGATGGAGGTACAGCTTTCGGGCCGCTGCCTGAAGCTCCAAAATCTGCTCCCTGCTGCAAACGGGGGCCAGGGTCTCCAGGGGCTCGCTGTCCTTGAACCGCTCCAGGATCTGCCGCTCCTGGCCCTTGGTGGGCATGTCCATGGAGATGCGCATGAGGAACCGGTCCAGCTGTGCCTCCGGCAGAGGATAGGTGCCCAGGGTTTCCACCGGATTCTGAGTGGCGATGACGAAGAAGGGAGGCTCCAGCCTGCGGGTCTCCCCGTCCACGGTCACCTGGCCCTCGGCCATGCACTCCAGCAGGCTGGACTGGGTCCGGGGGGTGGCACGGTTGATTTCGTCCGCCAGCAGGATGTTGCAGAACACCGGGCCGGGGCTGAACTGGAACTCGTTGGTTTTCCGGTCGAAGTAGTTCAGGCCGGTAACGTCGGAGGGCAGCAGGTCCGGGGTGAACTGCACCCGGCCGAAAACCCCGTCCACAGACTTGGCCAGGGACCGGGCCAGCACGGTTTTGCCCATGCCGGGCACGTCCTCGATGAGCACATGGCCCCCTGCCACCAGGGCGGTGAGCAGCAGGCTGGTGACCCGCTCCTGTCCCACCAGCACCTTTTGAATGTTTTCTTTCACAACAGATAGGATATTTTCCATAGAATTTGCCCTTTCCCAAATGAAATTATCTTTAATTATAGCAAAAGATGCGGGCAGATACAAGAAAAATCCTGCAAGAGAAGGGGGATCTGCCGCTTGACAAGGGAGCGGATTCCTTTATAATAAGAGCAACTTCACTTTGGGGGTGCTGCTATGAGACAATGTATGGATTCGGAAAACCTCCACCGGCGGCTGAAAAAGATCATCGGCCAGGTCCAGGCCATCGACCGGATGATCGACGAGGACGTGCCCTGTGAGGACGTGCTGGCCCAGATCAACGCGGCCAAGTCCGCCCTGCACAAGGCGGGTCAGGTGGTGCTGGAAGGGCACATCAAGCACTGCGTCCGGGACGGCATCGAGCACGGGGACGCCGACCAGACCATCGCCAGCTTCACCAAAGCGGTGGAACGCTTTGCCAATATGAACTGACCTCCCGCCGGCCTCGTGGCCGGCTTTTTTTGAAAACTCTTCTGTTCCCTCTTGACAACCCATACCCCTATGGGTATATTAGTAGGGTAAGTTCCATCTACCTGTGAGAAGGAGGGTCTCCCCCAATGAAAGCTCTGGAACGTTTTTTGGAATGGGGCGGGGTGAAAAAGGACGTCACCCTGCTGGTTATCTCCGGTGCGGCGCTGTTGGCCAGCATTTTCCACCTGCTTCCCCTGCCCTTTGATCCGGCCTGGGTGGCCATTGTCCTGTGCGGCATTCCCATTATTCTGGAAGCCGTCATCGGCCTGGTGACGGAGTTCGACATCAAGGCGGACGTGCTGGTGTCCATTGCCCTCATCGCGTCGGTGGTCATCGGAGAGGACTTTGCCGCCGGCGAAGTGGCCTTCATCATGCAGCTGGGGGCTCTGCTGGAGGACCTGACTGTGGCCAAGGCCCGGGCGGGCATTGAGCGCTTGGTGAAACTCACTCCCCGCACCGCCCGGGTGCTGCGGGAGGGCCGGGAGCAGCTTCTTCCCGCGGAGCAGGTCCAGGTGGGCGACCGGCTGCGGGTGCTGCCGGGAGAGACCGTCCCCGTGGACGGCCGAATCCTTTCGGGACAAACCTCCATTGACCAGTCGGTGATGACGGGAGAATCCCTGCCGGTGGACATGGGCCCCGGCGACCAGGTGTCCAGCGGCACCGTGAACCAGTTCGGCGCCTTTGAGATGGAGGCCTCCAAAGTGGGGGAGGACAGCTCCATCCAGCGGATGATCCGCCTGGTTCAGTCGGCGGACGCGGGCAAGGCCAAGATCGTGGGGCTGGCAGACCGGTGGGCCACCTGGATCGTGATCATCGCCCTGACCAGCGCCGCCCTCACCTGGCTTATCTCCGGGGAGATCATCCGGGCGGTGACCATTCTGGTGGTGTTCTGCCCCTGCGCCCTGGTGCTGGCAACCCCCACCGCCATTATGGCGGCCATTGGCAACGCCACCCGCCACGGGTTCCTGGTGCGGGAAGGGGACGCTTTGGAACGGCTGTCCAAAGTGACCCGGGTGGCCTTTGACAAAACCGGCACCCTCACTTTCGGGAAACCCCGGGTGGTTCAGGTGGAGAGCCTGGACCAGTCCCTCTCCACCGGCCAGCTGTACGCCTGGGCTGCCGGAGCGGAGCTGCGTTCGGAGCATCCCTTGGGAAAAGCCATTGTCCGATGCTTCCGGGAAACGGAACACACCCAGGCTCCGGAACTGGAAACCTTCCAAATGCTTCCCGGCCGCGGGGTTAAGGCCACAGTCCAAGGGGTTTCGCTGCTGGTGGGCAATCCGGAGCTGCTCCAGGAGGAGGGAGTGGCCCTTTCGGAAGAGGCAAGGCTTGGCGCCAGCCGAGCGCTGGCTCAGGGCTGCACGGTGGTCTATGTGGCGGCCCAGGGCAGACTGGCCGGATTCCTGGCCCTGGCGGACACCCTTCGCCCCGACGCGGCAGACACCGTGGCCCAGGTGAAGGCCGCGGGTGTAGTGCCGGTGCTCCTCACCGGAGATCACCCGGAGGCGGCCCGAACCATTGCCTCTCAGCTGTCCCTCACCGAGGTGAAGGCCAACTGCCTGCCTCAGGACAAGCTCCAGTACATCGGGGACTGCCAGCAGCGGAAAGAGCCTGTGTGCATGATCGGCGACGGCATCAACGACGCCCCTGCCCTGAAAATGGCCCAGGTGGGGGTGGCCATGGGAGGCATTGGCAGTGACATCGCCGTGGATGCCGCGGACATTGCCCTGGTCAACGATGACATCCGGGAGATCCCCCACCTGCTGCGGCTTTCCCGGCGGATGATGACTGTGATCAAGTGGAACCTGACCTTCTCCATGGCCCTGAACTTTCTGGCCATCATTCTGGCCATGACCGGCATACTAAACCCGGTGGTGGGCGCCTTGGTCCACAACGCCGGCTCTGTGTTTGTCATTGTCCACTCCGCCTTCCTGCTGCGGTGGAAAACACGGACATAAATGGGGTAATAAAAGTAGAAAGGTCCCCTGGGATTGCTCCCAAGGGACCTTTTATGCCCAGAGGCTGGACCTCCGGATCAAATTACTCCCATTCGATGGTGCCGGTAGGCTTCGGCGTCAAATCATACAGCACCCGGTTTACACCCTTCACCTCGTGGGTGATGCGGTCGGTAATGTGCTGCAGCAGGGCGAAGGGCACGTCCTCCACCGTGGCGGTCATAGCGTCGCGGGTGTTCACCGCACGGATGATCACCGGCCACTCGTCCGCCCGCTTGTTGTCCCGGACACCCACGGACTTGAAGTCGGGGATGATGGTGAAGTACTGCCACACCTTGCCCTCCAGGCCGTTCTTGGCGAACTCTTCCCGCAGGATGGCGTCGGACTCCCGAACAGCCTCCAGCCGGTCCCGGGTGATGGCGCCCAGGCAGCGCACTCCCAGGCCGGGACCGGGGAAGGGCTGACGGAACACCATGTTGTCGGGCAGGCCCAAAGCCTTGCCCACCACGCGGACCTCGTCCTTAAACAGCAGCCGCAGGGGCTCTACCAGCTCAAACTGCAGGTCCTCCGGCAGGCCGCCCACGTTGTGGTGGGCCTTTACAGGGCCGCTCTCCAGGATGTCGGGGTAAATGGTGCCCTGGGCCAAAAACTCAATGCCCTCCTGCTTGCGGGCCTCTTCCTCGAACACCCGGATAAACTCCGCGCCGATAATCTTCCGCTTGGTCTCCGGGTCGGCCACGCCCTGAAGCTTGTCCAGGAAACGGTCCACGGCATCCACATACACCAGGTTGGCGTCCATCTCGTCCCGGAACACCCGGACCACCTGCTCGGGCTCCCCCTTGCGCAGCAGGCCGTGGTTCACGTGGACGCACACCAGCTGCTTGCCCACCGCGCGAATCAACAGAGCCGCCACCACGGAAGAATCCACGCCGCCGGACAAAGCCAGCAGCACCTTTTTGTCCCCCACCTGCTGCCGGATCTCCTCCACCTGCTGGGCGATAAACTGCTCCGCCAGCTGAGGGGTGGTGATCCGCTCCATGTTTTCCGGACGCTTGTTGTTTTCCATACGTCATTCCTCCATCTTCTTAGTTATTCCCACTCGCCGAGTTAAATCCGTTTCTAAACTTTTTTGTATAGGGGATTTGATTCGGCGTGGTTTTATTTGATACAGATTATCCTTATCCTAAGGTCTATTCGGACTTTTGCTATCAAAAATCTATCCAGGCCATCCTATCAGAGGCTCGATACTAGTGATTTTCTATTTCATAATTATAATATCATTAACAAATCACTTTTGCAATCAACAAACGAGGGCTCATTTGATTTTTCTACCGTATTTATAAACAGTCAGCTTGCGTTACTATGGGAGCCGCAGTATAATATTGTCGATATTTGTATTAGTTTACAAATATGATGTATATCAGCATGGGGATGCATGCAATGGTATCTGAGTATGCACAACCATTATATAGCCTGAAGGAGCGGTAGTGTGAAAGAAATAATCCGAGCAGGCCCGAAAAAGGGCGCACAAAACCAACCCCGTCCACCAAGGGGTTTTCAGG
>CALWCD010000081.1 GCA_944376265.1 uncultured Clostridia bacterium | reverse complement strand
TGAAGGTGAAGTCCTGCGACATCGAGGCCTGGTCCCCCCGGCAGAAGAAGTACTTCGAGGTGTGCTCCTGCTCCAACCTGGGAGACGCCCAGGCCCGGCGGCTGGGGATCCGCATCAAGGGCAAGGAGGGCAACTACTTCGCCCACACCCTGAACAACACCGTGGTGGCCCCGCCCCGGATGCTCATCGCCTTCCTGGAGAACAACCTCCAGGCCGACGGCTCTATCAGAATCCCGGAAGCGCTGCGCATGTACATGGGCGGCAAGGACGCCATCCGGTAAATGGACTGGATACAAGAGAGGACGGAAGCTTCCGCCCTCTCTTTTGTTTTCCACAGAAAGGTTTCCGGTCCGGGGAAAACGGGCAGCAAAAAGGCGCGCCCGAAAGCGCGCCGGAAAAGACTGGGAAGGAAGCTCAGGCGGACCGGTGAAGCAGGGTCTTCCGCTGGGTGAACAAAAACAGGGCCACGCTGAGGAAGTACACCACCGCCACCACCAGGTAAAAGGGCTTGGCACCAATGGCGTCGAACACCACGCCGCCCCCCAGGTTCCCCAGAATCCCCGCCACGGAGGACACTGCGGAGAAGAACGCCTGGGCGCTGGCCTTCAGGTGGGCGGGAGCCAGCTCGTACACGTAGTTCAGGGAGGAGCCGATGCACAGCCCGTTGCCCAGGCCGAAGAAGGTGGAGCACAGCAGCACCGTGACAAGGGAGTTGGCGAAGAACCCCAAGAAGAGACATTCCATGGCCATGAGGATGGCGGAGATCATCACCAGCAGGCCCAGGGGGAATTTCTGCCGCAGCCGGACCATCAGCAGCAGGAAGGGGATCTCCAGCAGGGCCCGGTAGGCCAGCACCACCACGTACAGGTCCGTGGAAACGTTCACGCTCTGGATAAAGTAGGGCAGGAAGTTGGCCTCGCAGTTGATGGCAATGTAAAACAGGAACCCGAAAAAGAGAAAGCTCACGTAGGCCTTGTTCTTGAACAGGCCGGACATGTCCAGCTTCTCCTTCTTTTTCTTGTCCGCGGCAGGCCGGGCGTTGGGCTCCCGGGCGGCGATTGTCAGCAGAATCACCGGGATCATCAGCACGCCGATGAACCAGAAGGTGGACCGCACCCCCACAAAGGGCAGCAGGAAGGAGATAATCAGCCCGCCAATGGTGAACAGGAAGGACCCCACGCTGCGGAGCAGGCCGTAGTTCAGCCGCAGCTCGTTGCAGTTGCGCACCAAAATGTTCTCCGCGTAGGTGGACATGGACCCCCGGAAGAAGTACACCACGGGGATTATGGTGAGGAACAGCAGGGAGGAGATGGGCAGCCCGGTGGGGATGAAGGGGATGAGGGCGTACAGCAGGGAACCTCCCGCCAGCACCGTGACCAGCACCTTCCGCAGAGAGCCGATCCGGTCGCTGACCATGCCCCAAAACGCCAGGGAGGCAATGGTCACCGCGGAGGTGAGGGCGTTGAGCAGGCCCAGCTGGGAAGCGGTAAAGCCCACCTGCTGCAGGTACACTGCCTGGTAGGAGCCGAAAGCCCAGGCGAACCAGAACAGGCTGTTCACCCCGGTGAGGATAATCGCCTGCTTCCCGGTGTCTGTCAGGCGGAGGAGATAACGTGTCATAAAAGGGGGCACCTCATTTCAACGGTCTGGGAATACCATAGTAACTATACATCCAGGATACACATTAGAGCAAAATGGGAAAGTTGTCAATGGGTTTTGAAAAATAAGTGAGAGGGGAGAGAAGGGCGAGAAAATTCCTTGCAAAACCGCTTTTCCAATGGTATAATAATCACTTAATAGATGTGGAAAATACTTGACGGAGAAAGAGAGTGTGGTTTTATGGAGTACAGTCAGAAGTTTGTGAAGGAAGGCCTCACCTACGACGATGTGCTGCTGATCCCGGCGGAATCCAACGTTCTGCCCAACGAGGTGGACTTCTCCACCAATCTCACCAAGACCATTCGGCTGAACACCCCCATTATGACTGCCGCCATGGACACGGTGACGGAGTCTGACATGGCCATTGCCATTGCCCGGGAAGGCGGCATCGGCATTATCCACAAGAACATGACCGTCGAGCGCCAGGCGGACCAGGTGGACCGGGTGAAGCGCTCGGAGAACGGCGTGATCGCCAACCCCTTCTTCCTGGCCCCCAACAACCTGGTGCGGGAAGCCGAGGAGATTATGGGCCGGTTCCGCATTTCCGGCGTGCCCATCTGCGAGGATGGGGTGCTGGTGGGCATCATCACCAACCGGGACATGCGCTTTATGGAGGGCAGCGATTTCGACCAGCCCATTAAAAACGTGATGACCAAGGACCACCTGGTCACCGCCCCTGTGGGCACCACACTCAAGGACGCCCAGGAGATCCTCCGGCGCCACCGCATTGAGAAGCTCCCCATTGTGGACGACCAGATGCGCTTAAAGGGCCTGATCACCATTAAGGACATTGAGAAAGCGGTGCGCTATCCCAATTCCGCCAGAGATTCCTCCGGCCGCCTGCTGTGCGGCGCTGCCATCGGCGCCACCAAGGACGTGCTGGACCGTGTGGCCGCCCTGGTGGAGGCTCAGGTGGACGTGGTCACACTGGACTCCGCCCACGGCCACAACAGCGGCGTGCTGGAGGCGGTGCGCCTGGTGAAGAAGCACTACCCCAGCCTGCAGCTCATTGCCGGCAACGTGGCCACCGCCGAAGGCACCAAGGCCCTCATCGACGCCGGCGCCGACTGCGTGAAGGTGGGCATCGGCCCCGGTTCCATCTGCACCACCCGCGTGGTGGCGGGCATCGGCGTGCCTCAGATCACCGCCGTGTTCGACGCCGCTCAGGAAGCCGCCAAGCAGGGCATTCCCGTCATCGCCGACGGCGGCATCAAGTACAGCGGCGACATTGTGAAGGCTCTGGCCGCCGGCGCCAACGTGGTCATGCTGGGCAGCATGGTGGCCGGCTGCAAGGAAGCTCCCGGCGAGTACGAGCTGTACCAGGGCCGCCAGTTCAAGGTGTACCGTGGCATGGGCAGCCTGGGCGCCATGGGCAAGGGCAGCAGCGACCGGTACTTCCAGGGAGAGCAGAAGAAGTTTGTCCCCGAAGGCGTGGAGGGCCGGGTGCCCTACAAGGGACCCCTGGCGGACACCGTGTTCCAGATGGTGGGCGGCCTGCGGGCCGGCATGGGCTACACCGGCTGCGCCAGCATTGAGGAGCTCCACGAGAAGGCCCAGTTCGTGCGCATCACCGGCGCCGGCCTGAAGGAGAGCCATCCCCACGATATCCAGATCACCAAGGAAGCTCCCAACTACACCTTCCACTCCTAAATTCCATCAAAACCTGACCTGTTAGAGAGAATTTTCCAATTCTTCCGAAAAAATCCGGAAGAAACCCTTGACAAACCACCGGGAATCGAGTATAATTAACAGCGCTCCATCCGTGAGGGCGGAGCGCGATTATGGCGGTATAGCTCAGTTGGCTAGAGCATTCGGTTCATACCCGAAGTGTCACTGGTTCAAGTCCAGTTACCGCTACCATATGGCCCGGTGGTCAAGCGGTTAAGACACCGCCCTTTCACGGCGGTAACACGAGTTCGATTCTCGTCCGGGTCACCAAAAGCGCCGGATCCCTGGGGTCCGGCGTTCGTCATATGCAGAGATGTTGGAGGTTTCCCCCATGATGAAGAAAATTCTTGCCATAGCCGCCGCGGCGATGCTGGCTTTGACCCTTACCGCCTGTACCGGCACCACCGAACAGCTTCCCACCCTCACCCTGACCGAGTCCTCCCAGACTTCCGGCGGGGAGAGCGCTGCGGAAAGCGGAGCCGAGACCAGCCAGACCGAAACCGTGGAGCTGGAGCCCGTCTCCGACCAGGAGTTCGAGGACAGCCTGGAGGGGCTGTGCCAGTACCTGGAGGCCAACAAGGCCGTCACCGGGGAGCCCACGGAAATGGCCTATGAGACCATCGGCGCCACCGGCGGCTTCCGCTACCGGTTCACCCTCAACGGCAGCACCGTCCAGGTGGAGGTGTACAGCTACGACCGGGACAACCTGAACCAGCAGGGCATGGAGTGCATCTCCAGCGTGGAGGAAAAGGGGTTCTTTGTGCTGTTGGACAAGGAGATTCCCGCCACCCTGAACCAGAAGGAAACCCTGATGATGATCTACACCGACACCAGCACCAACCAGGAGAACCTGTCCCAGAAGGAGAGGGTGACCCAGCTGTTCCTGGATTTCAAAGCGTGAGAAAAGCCCCTGGGCTGCCGCCGGAAGGCGGCAGTCTTTTTTTGTTTCCCGAAAACGCTGCCGCCGCCGGGCAGGAGGGAGTTTTCCGGAAAGAGCCGGGCGACGGGTCTCTCCTTTTTTTGCGGGGACAGCCCTTGATTTCACCTAGCTGCTGCGGTACAATACAAGCAGAATCAACTAATTTGTGGGAGGGCCTTGTCCACTGGGGAAGGGTCCCTCCAGAGAGGGAGGATCTGTATGGACCAACATGTGAAAGCGGTACGGGAAGCCCAGGTGGAAAGAACCCTGAAAGCCCTGGCGAAAAACAGAATTCCGGCGGTGTTTGTGCCCACCCGGCAGGAGGCCGTGGAAGCGGTGCGCAGCCTGATGAAGCCGGGAGACGTGGTGAGCTGCGGCGGCTCCGTGACCCTGGCGGAAACCGGAGTGCGGGACCTGCTGAAAAGCGGGGACTACCAGTTCCTGGACCGGGAGACCATGGACCCCCAGGAGGCCTACCGAAAGACCTTCTCCGCGGACGTGTTCCTCACCAGCTCCAACGCCATCACCGAGGAGGGGGAGCTGTACAACGTGGACGGCAACGGCAACCGGGTGGCGGCGCTGATCTTCGGGCCCCAGCGGGTGATTGTGGTGGCTGGCGTGAACAAGATTGTCCGGAACCTGGACGAGGCCATTGCCCGGGTGAAATGCCTGGCGGCCCCTGCCAACGGCATCCGGCTGGACACCCACACCCCCTGTTCCCGCATGGGCCGCTGCGCCGTGTGCGACGGCTCCATGACCTCCGGGTGCGCCTCGGAAAAGCGGATGTGCTGCCAGTACGTGGTCACCGGCTACCAGCGCACCGACCGCATTCGGGTGGTGCTGGTGGGAGAGGAGCTGGGCTACTGAGCCCCTCCCTCCAAACAGGGGTTGCCCGGCTGACCCGGGCAGGGAAGGAGTTGGATCATCATTCTGCGCTTTTTAAAATTGGGAAGGGGCATGGGAAGCTCCTTTGAAATCGACATGACAAACGGCCCCTTGCTGGGGAAGATTGTCCGGTTCGCCATTCCCCTGGCCATCTCCGGCATTCTCCAGCTGCTGTTCAACGCCGCGGACATCATTGTGGTGGGCCGGTTCTCCGGGCCGGGAGCCCTGGCGGCGGTGGGCTCCACCAGCGCCCTCATCAACCTGATCGTCAACCTGTTCATCGGCCTGTCCGTGGGCACCAACGTGCTGGTGGCCCAGTACTACGGCGCCAGCCGGGGCAAGGACCTGCGGGAGACGGTGCACACCTCCATCCTCTCCAGCCTGATCTTCGGCGCCTTCCTGCTGGTGGTGGGCGTGGTGCTGGCAGCCCCCATGCTGGAGCTGATGGGCACCCCGGAGGACGTGCTGGGCCAGGCCTGCCTGTACATGCGCATCTACTTCATCGGGATGCCCGCCTCCATGCTCTACAACTTCGGCGCGGCCATCCTGCGGGCGGTGGGGGACACCCAGCGGCCCCTGTACTTTCTGCTGCTGGCCGGCGTGATGAACGTGGTGCTGAACCTGTTTTTCGTCATCGTCTGCGGGATGGACGTGGCGGGGGTGGCCCTTGCCACGGTGATCTCCCAGTGCGTCTCCGCGGGGCTGGTGCTGCTTTGCCTGATGCACAGCCACACCGTCTACCAGGTGAGCTTAAAGGACCTGTGCATCAAGAAGGACAAACTGCTGGGCATGGCCAAGATCGGCCTGCCGGCAGGCATTCAGGGCGCTTCGTTCTCCATTTCCAACGTGCTCATCCAGTCCTCCATCAACTCCTTCGGTTCCATCGCCATGGCGGGGAACACGGCGGCGTCCAACCTGGAGGGCTTTGTGAACACGGGCATGGACGCCTTTTCCCAGGCGGCCCTCAGCTTTTCCGGCCAGAACGTGGGGGCGGGCAAGCTGAAGCGGGTCAACCGCATTGTCATTCTCTGCCTGCTGCTGGTTACCGGCACCGGCCTGGTGCTGGGCATTGGCTGCTGGCTTTTGGGCCCCCAGCTGCTGAGCATCTACTCCACGGAAGCGGAAGTGATCTCCTTTGGCATGCTGCGCCTGGAAACCGTGTGCATGTGGGAATTCCTGGGCGGCATGATGGGCGTGATGGTGGGCACCCTCCGGGGCCTGGGGGCTTCCTTTGTGCCCATGGCCATCACCATCAGCTTTGTGTGCGGGTTCCGTGTGGTGTGGCTGTTCACCGTGTTTGCCGCGTGGCCTCAGCTCACCGTACTGTACGCCTCCTACCCCATTACCTGGGGACTGGCGGCTGTGTGCGACCTGCTGTGTTTCTTCCTGGTGAGAGCCCATGTAAAGAAAAAGCTGGCCCTGAAGGCCGCTGGCGGTCCGTGACCGGCACTGCTTTCGGAACCATGACCAACTAGGTTTGGAGGATTTTGCTGTGAAATTTCCCTTTCGCCCCGGCATGCGCCGGAGCTCCTTTGAGATCGACATGACAAACGGCCCCCTGCTGGGGAAGATTGTCCGGTTCGCCATCCCTCTGGCCTTGTCCGGCATTCTCCAGCTGCTGTTCAACGCCGCGGACATCATTGTGGCGGGCCGGTTCGCCGGCAGCCAGGCCCTGGCGGCGGTGGGCTCCACCAGCGCTCTCATCAACCTGATCGTCAACCTGTTCATCGGCCTGTCCATCGGCGTCAACGTGCTGGTGGCCCGGTACTACGGGGCAGGCCAGCGGAAAGACCTGCACGAGACCGTCCACACCGCAGTGCTCATCAGCGTCCTCAGCGGGCTGGTGCTCATTGTGGTGGGGGTGGCCCTGTCCAAGCCCCTGCTCCAGCTTATGGGCACCCCCTCGGACGTGATTGACCAGGCGGTGCTGTACATGCGCATCTATTTTGTGGGCATGCCCGTGATGATGCTCTACAACTTCGGCGCGGCCATCCTGCGGGCGGTAGGGGATACCCAGCGGCCCCTGTACTTCCTGCTGCTGGCCGGCGTGGTGAATGTGTTCTTGAACCTGTTCTTTGTCATTGTGGTCCACATGGGAGTGGCAGGCGTGGCCATCGCCACGGTGATCTCCCAGTGCATCTCCGCGGGGCTGGTGCTCCAGTGCCTGGTCCGCAGCGACACCATCTACCGGGTGGAGCTGAAGCAGCTGAGAATCTATAAAGACAAGCTGCTGCAGATGACCAAGATCGGCGTCCCGGCAGGCATTCAGGGCGCCACCTTCTCCATCTCCAACGTGCTCATCCAGTCCTCCATCAACTCCTTTGGCTCTCTGGCCATGGCGGGTTCCACCGCCGCCAGCAACATCGAGGGCTTTGTGTTTACCGCCATGGATTCCTTTACCCAGGCGTCCCTCAGCTTTACCGGCCAGAACTACGGCGCCAAGAAGTTTTACCGCATCACCAAGGTGCTGTGGTACAACATCTTCCTGGTCACCGTGGTGGGCCTGGTGCTGGGCATTGGCGCCTATCTGGCGGGCCGTCCCCTGCTGGGCATCTATTCCACAGACCCGGAAGTCATCGACTACGGCATGGAGCGGATGCTCATCGTCTGCACCCCCTATTTCACCTGCGGCATCATGAACGTGTTGGTGGGCGCCATGCGGGGCCTGGGCTCCTCCCTGACTCCCATGGTGGTGTCCATCTTCGGCGTGTGCGTCCTGCGGGTGATCTGGATCTACACCGTGTTCGCGGCGGCTCCCTCTATGTTGATGCTGTTCGTGTCCTACCCTGTCACCTGGGTGGTGACTGCCCTGGTGGAGGCGGTGTGCTTCTACTTTATCCGAAAGCGGGCCATTGCCCGAGCGGGCGGTATGGCCGCGGACCAAGACTGACCGTTTTCCCCCTGCCCCTGGCGTTTTGCCGGGGGCAGTTTTTGTTTTTCAAAAAGAGATCCGGCCGCCGGAGAGCATGAGAAGCACCATCAGGTTTACTAGCGCCACCACCACCAGCTTCCAAAGCCACACCAGCAGGGATCTTGTCCGTTCCCAGCGCATAAAACTCCTCCTTTGTCTCAAAACTCTTTCTATATATAAGAAGAAACAAGCCGGCTTTATGTCATACCATGCCCCGGGCAAAGAGAAAGTCTCCCGGGAAATTCTGCTGGAAGTGGGAAGAAGCAGGAGCTATCTTGTGGGAAAAACTGGAAAGAAACACAAGATAGGGGAAGGAGAAAGAAAAGTAAAAAAACTTGAAAAAAGGCGTTGACAATTGAGGAGCGGTGTGGTATTATATCTGAGCGCTCGAGAGAGAGCTCGAACAAGTGAACCGGACAGGAAAGACGACTCGGGAGAGTA
>CALWCD010000080.1 GCA_944376265.1 uncultured Clostridia bacterium | reverse complement strand
GAAGGCTTTCTCCAGGGTGAACAGAAGGAAGGGGAGGAAAAACGGGCAAATTTATGGAAAATTCCGGGAATAGACCGTCAAAACGAAGGACGTGCCAAGCAAAACTGCAAAACCGCCTTGACAGGGAGGGCGGGGAGAGGTATAATACAACACACGGACAAAGGCGTCCGGCTCCTGGAAGAGGCGATTCTCTCCCCCTGGGAGCCGGGCGCTTTTTTTGCTGTTTCCCCAGCGTTTTGCAGGATGTGAGACATGAGGCTGCGTTTTGAAAATCGGTTGGGGAAGGCGGCCTGGGAAAAGAACCGAAAAAAACCGGTCCCGGGAGACGAGTTTGTGAAAAGTAGAGAAATGAAAAATGTTCTTGCTTGTTTTTCCCCCATCGGGTATGATATACTATTGATAACTGTGAGATACGGACCTTCGGCGGGGGGGGACGTCAGCTGGGAGCATCCAGCGGCCCCGGCCGGGGTGTGACACGAGAGAGAAAGGGTTGAGCGTATGGGGAAAACTGGATATCTTGTGCTGGAAAACGGCAAGGTCTTTCAGGGCGAGCGCTTTGGCGCCCAGGGCGAAATGACCGCCGAAGTGGTGTTTACCACCGGCATGACCGGCTATTTGGAAACGTTGACCGACCGCAGCTATTGGGGGCAGATGGTAGTGCAGACCTTCCCCCTTATTGGCAATTACGGCGTTATTCCCGCCGACTTTGAAAGCGACGCCATCGGTCCCTGCGCGTATATCGTAAAACATTGGTGCCAAGCTCCCTCCAACTTCCGTTCCGAGGGCAGCCTTGACACCTTTTTTCAAGAACGGGGCGTCATCGGCCTGTCCGGCATCGACACCCGCACTCTGACCAAGATCATTCGGGAGCGGGGCGTGATGAACGGCAAGATTACCGACGACCCCTCCACGGTGGATCTGGACGAGCTGAAGGCCTACCGGGTCACCGGGGCGGTGCAGGCCTCCTCCACCCAGGAGCGGTATGTGGTGAAGCCCCAAGGGGAAGTGAAGAAAAAGATTGCCCTGCTGGACTTCGGCCTGAAGAAGAACATCTACCGGGAACTGGTGAACCGGGGCGCGGAAGTCACCGTGTGTCCCTGCAACACCACCGCCCAGGAGATCCGGGAGCTGGGCGTGGACGGCATTATGCTGTCCAACGGCCCCGGCGACCCTGCCGAGAACACCCAGATCATCGCCAACCTGAAGGAGATCTGCAAGCTAGGCATCCCCCTGTTCGGCATCTGCCTGGGGCATCAGCTGCTGGCCCTGGCCCACGATTTTAAGACCGAGAAGCTGAAGTACGGCCACCGGGGCGCCAACCAGCCTGTGAAGAACCTGGAGACCGGAAGAGTGTACATCTCCAGCCAGAACCACGGCTACGCGGTGGTGGGCTCCAGCATCGACAGCGCCGTGGCCAGCGAGCTGTTTGTCAACGTGAACGACGGCACCTGCGAAGGCATTCGCTATAAGGACTGCCCCGCGTTCTCCGTCCAGTTCCATCCCGAAGCCTGCGGCGGTCCTCTGGACACCCAGGAGCTGTTCGATGAGTTTTTCGCCATGATGAAGGAGGGGGACTAACATGCCACTGAATAAGGACATTAAAAAGGTACTGGTCATCGGCTCAGGCCCTATTGTGATCGGCCAGGCGGCGGAATTTGACTACGCCGGCACCCAGGCCTGCCGGGCCCTGCGGGACGACGGCATCGAGATTGTGCTGGTCAACTCCAACCCCGCCACCATTATGACCGACAAGGCCATGGCGGACAAGATCTACATCGAGCCCCTCACCCTGACCACTGTCAAGCGCATTATTGAAAAGGAAAAGCCCGACAGCATCCTCTCCGGCTTCGGCGGCCAGACCGGCCTGACCCTGTCCATGCAGCTGGCCAAGGAGGGCTTTTTGGAGAAGCACAACGTGCGCCTGCTGGGCGCCTCTCCCGAGACCATCGACAAGGCCGAGGACCGGCAGATCTTCAAGGACACCATGGAGAAGATCGGCCAGCCCTGCATCCCCTCCAAGGTGGTGACCACCGTGGAGGACGCCGAGGCCTTCGCTCTGGAGATCGGCTATCCCGTCATCATCCGGCCTGCCTTCACCCTGGGCGGCACCGGCGGCGGCATTGTCAACAACCAGGAGGAGCTGCGGGAGACCGCCGCCAACGGCCTGGCCCTTTCCCCCATCACCCAGATTCTGGTGGAAAAGTCCATCGCCGGCTGGAAGGAGATCGAGTTCGAGGTGATGCGTGACAGCAAGGGCAACACCATCACCGTGTGCTCCATGGAGAACCTGGACCCGGTGGGCGTGCACACCGGCGACTCCATCGTCATTGCCCCCACGGTCACCCTCTCCGATAAAGAGTACCAGATGCTCCGCTCCGCCGCGCTGAAGATCATCGACGAGCTGGGCGTGGAAGGCGGCTGCAACTGCCAGTTCGCCCTTCATCCCACCTCCTTTGAATACGCCGTCATCGAGGTCAACCCCCGTGTGTCCCGTTCCTCCGCCCTGGCCTCCAAGGCCACCGGCTACCCCATCGCCAAGGTGGCCACCAAGATTGCCATCGGCTACACCCTGGACGAGATCAAGAACGCGGTCACCGGCAAGACCTACGCCGCCTTCGAGCCCGCCTTGGACTACGTGGCGGTGAAGTTCCCCAAGTGGCCCTTCGACAAGTTCGTCTACGCCAAGCGGGACCTGGGCACCCAGATGAAGGCCACCGGCGAGGTCATGTCCATCGCCGATACCTTTGAGATGGCTCTGATGAAGGCCGTCCGGGGCGCGGAGATTTCTCTGGACACCCTGAACCTGCCCAAGTTTGCCACGGAGACCGACGAGAACCTGTGGCACATTGCGGTTCACGCCACCGACGAGAGGCTGTTCGCCGTGTACGAGCTGCTCAAACGGGGCGTGTCTGTGGAGAAGATGCATGAGGAGACCATGATTGACTGCTGGTTCCTCTCCAAACTGATGAACCTTTTAAACTACGAGCGGGAACTGGCAAAAGGCCAGCTCACCGAAGAGCTGTACACCCAGGGCAAGAAGCTGGGGTACCCGGACAAGACCATTGCCCGGCTGTCCGGCTGCCCGGTGACCTTTGAGCGCAAGCCTACCTTCAAGATGGTGGACACCTGCGCCGGCGAGTTTGCCGCCCACACCCCCTACTTCTACGCCACCTACGACACCCAGGAATCCGGCGGTGAGGACGAGGCACTGGAATTCATCGGCGGGGACCGGGAGAAGCCCACGGTGATCGTGCTGGGCTCCGGCCCCATCCGCATCGGCCAGGGCATCGAGTTCGACTACGCCAGTGTTCACTGCGTCATGTCCCTGCAGAAGCTGGGGTATGAGGTGGTCATCATCAACAACAACCCGGAGACCGTGTCCACCGACTTCGACACCGGCGACCGGCTGTACTTTGAGCCCCTGTCCCCCGAGGACGTGCTGGACATCATCAAGATCGAAAAGCCCGTGGGGGTTGTGGTGGCCTTCGGCGGCCAGACGGCCATCAAGCTCACCAAGACCCTGGCGGAGAACAACATCCCCATTCTGGGCTCCTCCGCCGACACCATCGACATGGCCGAGGACCGGGAGCGGTTCGACGAGCTGCTGGAGCGCTCCGGCATCAAGCGTCCCAAGGGCCACACCATCATGACCACGGAAGAGGCGTTGAACGCTGCCCGGGACCTGGGCTATCCCGTGCTCATGCGCCCCTCCTACGTGCTGGGCGGCCAGAACATGATCATCGCCTACTGCGACGAGGACATTCAGGAATACATGGCCATCATCCTTTCCCACAAGCAGGACAACCCGGTGCTCATTGACAAGTACCTGTCCGGCATGGAGATTGAGGTGGACGCCATCTGCGACGGGGAGAACATCCTCATCCCCGGCATCATGGAGCACGTGGAGCGCACCGGTATCCACTCCGGCGACAGCATCGCCGTGTATCCGGCCTCCGACATCGACGACGACATGAGCGCCAAGATCGTCTCCACCACCGAGACCCTCTGCCGGGAGCTGAACGCCCTGGGGCTGATCAACCTGCAATACATCATCATGGACGGGGAGATCTACGTCATCGAGGTGAACCCCCGTGCCTCCCGCACCGTGCCCTATATCAGCAAGGTCACCGGCGTGCCCATGTGCGATTTGGCCACCAAGGTGAGCCTGGGGTACAAGCTCACCGACCTGGGCTTCGGCACCGGGCTCTACAAGCCTTCTCCCTATGTGGCGGTGAAGGTGCCCGTGTTCTCCTTTGAGAAGCTCACCGACGTGGACACCCACCTGGGGCCGGAGATGAAATCCACCGGTGAAGTGCTGGGCATTGGCAACAACCTGGAGGAAGCCCTTTATAAGGGCCTGATCGCCTCCGGCCACAAGATGACCAAGGGCGGCGGCGTGTTCATCACCGTCCGGGACCAGGACAAGCCGGAGATCGGGGAGATCGCCAAGAAGTTCGCCAAAATGGGCTTCGAGCTGTACGCCACCACCGGCACCGCCATGGTGCTCTTCAAGGTGGGCCTGTCCGTGAAGATCGTGGACAAGATCCACGAGAGCAGTGTGAACACCATCACCCTGCTGGAGAGCGGCAAGGTGAACTATGTCATCTCCACCTCCGCCAAGGGCCGCAACCCTGCCCGTGACAGCGTGAAGATCCGCCGGAAGGCAAGCCTTTTGGGCATCCCCTGCCTGACGGCTTTGGACACCGCCAACGCCCTGGCCGACTCCCTGATGAGCCGGTACACCCCGGAGAACACGGAGATTATCGACATCAACAACCTGAAGGAGCGCAAGCAGGAGCTGCGGTTCACCAAGATGTCCGCCTGCTCCAACGACTATATCTATATCAACTGCTTCGACCAGCGGAACGTGGTGGCTTCGCCTGAGTTTTTGTCCATCTTCCTGTCCGACCGGCACAACGGTGTGGGCGGGGACGGGGTGATCCTCATCTGCCCCTCCCACATTGCCGACGCCCAGATGCGCATGTTCAACCTGGACGGCAGCGAGGGTCTGATGTGCGGCAACGGCATCCGCTGCGTGGCCAAGTACCTGTTCGACAAGGGCATTGCCAAGGGAGAAAAGGTGGGCGAAGGCCAGTACGTGCTCCACATTGACACCAAGAGCGGCGTGAAGGAGTGCACTGTCATCACCAAGAACGGGCTGGTGTCCAAGGTGACCGTGGACATGGGCAAGGCCGAGCTCTCCCCGGAGAAGATCCCCGTCCGGCTGGAAGGGGACAAGGTGGTGGACAAGCCCATCTCCATTGGGGGCAACGTGTACCGCATTACCTGCGTGTCCATGGGCAACCCCCACTGCACCGTGTTCGTGCCCTCCGTGGACAAGCTGGACCTGGAGGACATCGGACCCAAGTTCGAGCACGACCCCATGTTCCCCGAGCGGGTGAACGTGGGCTTTGTGGAGGTCATTGACCAGCACACCCTGAAGGCACGGATCTGGGAGCGGGGCAGCGGCGAGACCATGGCCTGCGGCACCGGCACCTGCGCCGCGGTGGTGGCCGCCACTCTCAACGGCTACTGCCAGAAGGGCAAGGACATCCGGGTGATCCTCAAGGGCGGCGAGCTGAAGATCAACTACACCGACGAGCGGGTCCTGATGACCGGCAAGGCGGAAAAGATCTACGACGGCGTGGTGGAAGTGTAATCCGCGCCGGAATGGCAGATACTTGAACAATTCCTAAGGACTTTCCCTTGGAAAGTCCTTTGTGGATTTCTATTGAGAAATCAAGGAAAGGGGAAGGCTATGGCTGAAAATACACTGCGCTTTACAAAAATGCACGGCTGCGGCAACGATTACGTGTATATCAACTGCTTTCAGGAGCAGGTGGAGGACCCCAGCGCCCTGGCGGTGCGGCTCTCCGACCGGCACAAGGGCATTGGCGGCGATGGGGTGATCCTCATCTGCCCCTCGGATATCGCCGACGCCCAGATGCGCATGTTCAACCTGGACGGCAGCGAAGGAAAAATGTGCGGCAACGGCATCCGCTGCGTGGCGAAATACGTTTACGACAGTGGCATTGCCCACAAGAAAGAGCTGAAGATCGAGACCCTCAGCGGCATCAAGACCTGCCTCATCCAGGAGAAAGACGGGGAAGCCCAGTCTGTCACCGTGGACATGGGGGACGCAATCCTGGCGCCTAGGGAGATCCCCGTGGCCCTGCCCGGTGACCGGGTGGCGGGTGAAAACGTGGAGGTGGCCGGAGGCATTTATGAGATCACCTGCGTGTCCATGGGCAACCCCCACTGCGTTATTTTCGGCGGGGACCCGGACGACCTGGACCTGCCGGAGATCGGCCCCCTGTTCGAACACGATCCCCTTTTCCCCCAGGGGGTGAACACGGAATTCATCCAGGTGCTGGATAGCCACACCCTGAAAATGCGTGTGTGGGAGCGGGGCAGCGGCGAGACCATGGCCTGCGGCACCGGCGCCTGCGCCAGTGCGGTGGCAGCCATCCTCTGCGGTCACTGCCCGGCGGGGGAGGACATTCTGGTGCGCCTGCGGGGCGGGGACCTGACCATCCGGGTGGAGGGCAGCCGGGTCTGGATGACCGGCGAGGCCGTCACCGTGTTTGAAGGCACTGTAAAGCTGTAACCGCGAAAAATTTCACTGGAGGTGGAGAATTTGTCCAAATATATCTTTGTCACCGGAGGCGTGGTCTCCGGACTGGGAAAGGGGATTACGGCGGCGTCTCTGGGCCGCCTTCTGAAAGCTCGGGGCCTGAAGGTGGCCGCCCAGAAGCTGGACCCCTATATCAACGTGGACCCCGGCACCATGAGCCCCTATCAGCACGGGGAGGTGTACGTCACCGAGGACGGCCTGGAAACCGACCTGGACCTGGGCCACTACGAGCGGTTCATCGACGAGAACCTGAACAAGTTCTCCAACCTGACCACCGGCAAAGTGTACTGGAACGTGCTCAACAAGGAGCGCCGGGGAGAGTACCTGGGGGAGACCATCCAGGTGATTCCCCACATCACCAGCGAGATCAAGAATTTTATCTACAGCGTGGGCAGCAAGACCAACGCCGACGTGGTCATCACCGAGATCGGCGGCACGGCCGGCGACATTGAGAGCCAGCCCTTTTTGGAGGCCATCCGCCAGGTGAGCCAGGAGGTGGGCAAGGAGAACTCCCTGTTCATCCACGTCACCCTGGTGCCCTACCTGAAAAGCTCCGGGGAGCACAAGTCCAAGCCCACCCAGCACTCGGTGAAGGAGCTGCAGTCCATGGGCATTAAGCCGGACATCATTGTGCTGCGCACCGACGAGCCCATCACCGACCAGAGCATCTTCCAGAAGATCGCCCTGTTCTGCAACGTGCGGCCCGACTGCGTCATTGAGAACATGACCATCCCTGTGCTGTACGAGGCGCCCATCATGCTGGAGAAGAACCACTTTTCCGACATCGTCTGCCGGGAGCTGTGCCTGGACACCCCGGAGCCGGACATGACCGAGTGGCTCCAGATGGTGGAGAAGATACGCAGCCGGAAAAAGCTGGTGCACATCGCTTTGGTGGGCAAGTACGTGAAGCTCCACGACGCTTACCTGTCCGTGATGGAAGCCCTGCGCCATGCGGGGTATGACCACAGCGCCCGGGTGGAGATCGACTGGGTGGACTCCGAGAACCTGACCCCGGAGAACATTGACGAGCGGCTGGGGAACGTGGATGGGATCATCATTCCCGGGGGATTCGGCAGCCGGGGCATCGAGGGCATGGTGCTGGCCTGCAAGTACGCCCGGGAACACGACGTGCCCTATCTGGGCATCTGCCTGGGCATGCAGATCGCCGTCATCGAGTTCTGCCGGAACGTGTGCGGCATTGCCGATGCCAACTCCGGTGAGTTCGACGAGTACGGCCTCCACAAGGTGATCGACTTCATGCCCGACCAGAACAAGAACATCAACAAGGGGGGCACCCTGCGGCTGGGCAGCTACCCCTGCAAGATCAAGCCCGGCACGAAAATGAGAGAGTGCTACGGCAGGGAGCTGATCTCCGAGCGCCACCGCCACCGGTACGAGTTCAACAACGACTACCGGGAAACGGTGGAGGCGGCGGGAATGGTCCTCAGCGGCACCTCTCCCGACGGCCGCATTGTGGAGACGGTGGAACTCCCCCAGAACAGGTTCTTTGTGGCGGGACAGTTCCACCCCGAGTTCAAGTCCCGCCCCAACCGGGCCCATCCCCTGTTTTTGGGATTCATCGGCGCCGCGGCAGCCTACCGGGAGAGCCGGAACAAATAATCCCCCCTTGGCCCGCCAGGAGGGGGAGAACCAGAATTTCGCTTGAGAAAGGACACAGAAGGACATGAAATTAAACGGCAATTTCCAGAATTTGCAGCAGAGCTACCTGTTTGTCACCATCGCCAAGAAGGTGGCAGCCTACACCCAGGAGCACCCCGAGAACAAGATCATCAAAATGGGCATCGGCGACGTGACCATGCCCCTGGCTCCCGCCGTCATCGAGGCCATGCACAAGGCCACCGAGGAGCAGGCCCACAAGGAGACCTTCCACGGCTACTCCCCCGACAGCGACGGCTACCCCTTCCTGCGGGAGGCCAT
>CALWCD010000079.1 GCA_944376265.1 uncultured Clostridia bacterium | reverse complement strand
ACGTTAAAGTCGTCGATCTGAGCGGTGCCGTTCAGGCCCTGAACATACCAGCGGGGCAGATTGATAAAGTTGCTGGTGCCCACTTCCACGGTAAACACCAGGCCGTCGTCAAAGGTGAACACAGCAGTAAAGCCGTCGTCCACTTCCTCGTTGGTCACGTTGGAGAGGGTGGCATACACGCTCTTGGGCATTTTGCCCATCATCATGTTCATCTGGTCCAGCAGGTGAACGCCCCAGTCCAGAACCATGCCGCCGCCGTGCTCCTTGGTGTTGCGCCAGTCGCCGGGGATGCCCCGGGAACCATGGACGCGGGACTGAATGGAGAACACCCGGCCCAGCTGACCGGACTTGGCGATCTTCTCCGCAACCCGGAAATCCTCATCCCAGCGGCGGTTCTGGTGAACGGTGAACACGGAACCGGTGCGCTCAGAGGCGGCGATCATCTCTTCCAAAATCTCGGTGGAAGTGGTGACGGGCTTTTCGCTGATAACCAACTTGCCGGCCTCCATGGCCTGAATGCACACGTCCTTGTGGGCGTCGTTGGGGATCGCAACGGTCACAACGTCCACACTGGGATCGGCCAGCAGGGCCTCGTAGCTCTCATAGGCCTTGATGCCCTTTTCTTCCGCCGCTTGATTGCGCTCGGGCAGAATGTCGTACACACCCGCCAGATGCACTTCCGGAATCTGCTGAAGCGTCCGGGTATGCCAGCCGCCCATTCCGCCGTAGCCAACTACGGCCACATTAACGATCCTTCCCATTGTCTTTTCCTCCGAAAAAAACAGAATAAATTTTATGAGCAAGGACGGTCCTGGGGAACTTCCACGGGCTCCCGCCCTGTGTCATACAAAACAAGTTACAAGCCCAACAGCGTTTTGGCGATGTTGAAGTAAATAATCAGCGCCACCGCGTCCACAATGGTGGTGATGAGAGGGCTTGCCATCACAGTGGGGTCGAACCCCAGCCGCTTGGCCAGAATGGGCAGGGTGCCGCCCACCACATTGGAGACCAGTACCACAACCACCAGGGTCAGGCAGACCACGGCGGCGATCATCATGGACACGTGGTCCAGGATCATCAGCTTGGCAAAGTTTGTCACCGCCAAGGTGAGGCCGCAGAGCAATGCCACAGCGGACTCCTTGAACATCACCCGGGGCACATCGATATAGCGGATCTCTCCCAGGGAGAGGCCGCGGATGATGGTGGCGGAGGACTGGCTGCCCGAGTTGCCGCCGGTGTCCATCAGCATGGGGATGAAGCTGGACAGCACCAGGTTGGCCGCCAGGGCGTCCTCGTAAGAGGAGATGATCCAGCTGGTAAAGGTGGCGGAGATCATCAGGAACAGCAGCCAGGGGACACGCTTCCGCCAGGTCTCGAAGACGCTGGTTTTGATATAGGGCTTGTCGGAAGGGGCAATAGCGGCCATCTTCTCGATGTCCTCTGTGGCCTCTTCCTGGATGACATCAATGGCGTCGTCCACGGTGACGATACCAACCAGACGTTCCTCAGCATCCACCACAGGCATTGCCAGGAAGTCGTACTTGCTCAGCAAGCGGGCCACTTCCTCCTGGTCGGCATGGGTGCTGACGAACTTCACGTTGGTCTCCATGATGTTCTCCAGCAGCTCCGTCTTGGGGGAGAGAAGCAGCTCCCGGACGGTGACAATCCCCTCCAGTTTCCGGCGGTCACCGGTGACGTAGCAGGTGTACACCGTCTCGCTGTCCAAGCCCGTGGCACGGATGCGGTCGAAGGCCTGCTCCACGGTCATGCCCCGCTTCAGGTCCACGTACTCCATGGTCATGATGCTGCCGGCGCTGTCCTTGGGATAGTTGAGCACCTGGTTGATCATTTTGCGGGTGTCCTCATCCACGTGGCGGAGGATCTTCTTCACCACGTTGGCGGGCATTTCCTCAATCATGTCCACGGTGTCGTCCAGGAACAGCTGGCTCATCACCTCGTCCAGCTCCTTGTCGCTGAACCCCTGGACCAGAACCTCCTGGGAATCGCCGTCCATATAGGCAAAGGCGTCCGCGGCAAGCTCCTTGGGACACAGGCGGAACACGATGGGCATGTTCTGCTGGGGAAGCTCCTCCAGCAGAGCGGCCACGTCGGCAGGGTTCATATCCTTGACCAAAGTGGCAATCTCGGGATATTTGCGCTCTTCCAAAAGCTCCAGGATCTTTTCTTTCATGGCTGTACCTCCTTTAAAAAACATGGGAGGGACGATACAGCACAAAACCAAAAGCACAGCAGTCCGCCGTGCCCGCGCTCAGCCCTGAAGCCGAAAGCCTTTTAGCAAAGCTGACGGCGGCAAAGCGATCCCATATTCGCGGGCAGCAGGACACATTTGGCCGCACTTTCCCCTCCGGGTTCTGTGCCGCCGCTACTTCGAGGAACGATCACTTTGCTCACCTCACAGTAAAAAACTCCGGGTGTTTTTCAAAACCAAACACCTTTATTACTCTACCCGTTTCCCTTCCATTTGTCAAGAAAAAACGAGCCTGCGAAATGTTAAATCTCCGCAGGCTCGTCTGTGTATTTTTTTGGTATTTTACCGCTGGTTTCCCAGGAAGAACAGGGCCACGGTGCCCGGGCCGGAATGGGCGCCGATCACCGGTCCGATGTAACCGATCTTCACCTGTTGAACACCCAGTTTTTCCCGGATTTGCCCTTCCACGTATTGGGCGTCCGCCAGGCAGTCCCCATGGCTGATGAACACCACCTGCCCGGCGGGGTCTTCCACCGTCTCCTCCATCCGCTTCACCAAGGCGTCCAGAGACTGCTTTCTCCCCCGAACCTTGGACACAGGAATGAGATGCCCCTCGTTGTCCACGTGAAGCACCGGCTTGATCCCCAGGATGGTGCCCACCACCGCGGTGGCGGTGGAGACACGGCCTCCCCGCTTTAAGTGGTTCAGGTCGTCCACGGTGAACCAATGCCACAGCCGCAGGGCGTTCTCCTTCAGCCATGCCAGCACCTGGTCCATGGACCTGCCCTCCTGCCGCAGTTTGGCGGCGTGGTACACCAAAAGCCCTTCGCCCATGGAAGCGCACAGGGAATCGAACACTTCCAGCCGTCTTTCCGGGAACCGCTCCTTCAGCTCCTCCCTGGCAAGCAGGGCGCTCTGGTAGGTGCCGCTGAGCCCGGAAGAAAAGGCGATGTACAGCACGTCCTCCCCCGCTTCCAGCAGAGGGGTGAACACCTGAAGGAACTCTTCAGAGTTGACCTGGGTGGTGGTGGACACGACTCCCCCCCGCAGCTTGTTGTAAAAGGCGGGTTCATCCATCTCTCCGCCGCCGGGGATGTTGTGGTAGGTCCTGCCCCCCATCATGTAACACAGGGGCACCACCTGCACCTCCAGCTCCTCAATCAAAGCCGGCGTCAGGTCCGTTGTGGAATCGGTGATAATCCAGTAGCTGCCCATAATCCTCTCCTCCTTGGGCCTGTGAGCGCCCACGTCTAGTCAATATCAGTATACTGTATTTTCAGAACCTTGTAAACCCGTTTTGGGAAGTCAGTCCAACGGCTCCCGGTGTTTGGAAAGCCGCCTTCTGTCCAGACAGTTTTGCAGGATCACCGTGGCGGCTACCGCGTCCACCACGGCCTTTCGCCGCCTGCCCCGGGTGTTGGTCTCGTTTAAGTATCCGTGGGCAGTGATGGTGGTGCCCCGCTCGTCCACAAACTCCACCGGCAGCCCGGTGGCCTCTCCCAGCAGCGCCCCGATTTCCCGGGCGTTCTGGGCGCTCTCCCCTTCGCTGCCATCCATGTTCCGGGGCAGGCCCACCGCCAGCAGCTGTGCCCCATGCTCCTTTGCCAGGGCGGCCAGACGGTCCACCAACCGTTCTCGGTTGTGCTCCTGGACCACCGTCAAGGGAGAGGCAAGCAGCTCCCCCCTGTCGCAGACCGCCACCCCGGTGCGGGCCTTTCCCAGATCCACTCCCAGGATAATCATACGGCCTGGGTGTGGAAGTTGTACTGCGTGGGAGCATGGCGCAGTTCCTCCGGCAGATGGGACATGTCGTTGATGGACTTCCAGCGCAGGGTCCCCTCTTCCGCCTCCAGGATGCTCACGCTGGTGTTGCCGAACACGGCGCTTTTCCGCAGCCCCTCAATGGAGCCGTACTGAACCCGGGCGTACAGGTTTCGGATCACCCCGCCGTGGGTGGCCACCGCCACGGTTTTCCCCGGGTTCTCTGCCACGATCTGGTCAATGGCACGGTTGATCCGCCGGTACACCTGGACCATGGTCTCCCCGCCGGGAAACCGGCACAGGTCCGGGGCGCTGTCCCAGTTTTTGGCAACCTCCGGGTATTTCACCGCAATGTCGGAGAGAAGCTTGTTTTCCATCTCTCCCACATCGATTTCCAGCAGGCCGTCCAAGGTTTGAATGGGCAGGCCGTGGAACCGGTTGATTGCCTGAGCGGTCTGGTACGCCCGCTTCAGAGGGCTGGAGTAGACGGCGTCCAGGCGCTCATTTCGAAAGCGCAGGGACAGCAGCTCCAGCTGCTTCTCCCCCATCTCGTTGACGGGGCCGTCAAACTGGCCCTGGAACCGGCCGCCCTGGTTCCCCGCCGACTGACAATGGCGCACAATGTACAAGGTTGTCACCAAGGGCGCACACCTCCCGTAAGCTCGGACAGGCTCTTGATGCCGTTTTCGTCCATGTACCGGGACAGGCCTTCCGCGATCTTGATGGGAGCGTAGGGGTCGGTGAACAGCACGGTGCCGATCTGCAGCGCCGTGGCTCCCGCCAGCAGCATTTCCACCGCGTCCTGCCAAGTGGAGATGCCCCCCAGACCCACAATGGGGATCTTCACCTTCTGGGAAGCCTGCCACACCATCCGCAAAGCGATGGGCAGCAGCGCCGGGCCGGACATGCCCCCCGTGTTGTTCCGGATAATGGGCCGCCGGGTGCGGATGTCGATGCGCATGCCGGTGAGGGTGTTGATCATGGAGATGGCGTCGGCGCCGGCGCTCTCCGCTGCCACCGCCATTTCGGAGATGTCCGTCACATTGGGGGAAAGCTTCACCATCAGGGGCTTTTTGCAGTGCTTGCGCACCTCGCTGGTGATGCCGTACACCCCTTCGGTGGTGGTGCCGAACTGGACGCCTCCCTGCTTCACGTTGGGGCAGGAAATGTTCAGCTCAATCATGTCCACACAGGTGTCGTTCAGCTTTTCCACGGTGGCGCAGTAGTCCTCCGGGGCGTTGCCCGCCACGTTGGCGATGATCTTGGTCCCCTGCTTGGAAAGCCAGGGCAGGTCTTCCCGGATAAAGTGGTCCACGCCTGGATTCTGCAGCCCCACAGCGTTGAGCATGCCGCCAGGTGTCTCGGTGACACGGGGCGGCGGGTTGCCGGGCCGCTCCTTGATGGTGATCCCCTTGCAGGAGATACCCCCCAGCACGGAGAGGGGATAAAACTCGTTGTACTCCCGGCCAAAGCCGAAGGTGCCCGACGCGGCGATCAAGGGGTTCGCAAACTCCACGCCGGCAATAGTTACTCGCAAATCTGCCATTGATTGCTCCTCCCTTACCACGCCACCCGGTGGGAGTCGAACACCGGGCCGTCCTTGCACACGTGGCCGAAATACTGAGTGCCGTCCTCTTTGTTCAGGGCAACGGCGCAGCCCAGGCAGGCCCCGATGCCGCAGGCCATCCGCTCCTCCAGGGAGACAAAACAGGGCACGCCCCGGTGGTCCGCCAAAGCCTTCACCGCTTTCAGCATGGGGGCGGGACCGCAGGCCATGACGCAGTCGAACTCCTGGTCCCGGCACAGGTCCGTCACCAGGCCGTGGTGGCCGTAGGTGCCGTCGTCGGTGGCGATGAGGGTCTTGGCGCCCACCCCCTGGAAGTCCTTCTCCAGGATCACCGCGTCACGGCTGCGGAAGCCCAGCACCGCCACGGCCTTGTCTTTCAGTTCCGCGGCCACCCCCAGCATGGGAGGCACGCCGATGCCCCCGCCTACCAGCAGGGTGCGCTTTGCGGGGTCCACCGGGAACCCGTTGCCCAGAGGGGCCAGGATCTCAATCTGGCTGCCGGGCTGGAATTGGGCAAGCTCCGCGGTGCCCTCTCCCCGGATCTGGAACACAAACCGGAGAGTGCCGGCTGCCTTGTCGATACCGCAGATGGAGATGGGCCGGCGCAGGGTATGGCCGGGCAGGCGGATCTGGGCAAACTGGCCAGGCCGGGCCAGCGCTGCCAGCGGGGGGCACTCCAGGACAAAGTCGTACACGTCCTGGGTCAGGGCCCGGGCGGACACCAGTTTACAAAGTTGGGAATCGTATTTCATAGCTGTGTTTCTCCTCATTCACGTTCAGGGCAGGGTGATCTTCCCCACGCGGCCCACAATCTGGTCCCGCATGCGGATGGCTTCCCGGCGGGCGGCTTCGGCGAACTGGCTGCCGTCCACGCCCTCCTTCTGCCAGGCGCACATAATGCCCCGGGAGGAGTTGACAATGGCGCCCAGGCCGTTTTTGTCAAAGCCGGGGGCAACATCGTCGGCAGCGCCTCCCTGAGCGCCGTAGCCGGGCACCAGGAAAAAGGTGTGAGGCAGGGCTTCCCGCAGTTCGCCCAGCTGAGCGGGATATGTGGCGCCCACCACGGCGCCCACACCGCTGTAATCATACTTGCCGGGAAGCTGTTCTCCCCAGCCCTCGCACATGGCGCCCATGGCCCGGTACACGGTTTCCCCGTCGGCCAGAGGACGGTCCTGCAGCTCTCCGGAGGAAGGGTTGGAGGTCTTTACCAGCACGAAAATGCCCTTGTCCCCCTTCTGGCACACTTCCACCAGAGGCTTGATGCCGTCGGTGCCCAGATAGCCGTTGACGGTAAGGGCGTCCGCGCCGAAGGCCTGGAACACCTGGTCCTCCACCTGGGTCTCTCCCAGATGGGCGGCCGCGTAGGCGGTCATGGTGGCGCCGATGTCGTTGCGCTTGCCGTCGGTGATGACGAACATGCCGTGCTCCTGGGCGTAGGCAATGGTCTCGGCGAGAGCCTTCACACCCTGCCAGCCGTACATCTCATAGTAGGCGGCCTGGGGCTTGACGGCGGGCACAATCTCACACAGGGCGTCGATCAGCCCCTTGTTGAACTGGAGCAGGGCGTCGGCAGCCCCTTCCAGGGTCTTGCCGTATTTTGCGTAGCTTTTCTCCCGGATAGCGTCCGGGATATAGCTGAGCTTGGGGTCCAGGCCAGCCACCGTGGGGTTCTGTTTTTCCACAATTTTCTCAATGAGCTTGTCCATCGACATAGGAATCGTCCTTTCCCTTTTCAAAATGATATGGTCACGGGGTGATCCCCCGGTTCTGCCTGGTTTACCGGCCGTCGTACACAATCCGGCCGTGGAAGATGGTCATGACCACCTTCCCCTGTAAAGTCATCCCCTTGAAGGGGGTGTTCCGGCTTTTGCCGTGCAGAGCGCCTGCGTCCACGGTCCACCGTTTCTCCGGGTCGAACACCACCACGTCCCCGGGAGCCCCCGCCTGAAGGGTGCCGGCAGGGATTCCCAGCAGCTTTGCCGGGTTCCAGCTCATCTTCTGAAGGATCTCCGAAAGGCTCAGCTCCCCCTGAAGGGCGGTGAGCGTGGCCGCCAACGAGGTCTCCATACCGATGGAGCCGTTGGGAGCCTTCAGAAAGTCCCACTTCTCCTCCGGGGAGTGGGGCGCGTGATCCGTGGCAATGGCGTCCAGAGTGCCGTCCTTCAAGCCCTCTATCAGGGCCAGCCGGTCCTCCTCACGGCGCAGAGGGGGGTTCATCCGGTAGTCGGCGTCGCGGCCTTCCAAAGCCTCCTCTGTCAAAAGCAGGTAATGGGGGCAGGTTTCCGCCGTCACCTTGACGCCTCGGGCTTTGGCGTCCCGCACCAGTTCCACGGAGCCTTTGGTGCTCACGTGGCAGATGTGGATAGGCGCGCCGATAGAGGCTGCCGCGGCGATCTCCCGGGCAGTGCCGCAGTCCTCCGCGGCGGCGGGGATGCCCTTTACCCCCAGCTTCCGGGACACCTCCCCCTCGTTCATCAGGCCGCCGGAGGCCAGGTACAGGTCCTCGCAGTGGGCGGTGACAAGCATTCCCAGAGCGGGGGCCTGCTCCAGGGCCTCCAGCAGGCGGCGGGTGTTTACCACAGGCCGGCCGTCGTCGCTGAGGGCAATGGCCCCCGCCTCCTTCAAAGCCGCCAGGTCGGTGAGTTCCTCGCCCCCCAGACCCTTGGTAACGCAGGCCGCCGTGTACACAGCAGCGTCAGCGGTCTTTGCCCGGTCCAGCAGGTCCCGGACCGCTTCCGGGGTGTCCATGGCAGGTTTGGTGTTGGGCATGGCCAGAAGGCTGGTGACGCCTCCCGCAGCCGCGGCACGGCAGCCGGAGTACACGTCCTCCTTATAGGTCAATCCCGGGTCCCTCAGATGGACGTGCATGTCCACCAGGCCGGGAGCAGCCACCAGGCCTGTCCCGTCTATGATTTCAGCCCCTTCCCCAGGAAGGTCTTTTCCAACGGCAGCAATCGTTTCCCCCTCCAGCAGAAGATCCCCCACCTGGTCTATCCCCTGAGAGGGGTCCATCAGCCGGACGTTTCGAAGCAGCAGTCTCATAGCCGCACTCCTTTCCATGTTATTCCATCACAAGCTGCTCTACCCACCATTTGGTCAGGGAAAGCAGCTCTCTTCCATAGTATTCCGGAAACAGCAGCGGATCGGTATCCGCCACCAGGGCATAGGGGGTAAACCCCGCCGCCTTGGCCAGCTGCAGGGCCCGGTACATG
>CALWCD010000078.1 GCA_944376265.1 uncultured Clostridia bacterium | reverse complement strand
CCTCCTCCAGTGTGGGCGGCCTGTCCGGCGCCTTTATCCCCGTCACCGAGGACGCGGGCATGATTGAAGCCGCCCGCTCCGGCTGCCTCACCCTGAACAAGCTGGAAGCCATGACAGCCGTGTGCTCCGTGGGCCTGGACATGATCGCCATCCCCGGGGACACCTCTCCCGAGATCATCTCCGGCATTATCGCCGACGAGGCAGCCATCGGCATGGTCAACTCCAAGACCACCGCCGTGCGGGTGATTCCCGCCGTGGGCAAGCAGGCCGGGGAAGAGCTGGACTTCGGTGGCCTTTTGGGCAGCGGTCCCATCATGGCGGTGAACCCCGCCTCCCCCAGCGTGTTCGTCCACCGGGGCGGCAAGATCCCCGCGCCTTTACAGAGCCTGAAAAACTGACAAAGACTTGACAGACCCCCCTCACCGGAGATATACTGAAAAAAAGAACGGATCTTACCGGAAAGGAGCGCGCACTGTGGGCTGGAAATGGAATGTCCTTTTAGAGCAAAAAGGAGGCATTTAACCCATTCCGTCTGGAAGTGCGCCCATTTTTCCCGGAGATCCATGACAAAAGCTCTTTTTTGCCATGGTGTTTTCGCCATGGCATTTTTGTTTTTCTCTGAAAAAAAGGCGCCAAATCATACTTTTTTTCAGAAACGGAATGATGACACGTGCAGATAAAACGACAGCTTTTCTTTTTGCACCTGTACAACTTTCTCTTCTCCCTGCGGATTGCCGACGGAGTGTGGGTGGTGTTCCTCCTGGCCCGGGGATATTCCCTGGCCCAGGTGGGCCTGGCCGAGGGCATTTTCCACGTGGTGAGTTTTCTCTGTGAGGTGCCCAGCGGCATGGCCGCCGACCTGCTGGGGCGCAAGCGCACCCTGGTGATCTCCAGCCTGTGCGGCGCCTGCTCCGCCCTGCTGATGGCCTTCAGCCGGGACTTTGTCGGGGTATGCCTTGCCATGGCCTTCCAGGCGCTGATGTACAACTTCTGTTCCGGCACCCAGGAGGCCCTCACCTACGACAGCCTGAAAGCCGTGGGAAAGGAGGACACCTACCTGAAGCACAACTCCTGGCTGGGGATCTCCGCCTATGTGTCCGTCTCCCTCAGCAGCCTGCTGGGGGGCGTGGCGGCCCTGCTGGGGTTCTTCCCCGCCTATGCCGTCACCGCCACCTGCTCCGCCATCTGCGGTGTGACGGCTCTTGCCCTGACCGAGCCCCTGGTGACCCAGGATCAGCGGCAGCGGACCCAGCATCCCTTCGCCCAGCTGGGGCCCCGGCTGAAGGAGCACATTTGCCAGAGCTTTTCCTTCTTGAGAAACAACCCCCGGTCCACCTGGAAGATCCTGGCCAGCGGGGCTGTGGCGGCGCCTATTTACCTCACCTTCATGTACTCTCAGCAGCACCTGCTGGACGGCGGGCTGCCTCCCCTGTTCCTGGGAGCGGCCCTAATGCTCCTTCGGCTGTCCGGCGCTGTGGGCATGGGCCTGGGGCCCCGGGTGAAGCTGAGGCTTTTCCCCTGCGTGTTCCTCTGCGCCCTGTGCTGCGCGGGGGGCACCTTCCTGGCGGGGACTTTCTGGTGGCCCCTGGCCCTGCTGGGAGGAGCCCTGGCCCAATGCGCTGAAAGCCTGCTGGACCTGCGGCTGGACGCCTCTCTCAACGACGACTTCCCCAGCGACCAGCGGGCCACCCTGGTCAGCGTCAGCAGCATGGTGTACAGCCTGTTCATGATCGCCGCCAGCCCGGTCTCCGGGGCGGTGGGGGACGCGCTGGGCTCCCAGTGGTCCTTCTGGACCCTGGGACTGGCGCTGCTGGTGCTCACCCTGGCGGGGGGCGCCGTTTTCCGGCTGCTTAAAAAACCACAGAACAAGACTTAAAACGGCAAGCGGTGTGAAATTTTCCCACACCGCTTTTTCTTTGGAGGGAAGTGTGGTATCATAACTAAAACTGTTGACACTGTTTGGAAAAGAGGAACTCTATGGCAACCAAAAAACGTCCAAAAGCCACTCGGGAAGAGCGCCGGCAGCATTCCCGGGAAACACGGCAGCAAATTCGGGGGGACATCCGCAAGCACCCCCTGCTGTTCACCACCTATGTGGTGCTTCGGGCCCTGGTGATGGCTGTGCTGGTGCTGGAGCTGGTCAAGGGAGCCTACTACAACGTGTTTTTGTGCGGCCTCACCCTCATCCTGTTCATGATCCCCACCTTCGTGGAGCGAAAGCTGCACATCGATGTGCCCAACACCCTGGAAATCATCATCCTTCTGTTCATTTTCTCCGCGGAGATTTTGGGGGAAATCCAGGAATACTACCTGATCTTCCCCTTCTGGGACACCATGCTCCACACCATGAACGGCTTCCTGATGGCCGCCATCGGCATTGCCATGGTGGATATCCTGAACCGCTCCCGGAAATTCAAGGTGCGGCTCTCCCCCGCCTTTGTGGCTTTGGTGGCCTTCTGCTTCTCCATGACCATCGGCGTGCTGTGGGAGTTCTTCGAGTACGGCATGGACTGCTTTTTCCACACCGACATGCAGAAGGACTTCTGGGTCAGCGCCATCTCCTCCGTGTCCCTCAACCCCGACGGCCGCAACAACCCGGTGCAGGTGGCCGTTGACAGCGTGGTGGTCAACGGGGAGCCGTGGCCCGGCTATCTGGACATCGGCCTTCATGATACCATGAAGGACCTGCTGGTGAACTTTATCGGCGCGGTGGTCTTTTCCGTCATCGGCGCCCTGTACATTATGGGACGGGGCAAGGGAAGGTTCGCGCCCCGGTTCATCCCCCGGCTGAAAGAGAGGGAGCTTCCTCCCCCGCCGGAGGAGCCCGGCCTGCTGGACCCCATCCCCCTGGCCGGTCCGGAGGAGGACGCTCTGGAAGAGCCTCCGGAGGACTGCCCCTTCTGCAGGATCATCCAGGGGAAAGACCCCTGCTACAAGATCTATGAGGACGAGTACACCCTGGCTTTCCTGGACACCGCCGGGGACGTGGAGGGCCACACCCTGGTAGTGCCCAAAGCCCACGTGGTCTCCCTGATGAACTGCCCGGAGGAGACCGCCCTCCAAACGGTGGCCACGGTGCGCCTGGTGGTGGAACACTTTGTCAACCACTGTGGTTACAGCGGCGTGAATGTGCTCAGCGCCAGCGGCAAAAGCGCCCAGCAGTCGGTGCCCCACATGCACTTTCACATTCTCCCCCGGAAAACCGGGGACCACCTGAACGCCTGGCCCTCCCTGGGGACAGACAACAGCGACCTGGAAGAGGTGTGCCAGCGGCTGCGCTTTCCCGCCGTCCGCCAGGAACAGCCTTCCGCCGACCAGCCTTGAGCTGCTTTATTTTCAGAAGGAGGAAGCAACATGAATACCTGCGTCACCACCAAACAGGGACCCATCCGGGGCGGCCTGAGCTCGGACGGGAACACGGTTATGTTCAAGGGCGTGCCCTACGCCCAGCCCCCGGTGGGGGAACTGCGGTTCCGCCGTCCCCAGGAGCACACCCCCTGGACCGCCCCTCTGGACTGCACCGCCTTCTCCCCCCGGTGCCCCCAGGCGGAGCTTGCCTCCATGGAGTTTTACGGGAAAGAATTTTACGACGTGATGATCCCCCCGGGGAGCGAGGACTGCCTGTACCTGAACATCTGGACCCCGGCAGACGCTGAACCCGGCGCCAAGCTGCCGGTGCTGTTCTGGATCCACGGCGGGGCGTTCATGCACGGCTGCGGCACAGAGAAGGAGTTCGACGGGGAAGGCTGCGCCAAAAAAGGCGTGGTGCTGGTGACCATCAACTACCGGGTGAACGTGTTCGGCTTCTTCGCCCACCCGGATCTGGAACGGGAAAACCCCCAAGGTGTGTCCGGCAACTACGGCATCCTGGACCAGATCTTCGCCCTGAAGTGGGTGCGGGAGAACATTGCCGCCTTCGGAGGCGACCCGGACAAGATCACCCTGGCAGGCCAGTCCGCCGGCTGCATGAGCGTTCAGGCCATCATCTCCTCTCCCCTCGCCCAGGGAATGGTGCGGGGAGCCATCCTGCAAAGCGGAGGCGGCATCCAGGCCCTCCACGAAACCCCCGGAAAGGAGCAGGCCTGGCAGATCTCTCAGGAATTGATGGCCGATCTGGGGGTGTCCACCGTGGAGCAGCTGCGGCAGCTGCCTGCGGAAACCCTCTGTGAGGGGGCGTACGCGGTCCGGGAGAAGGAGGGCGCCCTGCTGAGCTGGTGCCCTCATGTGGACGGCTGGCTGCTCCCCGACACCACCGACCGTCTGGCCCAGCGGGGAGACATCCACCACATTTCCTACATGATCGGCTCCACCGGGGACGACATCGGCGGGCAGGCCCTGCTTCAGGAGGCGGGGGCACGCTGGTGTGAGAACCAGCTGAAGCTGGGCAGGAAGCCCTGTTACTTCTACCTGTTCAACCGGAAGCTTCCCGGCGACGACGCGGGCGCTTTCCACTCCAGCGAGCTGTGGTACGAGTTTGAAACCCTGGACCGGTGCTGGCGTCCCTGGGAGGACTGTGACCGGAAGCTGGCCAAAACCGTGTCCGGCTACTGGACCAACTTTGTCAAGACCGGCGACCCCAACGGGGAGGGACTGCCCCGCTGGGAACCCTACACCCAGGACCAGAAGCATCCCATCCTGCTGGCGGAAACCGTCCACATGCTGGGATAACCACCGAACAAACGCCCCGGAAGGCACACGCAGCGCTTTCCGGGGCGTTTCTTTTTTTACAGCAGCAGGGCCAGGGTGCCCGCCACAATCAGGGCAAGGCCCACGCCGGACCGTCTTGAAAGCTTTTCGCGGAACACCACATAGGAGAAGGCCACCGTCACCAGGATGCTCAGCTTGTCAATGGGCACCACCACGCTGGCGGGACCCTCCTGAAGCGCCTTGTAGTAACACAGCCAGGACCCTCCTGTGGCAATGCCTGACAGGCAGATAAACAGCAGCTCCTTTGGGGGGATGCCCCGAACCTCCCGGGCCTTTCCCGCCACCAGCACCATGACCCAGGCCATCACCAGCACCACCCCGGTGCGGATGGCGGTGCCCAGGTTGGACTCTACCCCGGAGATGCCCAGCTTTCCCAAAATGGAGGTCAGGCTGGCAAACACCGCGGAGCCCAAAGCGTACAGCAGCCAGGCGCCGCTTTGGGAAGCGGGGGCGGCCGCTTCCTGTTTCTCGATCATCAGGAAAGTGCCTGCGGCGATGCCTGCCATGCCCCCGGCGCCCCACAGGGAGATCCCCTCCCCCAGCAGCACAAACGCCAGCACCATGGTGAGCACCACGCTGGACTTGTCAATGGGCACCACCTTGTTGATGTCTCCCAGCTGGAGCGCCTTGAAGTAGCACAGCCAGGAAGCTCCCGTGGCAAGGCCGGACAACACCAGAAACAGCCAAGTGGACCCGTCCAGGGAGAAGACCTGCTCCGGCGTCCCCGCCAGAAACACCATCCCCCAGGAGAAAACCAGCACCACAATGGTGCGGATGGCCGTAGCCAGGGTGGAGTCCGTCCGGCGAATGCCGCACTTGGCCAAGATGGCGGTGATTCCCGCGAAAAAGGCCGAGCCGAACGCGAAGGCAATCCACATATTCCATTCCCCTCTCTCGCAAAGAAAGGGACCCCGAAAGGTCCCTTTCCCCTATGGGCCGTCTCCGGCCTTATCGAATCTCTTTGCTCTCGATCTCCGCCACGGCCTTCTGGATGAAGTCCTCCAGGGTCATGGTGCCCAGGTCGCCGTCCTTCCGGTGGCGCACGGAGATCACCTTGTCCTCCACGTCCTTGTCGCCCATGATGACCATGTAGGGCACCTTCTCCATCTGGGCGCTGCGGATCTTGTAGCCGATCTTCTCGTTGCGGTCGTCCAGCTCCACCCGCATGCCCCGCTCTTCCAGAGCACGCTTCACCTCGTAGGCGTAGTCGAAGTGACGGTCGGCAATGGGCAGCAGCTTCACCTGAGTGGGCGCCAGCCACATGGGGAACGCGCCGGCGTACTTCTCAATGAGCAGAGCCAGGGTCCGCTCGTAGCAGCCGATGGAGGTGCGGTGGATAATGTAGGGATGCTTCTGGGCGCCGTCCCGGTCGGTGTACTCCATGCCGAACTTCTCCGCCAGCATCTGGTCGATCTGGATGGTGATAAGGGTGTCCTCCTTGCCGAACACGTTCTTGATCTGGATGTCCAGCTTGGGCCCGTAGAAGGCGGCCTCGCCAATGCCGATGGAGTAGGGAATCTCCAGGTGGTCCAGGATCTTCTTCATCACACCCTGAGCCTCGTCCCACTGCTGGGGAGTGCCGATATACTTTTCGTTGTCCTTGGGATCCCACTGGGAGAACCGGTAGGAAACGTCCTCGTACAGCCCCAGGGTCTTGAGCATGAACACGCACAGCTCCAGGCAGCGCTTGAACTCGTCCTCCAGCTGCTCGGGGGTGCACATCAGGTGGCCCTCGGAAATGGTGAACTGCCGCACCCGGATCAGGCCGTGCATCTCGCCGCTGGCCTCGTTGCGGAACAGAGTGGAGGTCTCGTTGTACCGCAGGGGCAGGTCACGGTAAGAGCGCTTCCGGTTCAGGTAAGCCTGGTACTGGAAGGGGCAGGTCATGGGACGCAGGGCGAACACGTCCTTGTCCTTCTCCTCGTCCCCCAGCACGAACATGCCGTCCTTGTAGTGGTCCCAGTGACCGGAGACCTTGTACAGGTCGCTCTTGGCCATGAAGGGGGTCTTGGTCAGCAGCCAGCCCCGGCGCTGCTCCTCGTCCTCCACAAACCGCTGGAGCAGCTGGACAATCCGGGCTCCCTTGGGCAGCAGAATGGGCAGGCCCTGGCCGATGAGGTCGCAGGTGGTGAACAGTTCCAGTTCCCGTCCCAGCTTGTTGTGGTCACGCTTTTTTGCCTCTTCCAGCATCTGCAGGTGCTCCTCCAGCATAGACTGCTTGGGGAAGGAAACGCCGTAGACCCGGGTGAGCATTTTCTTGGTGGCGTCGCCCCGCCAGTAGGCGCCGGTGATGGCCGTGAGCTTTACCGCCTTCACCATGCCGGTGCTCATCAGGTGGGGGCCGGCGCACAGGTCGGTGAAGTTCCCCTGGCGGTAGAAGCTGATGTTCTCCCCGTTGGCGGAATGCTCGTCGATGAGCTCCTCTTTATAGTCCTGGCCTGCCATCAGCTGTTTGGCTTCCTGGGCGGGCAGCTCGAACCGTTCGATGGGCAGGTTCTCCTTGATGATCTTCTTCATCTCTTCCTCGATTTTGGGAAGGTCCTCCGCGGAGATGGGCTGCTGGAGGTCGAAGTCGTAGTAGAAGCCGTTGTCCACCGCAGGACCGATGGAGAACTTGGTGCCGGGGTACAGCCGCATCATGGCCTGGGCCAGAATGTGGGAGGTGGTGTGCCAGTAGGCCCGTTTGCCGTCCTCCACGTCGAATGTGAGGATCTCCAGGGAGCAGTCCTGCTGGATGGGCGTGCGCAGGTCGCACACCGCTCCGTCCACGCGGGCGGCACAGGCGGACTTGTACAGCCCCATGCCGATGGACTTTGCCACGTCGGCCGGGGTGACGCCGGACTCGAATTCCTTTACTTGGCCTTTCAGATCGATCTTTACCATGGGAAACTCCTTTCCGCCGGGGAAAGCAAAAAACGCCTGCCCCAGCAAACACTCTGGGGCAGGCGTCCGGCAGTTGCTCAGTAACATATTTTGCCAGGGACCCGCGGTTCCACCCGGATTCAAAGCGCCTCCCTTTCGGAGGGCTTCCTCGTTGCGGCCTGTAACGGTGCCTGCCGTCGCCCCTTGGGCGGAAGGGCGTTTCAAAAAGCCTTCCCGTGTTCGGAGCGCCGCTCAAAGGTGGTGGCCGCATTCTCTCTCCGGATGGCCGCTCTCAGCCAGCGGCGGCCACTCTCTGCTCCGGAACCCAGTGAAAAAACGGCTTCCTTTTCATCGCGTTTCATTTTTGGTGAACTAATGATAGCACCAGACAACCCCCTTGTCAAGAACGTGCCTTCCTCCCGGGGCATCCTTTCTGTGAATAAAATGTTACAAATTTCTTGACAACTGCCAGTGGGTGGAGATAGAATAAAACCAGAGTGCACTTGGCGCTTTTATATATGAATTTCCCTGTTTTTCCTCTTTACTTATTTTTTTATTGAGTAATTTCCATAAAGATCGCCGGCAACCGACGGTTTTCCTCCTCTTTTTCTTTTGGAAAGTATCTTTTTGTGTGTGAAAAAAGATCTTTCCGGAAAAAAGCAGAACAATAAAAAAAGATGAAAGAATGAAACTTTGAAAAGATCATATAGCCTGTGAAAGCGGCCCCCTGCACTTCCCAGGGCAAACTACGCTCTGGCTTCCCCTGTTATTTGAAATTAAAAAAATAGGAAACGAGGAAAAGGAGGTGCCTGATTGGGCCAAATCGCTGTGTGGCTGTGTATCGTCATCGCCGTGCTGGCCGCCGCCGCGGCAGGAGCCGTGGCCTTCTTCTTGGGGTTCCACTACCGCAAGAACAAGGCCGAAGCCGAGATCGGTTCCGCCGAGCAGGAAGCAAAACGCATTGTGGGCGACGCCATCAAAAACGCGGAAGCCAAAAAGAAAGAGATCGTTCTGGAAGGCAAAGACGAGCTACACCGCCTGAGAAACGAATCCGAGAAGGAACTTGCCGACCGCCGCAAGGAGATCCAGCATCAGGAGAAGCGCATCCTCCAAAAAGAGGAGAGCTTGGAGAAAAAGCTGGAAAGCATGGAACGCAAGGAAAACCAGATTGACCAGAAAAACAAGAAGGCCGAGGAGCGCTTGCAGGAAGCCGAGGCCGTGAAGAAGAGCCAGTTCGACATGTTGGAGAAGATCTCCTCCTTCACGGTGGAACAGGCAAAGGAATACCTGCTGAACAACCTGGAAAACGAGCTGACTCACGAGAAGGCCGTGAAGATTCGGGAGTTCGAGCAGCAGACCAAGGAAGAGGCAGACAAGACCGCCCGGGAGATTATCGCCCTGGCCATCCAGCGCTGCGCGGCGGACCATGTGTCCGAGGCCGCCATCAGCGTGGTGCCCCTGCCCAACGACGAGATGAAGGGCCGGATCATCGGCCGGGAAGGCCGGAACATCCGGGCCATTGAGACCCTCACCGGCGTGGACCTGATCATCGACGACACGCCGGAAGCCATCACTCTCTCCAGCTTCGAGCCGGTCCGCCGGGAGGTGGCCCGCATCGCCCTGGAAAAGCTGATCGCCGACGGCCGCATCCATCCCACCCGCATCGAGGAGACGGTGGAAAAGGCCCGCCGGGAAGTGGACGCCACCATCAAGTCCGAAGGCGAACGGGCTGTGCTGGAGGTGGGCGTCAACGGCGTCCATCACGAGCTGGTGAAGCTGCTGGGCCGTCTGCGCTACCGCACCAGCTACGGCCAGAACGTGCTGAACCACTCTCTGGAAGTGGCCTACCTTTCTGGGATGATGGCCTCCGAGCTGGGGCTTGATCCCACCGTTGCCAAGCGGGCAGGCCTGCTCCACGACATCGGCAAGGCTCTGGACCACGAGGTGGAGGGCTCCCACGTGCAGATCGGCGTGGAAGCCGCCCGGAAATACCGGGAGAGCGAGGCGGTCATTCACGCCATCGCCGCCCACCACGGGGACGTGGAAGCCAAGACTGTCATCGCCTGCATCGTCCAGGCCGCCGACGCCATCTCCGCCGCACGGCCCGGCGCCCGCAGGGAAAACCTGGAGAACTATATCAAGCGTCTGGAGAAGCTGGAGGAAGTGGCCTCCTCCTTCGACGGCGTGGACAGCTGCTACGCCATCCAGGCTGGCCGGGAGATCCGCATTATGGTGAAGCCGGAGAAGATCAACGACGAGAAAATGACCCTGCTGGCCCGGGAGATCTGCAAGAAGATCGAAGCGGATCTGGACTATCCCGGCCAGATCAAGGTGAATATGATCCGGGAGAGCCGCGCAGTAGACTATGCCAAGTAATTTGGCATAGTCCACCTAGAGAAACCCTCGGGCGTGAAACGCCCGGCTTTCCTGGCGGAAAGCACCGGGTTTCTCTGCCGGGGGGATCTTTCCCGGGCGGGTTCGGGCGTGAGACGTCC
>CALWCD010000077.1 GCA_944376265.1 uncultured Clostridia bacterium | reverse complement strand
CTACACCATTATACCGCATTTTCTCTCTCAATACGAGAAAAAGGCCACCAAAAGGTGACCTTTTTCGACAGGCTGAAGCCACAGACCTTTTGGAGTCTGTGGCTTTTCTGCTGCCCGTCAAGGTCCAGGAACATTACGGACGCCTGGCGGGCTTCTTCTCAAGGCATGTGCCTCTTTTCTTATTCGGCTTCCTGAGACTGGGTTTCCCCTGCCTCCCTCTGCCGGGGCAGGTTCATCAGGTTCCAGTAGGCGGACTTGAATTTCAGGTCTCTGTCAATAAGCAGCGGATAGTTGGTGCGGCCCTCCACGGGGAACTCGTTGAGCCAGCTGGAACCGTCGTCATAGCCCCAGAACACCACTGTGTCCAGGATGCCCTCTTCGGACAGGTCCATCAGCAGATTGAACACCTCGCAGTACTTGGCGTCAAACTGCTGGGTAAACTCCTCGGTGATCTCTTTTTCGGTGGAGTTGTCATTGGAGGTGAAGCAGGAAAGATCCAGCTCCGTGACTTCCAGAACGAAATCGGGGTCCACTTCTCTCAGCTTGGCCAGAAGCTCAAAGTTCTTCCGCATCCGCTCCACATCGGTCTCGTAGTCGATGTGCATCTGAAGGCCGATGCCGTCGATGGGCACCCCTTCCTCCAGCAGCTGCTTCACCATATTGTACATGGTGACCGCCTTGTTGCCATTGACTTCCAGGGAATAGTCGTTGATGATAAGCCTGGCGTCGGGGTCGGCCTCCCTGGCAGTCTGGAAGGCAATCTCCACAAAGTCGTAGTTGTCGCCGTCTCCATCGTAGTCGCCGATAATTCTCAGCCAGTCGGAGAAGCGCAGGCCGTAGTTGTCGTCAATCACCTCGTTGCACACGTCCCAGGTGTCGATCTTCCCCTTATACCGGGACACAATGGTGGTGATATGTTCCTTCATCCGCTCCACCAGCACATCGGCGGTTACGTCGTCCCCGTTTTCGTCGCAGAAGAACCAGTCAGGGCACTGGGAGTGCCACACCAGGGTATGGCCCCGAACTGTCTTGTCGTATTTCTCGCCGAACTCCACCAGCTGATCGGTGGCCTCGAAATTGTACTCGTCCTCCGCGGGATGAATGTTTTCCGCCTTGGTGTCGTTTTCCAGGGTGTACACGTCAAACTGCTTGTCGATGATCTTGAACCGGTCGGTGCCCTCCTCGAAATCCCGGGGATTCACCGCAGCGCCCACCTGGAAGTAGTCCGCGTACACGTCCCGCAGGGAAGGCGCGCCATCCTCATACGCGTACTCCGCCATGTCCGGGGTGTAGTTCACCTCTTTGGAACAGGACGCCAGCGAGGTGACCAGCACCGCTGCGGCCATAACCGCTCCCAACAACCGTTTGCACTTCATGTTACTCCTCCTTACTGATTCTATCAGCGGCCGAACCGGCCCATGATATGCTCTCTCCCATCCTCAAGGCTCTCAGGGCATCTCCCGCCCTTGGTCCCGCTCCCGGCCGAAAACAGTTTTGCATCATGCCCGGACCGGGGAAAGCCGGAGAACCGTGGATAGATTGCAGAATATTATAACACATGTTCCACAAAAAATAAATATAAAACCGGGAAATAGTTTCGCCCATTTTCACAGGATTTTTCACGTTTCCCCTGCCCTTCCCAAAAGCTGGTCCCCGCAAAAAAAGACCGCCTCTCGGAGACGGCCTCTTTCCTCATGGAATTTTTTTCATAAATTTCCGCGCCACAAAAACCAGCAGCACCACCGGCACCAGAAGCAGCTCCACCAAAAGGACTACTTCCAACCGGAATTTCCCGCCCATGGCAAGCAGCAGAACACACACCTCGCAGGAGAGCAGGACCACACCTACCAGCACCGCCAGCAGTCTGTCCAGCCCCTGAAGCAGAGGGAACAGCCCTATGGGCCGGCTTAAAAGAGCATGGACCACAAAGGGCGCCAAAAGCAGCAGCGGAAACAGAAACGCCAGCAGCTTGCTGCCCGTGGACGCCACCTGGCCGTTGTGCCACTGGAGGGGAATGCTCTCCGGCAGAAAGGGGTAGAAGGCCAGCGCCAGCGCAAGGCCCGCCAGAAACAGGGCAAGTTCCGCCCAGTAAGACCGAAAGAATGGTTTCATCGCTGTCTCGTCACAGAAGGACGATTCCCGCCTCCTTGCAAAGCCGCTTCGTCTCCTCATCCCACAGGGAGGCCTGGACCTCCCCGATGTGGGCCTTCCCCAGCAGAAGCATGCACAGCCGGCTCTGGCCGATGCCTCCGCCAATGGTCAGGGGCAGCTCCCCGTTGAGCAGCATTTGATGGAAGGGCAGCTTCCGGCGGGCGTCACAGCCGGCCAGAGTCAGCTGCCGGTCCAGGCTCTCCGGATTCACCCGAATACCCATGCTGCTGATCTCCAGGGCCAGGCCCAAAGGCTCGTGCCAGAACAGCAGGTCGCCGTTCAGGTCCCAGTCGTCGTAGTCGGGAGCCCGGCCGTCGTGAGGCTTGCCGCTTCTCAGCTTCCCGCCAATCTGCTGGATGAACACCGTCTTGTGCTCCTTGACAAAGGCGTTTTCCCGTTCCTTGGGAGTGAGTTCCGGCCACAGGTCCTCCAGCTCCTGGGAGGTGATAAAGGTCACGTCCCGGCACAGCTCCGTGTTCAGCGCGGAGAACTGCCACTTCAGCTCGTCCAAGGTGCCGCAGATGGCGCTGACAATCCGCCGCACCGTGTCCTGCAGGTACTCTTCGTTGCGGGTGCTCTCGTCGATCACCTTTTCCCAGTCCCACTGATCCACGTAAATGGAGTGAAGGTTATCCAGCTCCTCGTCCCGGCGGATGGCGTTCATGTCGGTGACTAGGCCGTTGCCCACAAAGAAGTTGTACTCGTGCAGGGCCAGCCGCTTCCACTTGGCCAGAGAGTGGACCACCTGGCCGTCGATGCCCACAGCGGGAATGTCAAAGCTGACAGGCCGCTCCACCCCGTTCAGATCGTCGTTCAGGCCGGTGGCCGGGTCTACAAACAGAGGCGCCGTAACCCGCTTCAGGTGCAGGGCGGCGCACAGCTTCACCTGGAAGATATTCTTGATCAGCCCAATGGCTTTCTGGGTTTCATAGAGGCCCAGGGCGGGCTGGTAGCGTTCCGGAAGGATGGTCATAATCGTTCCCCCTCATTTCAAAATCATAATGGTTTATTATACCAGGAAAATAGCCGCTTGCAAAGATTTTTTTCAAAACATGGCACCGCTTCGGCCCTACAAAAAAGGCGGACCGCCTGGGCCCGCCTTCTCTGGTCTATTTTTCAGGATTTCTTTCCCGAACTGATCTTGGTCAGCCCATACACCAGCACCGCGATGATGACGATGACCACAAAGATGCCCAGCATTCCTTTCGCCATGATGTCCAAGGCTTCCAGAACGGTTTCCGTCAGTTGAAACATGGCCTCTCCTTTCCACAGGGGCGTGACAGCCCTGTTATATCCTGTAATGTTTCGACCCTTTACAGCAAGTTCCTTTCTTCACCTGGAAATTCCCCGCTGTTTCACTGTATTGTTGCAGCTTCTGTAAAGCTGTATCGGTTTACATGAAGAACCCAAGAATAATACCGCCGGCCACAGCGGAAGCGATCTGTCCGGAGACGTTGGCGCCCACGGCGTGCATCAGCAGGTGGTTCTGATTGTTGGCGGCAATGCCCATCTTCTCCACCACACGGGCAGACATGGGGAACGCGGAAATGCCCGCAGCACCCACCATGGGGTTGATCTTCTTTCGGCTGAAGATGTTCAGCACCTTGGCAAAGAGCACGCCGGCAATGGTGTCAAACACGAAAGCGAACAGGCCCAAGGCCATGATCATGATCGTCTGGAGGGTGACGAACTGGTCAGCCCGCATGGAGAAGGCAATGGTGATGCCCAGCAGCAGGGTGATCAAGTTGGCCAGGTCATTCTGGGCGGTTTCGGAGAGCCGGTTGAGCACGCCGCACTCCCGGATCAGGTTGCCGAACATGAGGAAACCCACCAGGGAAACAGAGGCGGGCGCCACCAGGCCGGCCACAAAGGTGACCATGATGGGGAACAGGATGCGGGTGGTCTTGGTGACCGCGTTGGGCCGGTACTCCATCTGGATGGCCCGCTCCTTCTTGGTGGTGACTGCCTTGATGGCCAAAGGCTGGATGATGGGCACCAGCGCCATATAGGAATAGGCCGCCACGGCGATGGGCCCGATATAGTTGGACTTGAGCACCTGGCTCACCAGAATGGAGGTGGGGCCGTCCGCCGCACCGATGATGCCGATGGAGGCGGCGTCGGTGATGTTGAAGCCCAGCAGAGCCGCCAGCACAATGGTGAGGAAAATGCCGAACTGTGCCGCCGCGCCGAAGAGGAACATTTTGGGGTTGGACAGCAGGGGACCGAAGTCGATCATGGCGCCGATGCCGATAAACAGCAGCAGGGGGAACGCCTCGGAGGCCTCGATGCCGATTTCAAACAGCCACTGGATAATGCCGTGGGTCTCTCCCACGCCTTCCATCATCTGGTTCAGCACGCCGGAGGAGGGCAGGTTCACCAGGATGGCGCCGAAGCCCATGGGCAGCAGCAGAGCGGGCTCGTAGTCCTTCTTGATGGCCAGCCAGATGAGGGCGATGCCCACCAGGTACATGACCGCCTGCTGCCAGGTGATGGATAGCAGGCCTTCCCATAAGAATTCCATTGTTTCTCATCCTTCCTTCTTTTTGCAACGATTCTTCCTGTGGCGGGAGTATAAAAAAGACCTGTGCCAAACAGGCACAGGTCTTGCCGTTTCAAGCTAAACCAGAGCGGACCGCTCATGATGTTGACTTAGCTGCATGGGAACATGCCGACTACTCCCCTAGTACGTTTGTAAGTGTACCATGTTTCCCGGGGGCTGTCAAGAGAGGGAAAAGGCCCTTGTTACCGGATCTTTAGGGAATTTTCCCGGAAACTTCAAGAAACCTTCACATTGGGCCGCTATGCTTATACCGTGGTCAAAAAAAGACCACGGGACAAAATCTTTTTCATTACATCCTCATTTTATCTCCTTACTTCCTCTGAAAGGGGCCGCTTCCTCCCAAAGCGGCCCCTTTCCCTTTTTCCTTAAAACAGCCCCTCAAAATTCTCCGGAACGGTGAACTCCGCCAGCACCTCCGGCTTACACCGCATGCTGTCCTGCTGGGTGATCTCCCGGATGACCCGGCAGGGGTTTCCCGCCGCAAAGGACCTGGGGGGAATATCCCGGGTGACTACCGCCCCCGCGCCAATGACGCAGCCGTCCCCTATGGTGACGCCGGGGCAGACCACCACGTTGGCTCCCAGCCACACGTCGCTGCCAATGTGGACCGACCGGGCATAACAAAGCCGCTTGTGTGTTCCGTCGGGGGCCAGCAGGGCGTTGCGCTCCTCCGGAACCATGGGGTGGACCGGGGTGACGATGGTCACATTGGGGCCGAAATTGCACCGGTCGCCAATGGTCACCTCTCCGTCGTCCTGAATGGTCAGGTTGAAGTTGCCGAAAAAGTTTTTCCCGATCTTGGTGTGCTTGCCGTAGTGGAAGAACACCGGCCCCTGGATAAAGCCGTTTTCCCCCATCTCCCCCACCATCTGAGAGAGCAGCTCCCGGCGGCGCTGGGTCTCGTCCTCAAAAGTCCGGTTGTACTCCAGATTCAGGTTGTGGGTGCGCAGCTTGATGGCCCGCAGTTCCGGGGCTCCCGGGCTGAACACGATACCTTTGAAAATTCGCTCTTCCTCTCCCATGGTAAAACAGCCTTCCTTCGTTCCGGTATTTTTTTCAGTATACCATTCTTCCCTGGCCCGCGCAAGAGAGAGACGTTTCCGGGCACACTGAGAACGGGAAAGCTCCGTTGCGCTTTTGCCTGTTTTCGTGTATAATGAGACAACAAGTATGGCCGGGCTCCCGGCCGGAAAAGAGGACCGCCGCCTTGAGAAACACCGGAAACGACCAGCGCACCCTGTTGACCTATTCCCTGCTTCGCCAGGCCTTTACAGAGCTTCTCCAGCAAAAGCCCATCCAGCGCATCACCGTGAAGGAGCTCTGCCAGAAAGCCGGGGTGAACCGCAGCACGTTCTACGCCCACTATGTGGATATTTACGACCTGCTGGCAAAGCTGGAGGAGGACATGGTGGAAGATTTCCAGCGGGCGCTGGAACCCCTGCTGAGCGCAGGCGGGGAAAAAGGAGATTCCCTGGAGGACGCCCAGCAGGTGGAACCCTCCCTGCTGCGGATTATGACAGGGATTTACCAGTGTTTGAAAGACAACGTGGACATCTGCACCGTCACCCTGGGGGAACACGGGGACAAAGCCTTTGCCCTGCGGATTCTTTCCCTGGGGTGGGAAAGCTGTCTGGCTGCCTACTCCAACCACCTGTGGGGCGCCTCCCCCAAACAGCTGGAGTTTTTCTACGCCTTTGTCAGCAACGGGCACATCGGTTTGCTGCAAAAGTGGCAGGAGGAGGGCATGACCACCTCGGTGGAGGAGATGGCCCGCATGGCCCAGAGCATTATGCTCCACGGCATGGACTTCCTGCGGGGAAGCCCCTCGTCCTCAGAGCCTGAACAGGACGGGGAATGACTCCGTCCAGTTTTACCGCCTAGAAAGGAGATTGCAATGAAGTTTTCGGAAATCACCTACACCCGGCCGGATTACCCGGCCATTTCCCAAAAGCTGGCCGCTCTCACCCAGAAACTGGAGGGTGCTGCCTCTGCCCGGGAGCAGGCCGACCTTTACAAGGAGTACGAGACCCTGCTCTCCCACCTGAACACCCAGACCACCCTGTGCTACATCCGCCACACGGTGGACACCACCGACCCCTTCTACGAGGAGGAAAACGACTACAACGACCAGCAGGCTCCTCTGCTGGAGGAGGCTGTTCAGCGGTTCCAGAAGGGGCTGCTGGACTCCCCCTACCGGAAGGAGCTGGAATCCCTTCTGGGAGAGCTGCTGTTTCGGAACATGGAGCTGGAGCGCAAAGGCTTCTCCCCGGAGATCGTCCCCCTGATGCAGGAGGAAAACAAGCTCTCCAGCGACTACCAGAAGCTGTACGCCAGCGCCAAGATCCCCTTTATGGGCAAAACCGTCACCGTGGCCCAGCTGGGGCCCTATAAAGAGAGCACCGACCGGGCCACCCGCCGGGCGGCTTTGGAGGCGGAAGGCTCCTTCTTCGACCAAAACCGGGAGCAGTTCGACCAGATCTTCCACCAGCTGGTGCAAAACCGCACCAAGCAGGCCAAGGCTTTGGGGTTTGAAAGCTACGTGGAGCTGGGCGCAATCCGCCGGCAGCGCAACTGCTACACCCCTCAGGATGTGGCCGCCTTCCGGCAGCAGGTGGTCCGGGACCTGGTGCCCCTGACGGTGAAAATCAAAGAGCGGCAGGCAAAGCGCCTGGGCATTGAGGACTTCAAATTCCACGACAACGCCCTGAGCTTCAAGGACGGCTCCGCCACCCCCCAAGGCACCCCGGAGGAGATCCTGGCCGCGGGAAAAACCATGTATGAGGAACTCTCCCCTGAGACGAGGGAGTTCATCCACCTGATGTTCGACAACCAGCTGTTCGACGTGCTGGCCAAGGAGGGGAAGGCTCCCGGCGGCTACTGCACCGGCCTGCCGGACTACGGCTACCCCTTCATCTTCTCCAACTTTAACGGCACCTCCGGGGACGTGGACGTGCTCACCCACGAGGCGGGCCACGCCTTCGCGGACTTTATCGCCAACAAGACCGTAGAGCGCCACGCCCTGCGCTGCCCCACCATGGAGGGCGCCGAGACCCACTCCATGAGCATGGAGTTCCTCACCGCCCCCTGGCACCACCTGTTCTTCGGGGACATGAACGACAAGTACCAGCTCTCCCACGCGGAGGACGCCCTGCTGTTCATCCCCTACGGCTGCCTGGTGGATCACTTCCAGGAGGAGGTGTACCGCCATCCGGAGATGACCCCGGAGGAGCGGAACCAGACATGGCTTCGGCTGGAGAGGCTCTACCGGCCCTATATCGACTTTGACAACCTGCCCTTCTACGGCCGGGGCGCCGGCTGGCAGCGGCAGCTCCACATCTACCTGTACCCCTTCTACTATATCGACTACTGCATGGCCCAGGTGATGAGCCTGCAGATCTACGCCCTGTCCCTGCAGGACCGGGAGGCGGCCTGGGAGAAATACATGGCCTTCACCCGCCAGGGCGGCACCAAAACCTTTGTGGATCTGGCCCATTCCGTGGGGCTTCGTTCCCCCCTGGACGAGGGCTGCGTGAAGGACGTGTGCCAGGCCGCCTTCCAGTGGACGGAAGACCATCTGGTGGAGTGATTTCCCCCCGGAAATGCCGGTCGTTCTGGTGAAAAGGCCCCAAAAAAGCCTCCCTGCCCTTTGCTTTTTTCAAAAAAGTGTGCTACAATGTAGGCAGCTGTAAAGCTTGAATTTTTGGAAGGAAAGGACGAGTACAGAATTATGGCATTGAAAGTTGGCATTCAGTTGTACTCCGTGCGGGAGGATATGGAAAAGGACCCGGTGGAGGCCATTCGCAAAGTGGCTGAGATCGGCTACAAGAACCTGGAAGTGGCCAATGCCCGGGCAGATCAGGACCCCGGCGTGGGCTTCGGCGTTCCCGCCGACCAGCTGCTGGAGATCCTGGGGGGCTTCGGCGCCAAGGTGGTCAGCAGCCACATTCGTCCCATTGACGACAACACTCTGCCCGCTATTATCGAGTATCACCACAAGATCGGCAACAAGTATGTGGGCCAGTCTGCCGACTTCTTCCCCGATTACGACACCCTGATGAAGCGCTGCGAGGAATACAACCGGGTGGGCAAGGTGCTCTCCCAGTACGGAATGAAGTTCCTGTACCACAACCATTACCACGAGTTCCAGAAGTACCAGGACAAGTACGTGCTCTACCACATTATGGAGAACACCGACCCCGCCTATGTGGACTTCGAGCTGGACACCTTCTGGGCCATGCGGGGCGGCGCGGACCCGGTGGAGGTCATCAAGCATCTGGGCAGCCGGCTGAACCTGGTGCACCAGAAGGACTTCTCCAAGACCACCACCTCTCCCATCAACCTGTGGACCGTGAAGGACCCCAACGTGCCCATCACCTGGCAGACCTTTGGCGGCGGGTTCGACAAGAAGGACTTCTGCGAAGTGGGCACCGGCATCATGCCCATTCAGGACATTCTGGACGCCGCCAACGAGCAGGGCGCCGAGTATGTCATCCTGGAGCAGGACGCCACCCAGCTCACTCCCATGGAGAGCATTCAGATCAGCATGGACAGCTTCCGGAAATACAACGGAATTGAATGGGATTAAAAGGGACATTCCCTCCTTTGAAAACTGCCGCTTGGGGGCGCCGCTCCCGGCGGCAGTTTTTTCGCCCGCCCCTCTCTTGCAAAAAAGAGGGATATGGGCTATCATAGCAGCATATCCATACAGCGCTCACAAGTTTGAGAAAGGATGGTTCACATGGCATTTCGGGAGATTTCCCCAGAACAACTGAAGGACAACCCCTTCACCCTCATCAACAAGGAGTGGATGCTCATCACCGCAGGCAATCAGGAACAGCACAACACCATGACCGCCAGCTGGGGCGGCGTGGGTGAACTGTGGGGCAAGTATGTCACCACCATTTACATCCGTCCCCAGCGGTATACCCTGGGCTTTGTGGAGCAGGAGGAGTACTACTCCCTGTGCTTCTTCGGCCCGGAGTACCGGGAAGCTTTGAACCTGTGCGGCACCAAGTCCGGCCGGGATGTGAACAAGGACCAGGAAACCGGCCTCACCGTTCAGTGGGACCAGGAGGCCCCCTATTACCAGCAGGCCCGGCTGGTGTTCCTCTGCCGGAAGCTTTACAAGCAGGACATGACAGAGGAGGCCTTCCTGGACAAAAGCCTTCTGGACAAGTGGTACAGCAACGACCTGCACCGGATGTTCATCGGTGAGATTGTGAAAGTACTGGAAAAGGTGTAACAAAAACCGGCCTGTATGGTGCTTTTCCATACAGGCCGGTTTCAGCCTGTCGAAAAAGGTCACCTTTTGGTGGCCTTTTTCTCGTATTGAGAGAGAAAATGCGGTATAATGGTGTAG
>CALWCD010000076.1 GCA_944376265.1 uncultured Clostridia bacterium | reverse complement strand
CTGTTCTTCTCATCATAAGGATTCATCTGCACCGGAAGGTCTTTCAAGCCTTCCTTGTAACGCATATAGATTGCCTTCTTCTGGGCAATATGCTCCTCCAAATGGGGTATCTGGTTACGGACAACACCTGCAATTACATTGCTCATGCGGTAGTTGTAACCAAGCTCCTCATGCTGATACCATGCCGCACGTTCTCTGGACTGTGTTGACCACTTGCGAACCTTGTCTGCCGCTTCCTTACTGTCGGTCAGCAGCATACCGCCGGACGAACCGGTAATGATTTTATTGCCATTGAAGGAAATGGCATTGTATGTACCGAACACGCCGGTCTGAACGCCCTTGTAGGATGCGCCAAGGGATTCCGCAGCGTCCTCGATGATTACTGCATTGTGTCGGTTACAGATTTCCCGGATTTCGTCGATCTTTCCGGGTGTGCCGTAGAGGTGCGCCACAACGACCACTTTGATTTCAGGATACAATTCAAAAGCTTTTTCCAACGCAACCGGGTCCATATTCCAAGTATCGTACTCTGTGTCGATGAACACGGGAATACCACCCTCATAGACAATGGGGTTCACCGTGGCATCGAAAGTCATATCGCTCGCCGCAACAAAGCGGTTTGCGAGCGCACCCGTTCCGGGAGCCGGTTTTCCATATACCTTTTCACCTGCCAGCTTCATAGCCAGATGCAGTGCGGCAGTACCAGCAGAGAGCGCAACGGCATACTTGCAGCCCACCTTCTCGCAGATCTGCTTCTCCACCTCGTTGATGTTCGCTCCCACAGTAGACATCCAGTTGGTTTCATAAGCTTCCATCACATAACGCATGGAATCCGGATACATGGTAGGTGAGGACAGCCAAACCTTATTCTCAAATTTCTCATAATTGTTATCAGGATTAAACATCTCTCGTTCCCCTCTTCACTGCGCCTATACATCTGCGCACGTCTGTCTTTTCTATATTTATATTGAAACAATCTGTCCGAAAACAGACTTTGATTCTCTTATGAACGACAAATAGCCCACCGCCAGACATGGCGTGTGAGCTAAGTCAGTTCCTCCTTATAAAATTCTCTACTCTGGATTGTGGGTCAATTCATGAGTATCCAAGAAGCCATCTTCACCTCTTGGATTCTCTGACCCACTCCAGTTTCCGTAGAAAATTTCAAATAACGGGGACTGACTTAGAGCCGAAAATCCTTGTAAATTCAAGGCTTTTTCTTGGTTGTCCCTATTATACAGCTATCACCTTGTGTCCCTCCAAAGTGCCATGGCCTACTTTAGGCTGGCCATAAAGTTTCTCTCCACAAAGCTTTACAGCCAAATGGAGCGCGGAAGTACCAGAGGCAAGGCCCACCGCATATTTCCGGCCAATCTTTTCAGCAATTTCCTTCTCGGAGAAATTGATATTTTCCCCCACTGTAGAAACCCAATTGGTCTCAATGGCTTCTTGTATAAACTGGAGTTCCTCCCCATGCATGGTAGGCGTGGAAAGCCACACTTTTTTCGTGAAGGGTTTAATCCCCTCAAAACGCTTATCCTCTGCAAGGTTCATGTTGATTCCCTCTTTTCCTTTGGTGGATCACACAATTACCCCGCCACCGGCACAGCGGCCCCGGTAGCAGTATCCTCAATAAACTTCGCCTCGGCGATTGCCTTGTCGTTGACCTCTTCGGGAGAGTGATAAGCAGGCACCACATGTTTCATGGCCTCCCGGATCACGTTGTCGTCTTCCGTCTCCAGGGAGTGCTCGAGTAGCTCTAATTTCTCCTCGATCTCTTCCCGGCTAAGCGGCTCATCCCGCTCCACAAAGATCATATCGTTATCCGTTTTGGTCAAAGTTTCCGTCTGGATGAGCAGCTCCTCATAGAGCTTCTCCCCGGGCCGCAGGCCGGTCTCCACAATGTCAATATCCTTGTAAGGCTCCAGGCCGCTGAGGCGGATCATGTTCTCCGCCAGGTCCAGGATCTTCACTGGCCTACCCATATCCAGCACGAACAGCTCCCCGCTCTTGGCCATGGCCCCGGAAGTGAGCACCAGCTGGCTGGCCTCCGGAATGGTCATGAAGTAGCGGATAATCCGCTTGTCCGTTACGGTGACGGGCCCGCCGTTGGCAATCTGCCGCTTGAACAGGGGTATCACACTGCCATTGCTGCCCAGCACGTTCCCGAACCGGGTGCAGCTGAAGGAAGTCCCGCTCTGCTGGGCCGCACGGCTCAGCACGATCATCTCGCACAGCCGCTTGGTGGCGCCCATCACGTTGGTGGGGTTCACCGCTTTGTCGGTGGAGATCATGATGAACTTCTCCGCGCCGTACTTTTCCGCCGCGTTCACTACATTCCAGGTGCCAAACACATTGTTCTTCACCGCCTCGGAGCAGTTGTGCTCCATGAGGGGCACATGCTTGTGGGCGGCGGCGTGAAGCACCACTTGGGGCTTGTATGTACGGAACACCTTGTCCAGCTGCTCCGCGTCCCGGACACTGGCGATCTCCACTGCCAGATTCAGGGATTCCCCGTATTTCAGGAGCATCTCCTGCTGGACGTCATACACGTTGTTTTCATAGATATCCAAAAGCACCAGCTGCCGGGGCTTCATCCGGGCGATCTGCCGGCTCAGCTCCGAACCAATGGAGCCGCCTCCCCCGGTGACAAGCACCACCTTGTCCCGGTAAAAGCTGCGGGTTTGTTCTCCCAGAAAATCCACCTCTCTGCGGAACAGCAGCTCTTCCACGTCAAACTCCCGGATCTGTCTTCTGCCATTTTCTTCTGTGCTTTCCACGGGAAAGGTGTAAACCTTGATCTTATACCCCATGGACTTATACCGGTTGTACAGCGCAGCCCGCTCTTCCGGAGTTTTCTTTACGGCAAAGACCACTTCCTGCACGGAAAGCTGGTCCAATTCCTCTTTGTTGCCCTCCCTGGGGGGCAGCACGTTGATGCCGCACACACGGCGACCAACCTTCTCTCGGTCTACGTCAATAAAGCAGACCGGCGTATACACTGCGTTGGGATTGCTCAACAGTTCTTCCGCCAACCGGACACCGGTACGCCCTGCACCCACAATGGCAATGCGGATCTTGTTCTTTTCCGGCATAGTCCCGGAAGAGGCCTCCTCCTCCAGGGAAATTCCGGTCAAAAGCCTAATGAGCCTGTCCACACTGGTGGTAAACCAATTTTTATTGCTGAAAAAACCTCTTACCTCACTGTTGGAGGTGCACATCTTAAACAGCCAAGTGTACAAAAACCGTAAAACCATCGTGCCCATGGAAGCAAGCAACACCATGGCTGCCATGCGGAATACGGTAGGCCGCGGGAAGGGCAGCACCTCCGCCACGAGGTAGTAAATCACGGCCCCCACCGCATCGGCAAACAGAAGCCGGAGATAACTGTTGCTTCTGCTGTACCGCCATACCTGAGAATAGACCTTGCACACATTGCGGGAAAGGATCATGGAGACCGCCGCCAGGGCAAACTGGATTACCGTCTCCCGGACAGAGAACAATGCTCCGCCTCTGGGAAACACCCCAAGAATCAGGTAGGTTACCACCGCCAGCACACAGAGATCGTAGACAATCATCTTCAGCTTTCGGCCTTCGGAGCCTACATGGATTCCAGAACCTGTCTTTTTCCATGTGGAGGTATTCACCGTTGTCTGCTGCTGTTCGTTCATTCCCTCACCTTATCCTTTCGGAAGCAACATGATCGCTTCCTCGTACCCTCGCAAAATCGTGGCAAACCGCCCTGTTTCGGCAGGCGGCCAGCAAACCGCATCAATTCGGCCGTTTTTTTCCTGTCCACCGCACCAGGCACGCCGCACCGCAGCCTGCCGCCACTCCGCAGGAATCCAGAAGGACATCCTGGACCATGGCGGTCCTTTGGGTAAAGAGCTGGTGGAATTCATCCGTGGCGGCAAATGCCGCTCCCAGCAGCAGCGCCGGAACCCACGGAGGCATCCTTTTCTGCCGTTGAAACGCTCCGCACAGCCCAAAACCCAGTACAAAGTACAGGGTAAAATGAGCGCCTTTGCGGAAGAAAAAGTCCCATGTTTTCAGCGATGTGCTGTTGAGCTCTGCCCCAAACAGGCCGGCGACCCATTGGAGGATTCCCCGGCTCATGCCAACCGACTCCTTCCCAGGCTGGCTGGAAAAGAGAAAGGCCAGAAACGCCGCAAAACAGGCCAACAATACACAAAGCGCGAACACTCGTTTTTGATTCATACGTTCCTCATGAAGCCGAACCGTCCTGCTCCACCGGCTCGTAAAACACATCCATAATCAGCTGCTGGAGAGCTTCTTCGTCCACGGTAAACTCCATGAACTTCTCCCCCACCTTGGCTTCTCCTTTTGTGGTGAGGATCTCGCCCACCTGGTAAGTGGTGAGGCCCTCTGCCAAATCGGAAAGCTGGTTGATGGTGCAGTCGGACACCAGGTATTCGTTGAGCCGCATCAAAGCGTCCAGGGTAAAGCCCTCCTCCCGGGAGGCCTTCTTCACCTGCTCCTGGAGCGCCCCCAGATACTGGCGCTGCCGCTCCATCCGGTGAAGGTTGGTGCTGTCTTCCAGCCCGCCCCGGGAGCGGACATAGTTCAGGGCATGCTCTCCCAGCAGGGTCACCGTCTCCCCCTGCACCAGGGTGTCGTCAATTCCGGAGAAGTCGTCCATCACTTCCACGGTGACGCCTCCCACCAAATCATTCAGGAGAGCGACCCCGTCCATGGTCATGGAGACATAGTGGTGGATTTCCATGCCATACAGCAGGTTGGAAACCGCCAGCACGGTATTTTCACAGCTGTCCTCTTCCCCGCTGCCATAGGTGTGGGCAAGGGCAAGCTGGCCGGTAAAAGTGCCGGCCGGGGCGCCTGTGACACCCAGGATCTGAATCTTCGTCATGGTGTCACGGTTCAGCTGGATGGGAGTGCAGGTTTGGGCCTGCTGGTCCATCACCAGGACCAGAAGAAAGTCCGCCTGCTGGTTGTTCACATAGCTTTCCGGGGTCTCTCCCTCAAACTTGTCTAACCCCATCAGAAGGACTGTCTCCAAGCCTTCTTTTTTGGCGTAAGCTGTTCCATTGTAATAGGTGATCTCCCGCTCCGGCTGGCTGGAAGAACCGGCCTGATCTGCGCTCTCCGGGAGCTGCTCTTCTGCAAACCGGTGGTCCACCTGCCGGACCACCAGCATCACAGCCAGGACGATCAACACCAGAGCGAGGACCGCCGCGATCCCTTTCAGGACACGTACATCGAAACGAAATTTCATTTAATTCCGGACACGCTTTTTCCAAACCACCACAGCGGAAGCCACGGCGGCGCAGCCCAGAACCATCAGTCCGGCGCCTGCCACAGGGAACCCGCTCTCGTCACCGGTCTGGGGAGAGGTGGGCGCGTTGGCGTCGGTGGAAGCGCTGGTGTCGGTTTCCGTCTTGTCCACCACAAAGGCCACGGGAGACAGGCTATAGAACTTCACGTCCACCGTGCCGTCATTGTTGATGGTCACCTGGTCATTAGGGATATACTCCCACTTGTCGGCCTCGTAGTTGTGGAGCACAATAAGGGTGGCGGTGGGAGAAATGCCCAGGTCAAATCGGATGGTGATGTACTGATCCTCCGCAGACAGATGCTCCGCGGCTTCACCCGTGACGGTAACGTCGAACACATCCCGCACGACCAAGTCTTCCACCTTGGAAGAGCTGCCCATCTTCTGGAGGATGTCTACCAAGCTCACTTCAGGCACCAGCTGGTCCACATCGGGAGTGTTCTGAAGCTGCTGATAAGCATTGCGCAAAGCTTCGCTGATCTCCTCGGAGGCCGTATCTACCTCAGAAATGGGGGTAATGATCAGCTCCGAGGGATCCAAGCTGTGAACCTGGGTGCCGTCGTCGTTGGTGATGATGGCGGTCACCTCATTGCCGTTCTCATCCACTTGAGTAACAACCTCGGGAGCGGGCTTCTGCTCCACACTCCCGGTAAACTCCATATCTGCGGAAGCGGGAATCATCAGCGCGAAGAGCATCAGCGCAGCAATCAGAAACGAGGCAAGCTTTTTCATGGGAAATCATCCTTCCTATTTTGGAAAATTAATCTATCACAGTCTGGCACACAGCCAGAACCAGATACCGTTTTTGAGAATTGCCTGTCAAACAGGTGGACAGGACCAGAATGTTGTCCTCCGGGGACACGGTGACCCTGTCGCTGAACTGGGCGCCGATCTCCCGGACTTCGTACACGCTGTTCAAAAATGCCGTGACCCGGCGGGAATCGGTGGGGTCATAATTGTAGAGGATATGCCGGTTGTCATAGGGGACAGCGGCGAACACGGTGTAGTGGAGCTCCTTTTCCGGAAGGTAGACCACGATCTCCCCGTAGTCCTCCAAGGCGTTCTCCTGGGAGTAGGTCTCCTGGAGCTTTCCAAACATGGTGCCTGCGTGCATCTGGTGGCCGTAAGCCACCGTGAGCAGGTCCTCCATGGTGGTGGTGTTGTAGGCGCTTTCCGTAAAGATGGCGCCGGCGGGGCTTTCCTTTCCGTCACTGTCGTGGGTCAGGTAAAAGCTGTCGTCCCCTGCCCGCTGGACTATGGGAAAGTCAAACTCGGTGCCCGGAATCTGCAGCCATGCGTAAATATCCGGATTGCCCTCCTGGAGAGCGGGAAAATCGATGGGGCTTGCATAGGGTTCTTCCTGGGAGCTTTCAGAAGAGCTTTCCGGCTCCAGCGAAGGGGCGGCAGTGGGTTCCGCCGTGGGAGACGCAGTTGCCGTGGGAACCGGTTCCGGGGAAGGGTCTCCCCTCAGAAGCAGGAAGCCGCACACCAGGCAAAGCACCCCCAAAAGGGCAATCACCCCGGCAAGAATCTTTTTATCTTTCATGAGTTCTGCACCTGGATTTCAACAGAGTGAAGGTCTTGCGGTCAAAGATCCGCCAAGCCCCGGCTCCCAGGGATTTTTCTATGGCCGCTCTGGCCTCTCCCAGGCGGGGGGGCCTGGTGAGCTGGTTGTGGCAGTCGGAACCCAGCATGTGAATCTCTCCTTTCCGCAGCATCCGCAGCGCTTTGCCCCTGGTCCTCCAGTGCAGGAAAAACGAGGCATTGCACTGAGTCCACACGCCGCCCTGCCGCAGCTGCTCCCACACCCTGCCCTCCTGAAAGGGCATGTACCGCTCCACGTGGGCCAGAAGCACCTGCAGGTTCCTTCTGGTTTGAATCTCCAGCACTTCCTCCACCATCCGCTGGCTCCAGGAGGAAAAGGGCATTTCCAGAAGCAGGATGTTGGTGGACTCCAGGGTGAGCTGGGACAGCTCTTCGGTGCGGGACATACCGTCAAAGTAGTGGACTTCCGCCCCCACCAGGAAGGGTGGGTACTCCTGGGGCCATCGGCTCCACAGAAGGCGCTCCGCCTGCTCCCGGCACTGGAGAAACTGGGAGGGCCGCTGGCGGTCAGCGTAGAAATGGGGCGTTGCCGCGATCAGGGTAACCCCCTGCTGGGCCAGGGCCTTCCCCAGCCAAAGGCTCTCTTCCAGGGAAGAGCTTCCATCATCCACACCGGGAAGCACGTGGGTATGTATATCGATCATGCGATGGTTTTCTCTTTCTCGTCTTCGTTCTTCTTGTCCTTTTTCTTGGATGCCCCGTAGCCGTACCCATAGCCGTACTGCTTGTAGTATTTCTTGTAGTACTTTTTCCGGCCATTGGGCCCGGTGTCGGAGTCCGTCATGACAAAGCCCAGGATCTTGGCATCCACAAACTGCAGCTGCCGGACGGCTTCCGTCAAGGAGCGCTTGTTGCTGTAGTTCTGCCTCACCACCAGCACCATGCCGTCCACCAGCTTAGACACCACCAGAGGGTCGGACACGGCGGTCACGGGGGGCAGGTCCAGCAGGATGTAGTCGAAGTCCTTCTTCAGCACGTCCATGGTGATCTTCATGCGGTCAGACCCCAGCAGTTCGGAGGGGTTGGGGGGAATCTCCCCCGCGGGGAGCACGTACAGGTTGGGGTGAAGGCTGGAGCGCTGCATCACCTCCGAGCCCTTGCTCATCCCCACCAGCAGGTTGGAGATGCCCTTGGACCCGTCGATACCCAGGCGCTTGGCCAAGGTGGGCAGCCGCATGTCCGCCTCGATCACCAGCACATACTGGCCGGCCTCCGCAATGGAGTAGGCCAGGTTCAAGGTGGTGGTGGACTTGCCCTCCCCTCGGACGGAACTGGTGATCCCCACCACGTGGCAGTCGCTTTCCGTGCCTGTAAGAGCAAACATCAGGTTGGTGCGGAGAAGCTTGTAGGCTTCCGAAGCGGCAAAGCTGAGGTGGTCGCCCAGCAGCACGCCGTAGGACTGGTCGTTGATTTTCTTGGACTTTTTACCCATCAGGCCTTCTCCTCCCCGCCGCTGCGGCTGTAGTAGTAGTTGCCGCCGCCCTTGGCGGCCAGGTCGGGCACCGCGGCCAGCAGAGGCAGGTCAAAGGTATCCCGGACGTACTCCTCGTCCCGGATCTGCTCGTCAAAGAGCACCCGCAGCACGATGATGCCGCAGCTGACCACCGCTCCCAGCAGGAGGCCTATCAGAGTGTAGCGGGACAAGCTGGGAGAAGCCTTCTGGCTGGGCACCACAGCGTAGTCCACAATCTTTGCCGAGCTGCCCTCCACGATCTGGGAAATACGGCTGGGCAGAAGTTCCGCAATGGTGTTGGCGATCTTCTCTGCCTCTCCGGGGTCGGGGCTGGTGACCTCAATGGAGAACACCTCCGTGGAGTTCACCGCCCCAGCCTCGATCATATTGGAGAGGGTTTCATAGGAATAGGGCAAGTCTGCCTGCTCGATTACGGTTTCCAGCGTCCCCCTGGTTTTCAGGATGACCACGTAGGTCTCCACCAGGCTCTGGGCCGCGGTCAAGTCGCTCAAGTCCACCTGGGTGCTTCCCACAGAGATGGAACTGTTGTTGACGTACATCATGGCGCTGGCTTTATAGAGGGGCGTAACGAGAAAATAGGCATAGGAGAACGCCGCGCCGCCAAATACCACCATAGCTAAAATGATGGCCCACGCCCGATGCCACAAAGCTTTCGCCAGCTGCAGCAGGTCGATGACCATCACGTTGTCGTTCTGATTCTGTACATTCCCCACGAGATTCGCTCCTTTTTGCATGATCCCGGACCCGGCAGACAGGTCCGCTGCGGTCCCATGATATGGAAACTGAGCTTAATCAACAATATTCATAAATTGTCTAGCAGAACATTGGGATTTGCAAATTCAATCCAAATCATACGACTAACATTTTAGCACAGACCTTTGGAAAGGGCAAGTAAATTCTAAATAAAGCGCGAAAAAAAGCAGAAATATCCATATTTGTCCATTTCAAAAATATTCCAGACGGAAACTGTTTTTTTATTTAAGTTAGTTGTAACTAATATATGCAAAGCCTAGGGTGGAATGGCGCTTTCTTTTTATGTATTTTAGACAATTTATGAATTTTGCCCTATTGGATAAGCTGCAGCCGGTCCAGGGTGTGAGCGTGCTCCGCGCCGGTGGAGATCAGATAAATGCGGGTGGTTTCCATGGAGCTGTGGCCCAGCACGTCCGCCAGCTTTGCCACGTCCTAACAGGCCTTGTAGAAGTCCCGGGCAAACAGATGCCGCAGGTTGTGGGGAAACACTTTGGACGCCGCCACCTTGGCCCTGGCGCAGACCGACTTCATTTCCGCCCAAATCTGCTTGCGGGAAAGTCACGTGCCGTTTCTGGTGAGGAACACCTGTCCGGAAAGCGCTTCCACCGTGATATACTTCACCTCGGAGACCCGGATGCCCGTGGCGCAGATGGTCTCCATCAGCAGCACCAGCCGGTCTCTTCCCATGGCCCGGGCGGCGTCCAGAAGCCGGGTGTACTCCGCCCTGGTCAGCTCCCGGCTGTCCTCCCGGAACATCCGCCGCTGGACCCGCAGTGTTTTCACCTGGCATTCCTTCCAGCCCAGAAACTCAAAAAACCGGTTGAGGGACACCACCATGGTATTCACGGTGCCGGCGCAGTACCCGTGAGACACCAGCGCTTCCTTCCAGACGGCGGTCAGCTCCTTGGTAACGGGCCGCTCCCCGGCCCAGGCGGAAAAGGCCCGCACGTGGCGCAGGTAGTTCTCAATGGTCCCGGGAGACCGCTCGTCCTCTTGAAGACGGTCGGCAAATTGGGTGATCTGTGTGGACTGAATGTGATAGTCGCTCATGAAAGTACCTCCCTGTGATCAAAATATACTGTGAGTAAATATATAGTATACCTAAATTCTCTGTTTAATCAAAACCACTAGTAAACTAGTGGTTTGCTCAGACCCCAGAGGGGTCAGTACTTGCTGACCCCTGGAAGGGGTA
>CALWCD010000075.1 GCA_944376265.1 uncultured Clostridia bacterium | reverse complement strand
TCCCGGAGCAGCATGGCGCCCAGGTTGCCGTGGCCCAGGCCCACGTTGCGCTGCTCGGCCACAGAGCCGGGCACGCAGAAGGCCTCCAGGCCGATGCCGATGGCCTCGGCGGCCTCAGCGGCGGTCTTTACGCCCTTCTTGATGGCGACGGCGCAGCCCAGGGTGTAGGCCCAGCCGGCGTTCTCGAAAGCGATGGGCTGCACGCCCTTGACGATATCATAGGGATCGAAGCCCTTGCTGTTGCACAGCTCACGGGCCTCTTCCAGGCTGGCGATGCCGTACTCGGCCAGGCATTTCTCGATCTTCGGCATTCTTCTTTCTTTGCCTTCAAACATGACGTCATTAGCCATTTGCTTGTCCTCCTTAGTTCATCCGCGTGGGGAATTATTCTTCTCTGGGGTCGATGTACTTGGCAGCGCCGTCGAACCGGCCATACTGGCCAATGTTCTTCTTGTAGGCCTCATCGGGAGAAACGCCGTGACGGATGTCCTCCAGCATCTTGCCGACCTTGACAAACTGATAGCCAATGACCTCGCCCTCTTCGTCGAGAGCCATCTTGATGACATAGCCTTCTGCCATTTCCATGTAGCGAACGCCCTTGAGGCCGGTGGAGAACATGGTGCCCACCTGAGAGCGCAGGCCCTTGCCCAGGTCTTCCAGGCTGGCGCCGATGGGCAGGCCGTCCTCGGAGAAGGCGGTCTGGCTGCGGCCGTAAGCCAGCTGCTTGAAGATCTCCCGCATGGCCACGTTGATGGCGTCGCACACCAGGTCGGTGTTCAGGCACTCCAGCAGAGTTTTGCCGGGGAGGATTTCAGCGGCCATAGCGGCGGAATGGGTCATGCCGGAACATCCCAGAGTTTCCACCAGGGCTTCCTGCACGATGCCTTCCTTCACGTTCAGGGTCAGCTTGCAGGCGCCCTGCTGGGGAGCGCACCAGCCCACACCATGGGAAAGACCGGAGATGTCGGAGATCTGGTAGGACTTCACCCACTTGCCTTCCTCCGGGATGGGAGCGGGACCATGATGGGGACCCTTCTTCACCGTGCACATATTTTCCACTTCATGGGAATAGTTCATATTGGTACTCCTTTCGGTTTCATATTTCTTCCGGCATGGCGGGGCGCCTGCCGAAATACCAATCTGTGTCCATTATAATCTGAAAAAGGATGTTATTCAAGAGCTTTGCCGAAATTTTAACACTCCACCCCTGCTTCTTTCAGCACATCTGACGCCTCCAGGGTGATGGACCCATCCTCCCGCACAAAGCAGGGGATGCCGATGCGGCCGGCCTCTCTGGCCTCCTTCAGTTCCTCCCGGGTGTCCCGCAGCTTCAAAAAGGCCCGCAGGTTGTCGGTGCACTCCGTAATCTCGATGAACTTGAAATCGGTGAACTGCTTCTCCTCAAAGAGGGCTTTTGCCTCCCGGCAGCCGCTGCAGATGTGGGAACCGTAAAACGTTACCATGTCTCTCCCTCCTCTCCTTGGGGCAGGTCCAGGACATACTCCCGCACCTCGCAGTTGCCCATATTGAAACGGAAAAATTCCTCGTTGGTCATGTCGTGAAAGTAGCTTTCAATAATGCGGCAGATTCCCCCGTGGCACACCACCAGCACCGTTTCCCCGGGGTATTTTCGGGCGGTGTCCTCCAGGAAATTGTAAACCCGCTGAGCGGCGGACATGTGGGACTCCCCGCCGGGGTAGTGGACGGCGAAGTTCCGCTTGGTCTCCAGGAAGCCAGGCTCCAGCCGGGGCTTTCCCTCAAAGGCGCCGTAGTCCTGCTCCCGAATTCTTCCATCGACAGTCAGGGGCAGGTCTCTCCCCTCGCAGATCAGCTGGGCCGTCTGGCGGGCCCTCAGCAGCGGGGAGCAGATCACCCGGTCAAAGGCCACGTCCCGCAGCCTCCGTCCTGTTTCCCGGGCCTGTTCCATGCCGGTCTCGTCCAGGCTCAGGTCCGTCACGCCGCAGATGATGTTCGCCCGGTTCCATGCCGTTTGCCCATGACGGGTCACGTAGAATTTTATGGGATCACCCCCTTGAAAAACATTGCAGATCTCCCAAATATCATAGCACAAGGGGGCGAAAAACAAAAGGAAAAGTTTTTTCCAGACAGGTTTCTCCGCTTTTCAGGCAAAGAAAAAAGAGGCTGGCGCCTCTTCTTTCCTCTGTGCTCACTGTTCTGTTTCCACCTGGCCCATGGTTTTGACCATTACGGCCTTCTGGGCATGGAGACGGTTTTCCGCTTCCTCGAAGATATACTGGGCGTTGGCCTCGAACACCTCCTCGGTGATCTCCTCCCCGCGATGGGCGGGCAGGCAGTGCTGCACCATGGCGTCGGGCTTGGCCTGAGCCATCAGCTTCTCGTCCACGCAGTAGCCCTTAAAGGCGGCCTCTCGCTTCTGGCGCTCCTCTTCCTGTCCCATGGAGGTCCACACGTCGGTGATGACCACGTCCGCGTCCTTGGCGGCTTCCAGGGGGGAATCGGTAAGCTGGAACTTGTCCCCGTACCCGGCAGCAAACTCCAGGATCTCCTGGGGCGGGCGGTAACCCTCGGGGCAGGCCACGGCCACGCTCATGCCCACCTTCAGGCCGCCCACAATCAGGCTGTTCATCATGTTGTTGCCGTCGCCGATGAAGCACAGTTTCAGCCCTTCCAGGGAGCCCTTGTACTCCCGGATGGTCATCAGGTCCGCCAGCACCTGGCAGGGGTGGCAGAAGTCCGTCAGGCCGTTGATCACCGGCACGCTGCCGTACTGGGCCAGCGCTTCCACCTCGTCCTGGCCGAAGGTGCGGATCATAATGCCGTCCACATACCGGGACAGCACCCGGGCAGTGTCCTGGACAGGCTCGCCCCGGCCGATCTGAGAGCCCTCGGCTCCCATTACCACAGCGTAGCCACCCAGCTGGTTGATGCCCACCTCGAAGGACACACGGGTGCGGGTGGAGGACTTCTCGAAGATCATCCCCAGGCACTTGCCCTTCAGGTAGGGGTGCTCAATGCCGTGCTTGGTCTCGTACTTCAGCTGGTCCGCCAGGTTCAGAATGTCCAGAATCTCCTCTCCGGTCAGATCCAGCAGCTTCAACAGGTGTTTCATGGGTCTCATCCTTTCTGTGCATCCGCCTCAGCGGGCATTGTCAATGTTTCACTGTTCCAGAACTTTCTGGAAAATGGCCAGGCCCTGGTCCATGTCCTCTTTGGTGATGGTGAGAGGGGGCAAAAACCGCACCAACTCTTTGGCGGTGAGGATCAAAAGCCCCTGCTTGGCGCATTCCACCAGCACCTCGTGGGCGTCCTTGCCCTTCAGCTTCACACCCAGCATCAGGCCCTTGCCCCGGACGTATTCCACCTGAGGCATGGCTTCCAATTTCTCTTTCAGGTAGGCGCCCTTTTCCTTCACGCTCTGAAGGAAGGCCGGGTCGCCGACCCGGCGGACCACCACCCGGGCGCCGGCGCAGGCCACCGGGTTGCCCCCGAAGGTGGAACCGTTCATGCCGGGCTTCAAAATGTCCCCCAGCTTCCCGCTTACCAGGCAGGCGCCGATGGGCAGGCCGCCGGCAAGGCCCTTGGCGGTGGTCACCACGTCGGGATGGACCCCATAGCCCTGGTAGGCGTAGAAGGTGCCGGTGCGGCCCACGCCGGTCTGGACCTCGTCGATCATCAGCAGCACGTCACGCTCCCGGCAGAGCTGCTCCAGGCCTTTCACAAAGTCCTCCTCCATGGGGATGACGCCGCCCTCGCCCTGGACCATTTCCAGCAGCACGGCGCACACGGAGCCGTCCAGCAAAGCCTTCACGCTCTCCAGGTCCCCCGCCTGAGCGTAGACAAAGCCCTCGGTCAGGGGAAGGAAGTCCTTGTGGAAGCCCTCCTGGCCGGTGGCGGCCAGAGTGGTGAGGGTGCGGCCGTGGAAGGAATTCACCAGGGTGACGATTTTGCCGGCGCCCCGCTGTTCCCCGTATTTCCGGGCCACCTTGATGGCGCACTCGTTGGCCTCGGCCCCGGAGTTGCAGAAGAAGGCTTTGGCCATGCCGGAAGCTTCCGAAAGCTCCTGGGCCAGGGCGGTGTTTTCCGGGCAGTAGTAGTAGTTGCACATGTGCTGGATCTTCCCGGCCTGGGCTGCCACGGCGGCGGCCCACTCCGGATCGCTGTAACCCAGGGCGTTCACCCCGATGCCCGCGGTGAAATCGATGTACTCCTTGCCTTCCACATCCCAGGCCCGGGCGTTTTCGCCCTTTACCAGGGCGGCGTCCACCCGTCCGTAGGTGTGGAGGACATAGGTCTGCTCTTGCTCTTTAATCTGTTCAAACGTCATGGAAATCACTCCCTAAAAAACTGAAAAACCATCCGGACCCTGCTTACAGGCGGGACCGGTTTCAGGACAGGCAGGGCGCCGCCCGGCGAGCCGAAAACATCTCAGTAAAACATGGTGCCAATGCCTTCGTCGGTGAACAGCTCCACCAGAATGGAGTGGGGCGTTCTGCCGTCGATGATGTGGGCTCTTCCCACGCCCCGGCGGACAGCGTCCACGCAGCAGTCGATCTTGGGGATCATGCCTCCGGAGATAATCCCCTCCTTTTTCAGGCGGCTCACATCGCTGAGCTTGACTACAGGGATCAGGGTGCTTTCGTCCTCCTTGTCCCGGAGAAGGCCCCGGACGTCGGTCATGAGGATCAGCTTCATGGCGGACAGGGAAGCCGCGATGCGGGCTGCCGCCACGTCCGCGTTGATGTTGAACACCTCTCCGTGGTACCCCGCCGCCACCGTGGACACAATGGGCACATATCCATTGGCCGCGGCGTTCTGCAGGATCTCCGTGTTCACTTCCCGGATCTCCCCCACAAAGCCCAGCTCCGTGTCCAGCTGGTCGGCTTTCAGCAGGGAGCCGTCCAGTCCGCACAGGCCCACGGCCTTGCCTCCGGCGTCTTCCAGGCGCTGGACCAGGTCCTTGTTCACCTTGCCCGCCAGCACCTGCTGGACAATGTCCATGGTCTCCTGGTCGGTGACCCGCATGCCGTTGAGGAACTTGCTCTCCTTCTGGATCTTCTTCAGCATGGCGTTGATCTCCGGCCCGCCCCCGTGGACCAGCACCACGTTGATGCCCACCAGCTGCATCAGCACGATGTCGTTCATCACATCGTTTTTCAGGCCCTCGTCGATCATGGCGTTGCCGCCGTACTTCACCACCACGGTCTTGCCGGCGTATTTCTTGATATAGGGCAAGGCCTGTACCAGGACCTTTGCCCGCTCGTTATTTGGAATTTCCATGGTTCTACTCCCTCACTTGCTTTTATGAATCCCCATATAGTTTCTCGTGGATATACGGTTCTATGGACATGCTCGCTCTCCAATACACAAAAAAGAACAAAAGCAAAATCATACATAGGATAACGCCCACCATCACAAAGGCGCTGGTAACTTTCAGCATCCGTTTCCACCGGGCAAGAAAGTACCCGAATCCCACTACAGTCAACACCCCGCTAAGGACTCCTAAAGTACTATCAAAACTATTGTCTTGCGGAGCTGGCAAGATCCGCACCATCATTAAAAAGATCCAAATGGGATAGAGGATCAGCACCATGCTTAATCCCACGCCGATGCCATCCCACACACAGAAAGCAGGCTTCCCGTTCCATCGCAGCTTTCTCGGCTTTGGCTCTCTCTTGCTCATCCGAATCACTTCCTCGCGTTCACAGGCTGGACCCAAAGGCGATAAGGGCCAGCAGCCCCAAAGTGAAAAACACCATCATGGCGCCCCCGGAAAACAGCGCCCCCAGCAGAAGCCGCTTCCACAGCTTTCCGAATTTGGTTTGCCCCGCGAAATACAGGCCAATCCCCAGCAGCAGGAATACCGCCGTCATCACGCCCAGCTCCAGGGAATAGACCAGCAGCAGGTCCACCCCCACCACCAGCAGGATGAAAAAGCTGAGCAGGTCCACAAACAGCAGCCCCGCCATCACCCCGGCGGCAATGTCCCAGGGTCCAGGCCCGGGCTTCGCTTTCCGCTTCACGTTCAAGGGACGCTCCCCCTTTCCACGCATCAGGTGCGGTAATCCCCGTTGATCTTCACGTAGTCGTAGGTCAGGTCGCAGCCGTAAGCCTGGGCGCTCACTTCTCCCATGTGGAGATGGACCAGAATGTCGATGTCGTGCTCGCCCAGCACCAGGGAAGCCTCCTCTTCGGAGAAGGGAATGCCCGCGCCGTTTTTGCAAACGTCCACCTGGCCCTTGGCGGAGCGGAAAGACACGTCGATCTTGTTCACGTCCACCGCAGCCCCGGAATAGCCGATGGCGCACAGCACCCGGCCCCAGTTGGCGTCTGCGCCGAACATGGCCGCCTTGAACAGGGTGGAGCAGATCACGCTCTTGGAGACGGTCTTGGCCATCTCCAGGTCGGCGGCGCCTTCCACCTTGCACACCAGCAGCTTGGTGGCGCCTTCCCCGTCGCCGGCCATCAGCTTGGAGAGCTTCCGGCACACGGCTTCCAAAGCTTCCACAAAGGCGTCGTATTCCGGGCCTTCCTGGGCAATCTCCTCATTTCCGGCGGCGCCGTTTGCCAGGATGGCAAAGGTGTCGTTGGTGGAGGTGTCCCCGTCCACGCTGATCATGTTGAAGGTCTTGTCCGTCACCTGATGGATGGCCTTGTCCAGCATGGCGGGAGTAATGGCACAATCGGTAGTGACGAAGCACAGCATGGTGGCCATGTTGGGGTGGATCATGCCGCTGCCCTTGGAGATGCCCCCCATACGCACGGTCTTGCCGCCGATCTCCACCTCCGCCGCCGCTTCCTTGGCGATGGTGTCGGTGGTCATAATGGCGGTGGCGGCGCCGTTGGAACCCTCCGGGCTCAGCACCTTCACCAGCTCCGGGATGCCCGCCTCAATGGGCTCCAGGGGCAGCACCTGGCCGATGACGCCGGTGGAGGCCACCACCACGTCCTGGGGGTCGATGCCCAGGGCTTTGGCGGCGAGCTGGCACATGGCCTCTGCCTTCTCCACGCCGTCGGCGTTGCAGGTGTTGGCGTTGCCGGAGTTGCAGATCACCGCTTTGGCGCAGCCGTTTTCAATGTTCTTTTGGGTCACCAGAATGGGTGCGCCCTTTACCAGGTTCTGGGTGTACACGGCAGCCGCCGCGCAGGGGGTCTGGCTGTAAATCATGGCCAGGTCGGGCTTGGATTTATTCTTGCGGATGCCGCAGTGGATGCCCCCGGCCACAAAGCCCTGGGCTGCGGTCACGCCGCCTTCAATCATTTTCATGGGTCATTCCCCTCTCTACTGGACTTTCAAGATAAGTGCTTCTCTTTAGAATGCGGGAGGCACCAGCTGTAAGCCGGTGGTCTCCTCCAGGCCGAAGCTCAGGTTCATGTTCTGGATGGCCTGGCCGGCGGCGCCCTTCACCATGTTGTCGATGGCAGAAATGGCCACGAAGGTGCCGGTGCGGCTGTCCACAAACAGGGACACGTCGCAGAAGTTGGTGTAGTGGACGTTTTTCACGTTGGCCACCTGGCCCTTTTTCAGCAGCCGGACGAAGTACTCCCCGTCGTAGCGGGCGTGGTAGGCCTCCCACAGCTGGTCCTCGGTGACGCCGGGCTTCAATTTGGCATAGCAGGTGGCCAGGATGCCCCGGTTGATGGGCAGCAGGTGAGGCACAAAGGTGAGCTTCAGCTTTTCGCCGGAAATCTTGGACAGGGTCTGCTCGATCTCCGGGGTGTGGCGGTGGTTAGCCACCTTATAGGCGGTGAAGCTCTCGTTGAGCTCCGGGTAGTGATTGGACTGGCTGGGCTTTCTCCCCGCGCCGGTGACGCCGGACTTGCAGTCGGCGATAATGCCCTGAGGCTCGATAAAGCCGGCCTCCAAGGCGGGAACCAGGGCCAGAGGCACTGCGGTGGTGTAGCAGCCCGGGTTGGCGATGAGTTTCTTGCCCTTGATCTTCTCCCGGAAGAACTCCGGCAGGCCGTAGACCGCCTCCTGGTGGAGGGCCTTGTCCTGGTAGGTCCCGCCGTACCACTCTTTATACTTCTCTTCGCTTTCCAGGCGGAAGTCCGCCCCCATGTCGATGAAGGTCTTGCCCAATGCGTAGCACTGGGCGCCCAGCTCCTGGGAGAGCCCGTGAGGCAGAGCAGCGAAGATCACGTCGCTTTTCTCCACCACTTCCTCCTGGGTGCCGCAGACCATATCGCACAGCTGGTAATAGGCGGGATACACGTCGCTGAGGGCCATGCCCTCAAAGCTCACCGAGCTGATGGCGGCAAGCTCCGCCTGGGGGTGGCCCAGGATCAGCCGGCAGATCTCGCTGCCCGCGTAACCGGTGGCTCCCACCACCCCAACCTTGATCTTCTCCATATCACTTGTCCTCCTCTTCCAACAAGGCCAGCACACGCTGGACCTGGGCTTTCACATTTTCGGGAGCGGGCCCGCCCAGAACCTTCCGGCCGCCCACACACTTCTCCAGGGAAATGGCCTGATACACGCCCTCATCGAAGCTGTCGCAGATATTCTTGTATTCCTCCAGAGGCAAGGTCTCCAGAGTGAGGCCCTTCTGGATGCACAGGGCCACCAGCTCCCCGGTGATCTTGTAGGCGTCCCGGAAGGGCAGTCCTTTCTCCGCCACCAGGTAGTCGGCGCAGTCGGTGGCGTTGATAAACCCGCCGGCTGCCGCGGCCCGCATTTTGTCCTCTTTCACAGTCATGGTCTCCACCATGGGGATCAGGGGCGTGAGGCACAGCTTGAGGGTGTCCACCGCGTCGAACACCGCTTCCTTGTCCTCCTGCATGTCCTTGTTGTAGGCCAGGGGCAGCCCCTTCATCATGGAGAGCAGGGCCATCAAATCGCCGAACACCCGGCCGCTCTTGCCACGGATCAGCTCCGCCAGGTCCGGGTTCTTCTTCTGGGGCATAATGCTGGACCCAGTGGAAAAGGCGTCGTCCAGCTCGATGAACTGGAACTCCCAGGAGCACCACAGCACCAGCTCCTCGCAGAACCGGGACAGGTGCACCATGATGAGAGAGGCATCAAAGGCGATCTCCGCGCAGAAGTCCCGGTCGGAGACGCCGTCTAGGCTGTTCTGGCTCACTTGGGAGAAACCCAGCAGCTTGGCGGTGATGGTCCGGTCCAGGGGATAAGTGGTGCCGGCCAGGGCGCCGCTGCCCAAGGGCATCACATCCATGCGCTTCAAAGCGTCCTCCAGGCGGGAGATGTCCCGCAGCACCATTTCCGCGTAGGCCATGAGATGATGGCCGAAGGTGATGGGCTGGGCCCGCTGCATGTGGGTGTAGCCGGGCATCACCGTGGCGCTGTACTGCTCCGCCTTCCGGCACAGGACCTTTACGAAGTCCTTCAGCTGGGCTTTCACCCCGGCACAGTCCTTGCGGAGAGTCAGGCGCACATCCAAGGCCACCTGGTCGTTCCGGCTGCGGGCGGTGTGAAGCCGCTTCCCCGCGTCGCCGATGCGGGCGGTGAGCTCTCCTTCCACAAAGGTGTGGATGTCCTCCGCGTCCGGGTCAATGGCCAGGGCGCCGGAATCCAGGTCCGCCAGAATGCCCTTCAGCCCCTCAATAATCTTCTCGCTCTCCCTCTTTTCGATGATCCCGCACTCTCCCAGCATGGTGGCGTGGGCAATGCTGCCCTGGATGTCCTCGTGGTACATCCGGCTGTCAATGGAGATGCTGGAGTTAAAGTCGTTGGTCTTGGGGTCGGCTTCCTTCTGGAAGCGGCCTTTCCACAGTTTCATAAGCGTGATATCCCCCTGATTAGTTTTGAAACGGCAGAAGGGGACTTTTCCCTTGGGAAAGTCCCCCCTTGCCCGAATGGGTCATGGAAAGCAGGCAAGCCGCGCCGCTTTTTATTTGTCGTAGGTCAAGCCCTTCTTGGCCTGAACTTTGATGGGCAGGCCGAACAGGTTGATGAACCCGGCGGAGTCTGCCTGGTTGTACACTTCGTCCTCGTCGAAGGTGGCGATCTCCTCATCGTAGAGAGAGAAGGGAGAGGTGACGCCGGCGTCGATGATGTTGCCCTTGTACAGCTTCAGCTTCACGTCGCCGGTGACGGTCTCCTGGGTGGAGTCCACAAAGGCGGACAGAGCCTGACGCAGCGGGGTGAACCACTGGCCGTTGTACACCAGGTCGGCAAACTTCAGAGCGATCTGCTGCTTGTAGTGATAGGTCTCCTTGTCCAGGCACAGCTCTTCCAGCTTGTTGTGCGCGTGGTAGAGAATGGTGCCTCCGGGAGTTTCGTACACGCCCCGGGACTTCATGCCCACCAGACGGTTCTCAATGATGTCCGCCAGGCCAATGCCGTTCTTGCCGCCCAGCTCATTGAGCTTCTCCACCATTTCCGCGCCGGAAAGGGTCTGGCCGTCCAGCTGGGTGGGAACGCCCTTTTCAAAGTGGAGGGTGATGTAGGTGGGCTCGTCGGGAGCCTGCTCGGGGGACACGCCCAGCTCCAGGAACCCGGGCTTGTTGTACTGGGG
>CALWCD010000074.1 GCA_944376265.1 uncultured Clostridia bacterium | reverse complement strand
GGCAGGGTGCCGTAGTGCATGGCGTTGAGCTGGGTCAGGCCGCAGGGCTCAAAGCGGGAGGGCACCAGCAGGGCGTCGGCGCCGGCGTAGATCCGGTGGGCCCTGGCCTCGTCGTACTGAATGCAGGCGGCGAAAGTGCCCCGGTAGGTGTCCTCATAGTAGCGGAAGGTGTCCTCGTACTCCTTGTCGCCGGTGCCCAGAACCACCACCTGGGTGTTGCCGTCCAGCACCTGGGGAATGATGGCGCTGACCAGGTCCAGGCCCTTCTGGTTGGTAAGCCGGGAAATCAGGCCGATGACAAATCTGCTCTCGTCCTCTTCCAGACCCAGCTCCTTCTGCAGGGCCAGCTTGTTTTCCATCTTGTGGTCCAGCACGTTCCCCAGACCGTAGTTCACGGCCAGAGCCGGGTCTGTTTCCGGGTTCCACATGCCGTAGTCAATGCCGTTGACAATGCCCCGCAGCTTGCCGCTGTGGTAGCGCAGGTGCCCCTCCAGGTTTTCCCCGTACTCCCGGGTCTGGATCTCCTGAGCGTAGGTGCCGCTGACGGTGGTGATCCGGTCCGCGTAGGCCAAGCCGCCCTTGAACATGTTGGCGTCCTCGTAGTTCTGTTTCAGAGCGCCCATGTTGAACACGGAATCGGGCAGGCCGGACCAGTACTGGATGGTGGGAATGTTGTAAATGCCCTGGAAGCGCAGGTTGTGGATGGTGAGGATGGACTTTGCCCGGCCCACAGGAGAATTCTGGAACAGGGTGCGCAGATACACCGGCACCAGAGCCGCCTGCCAGTCGTGGCAGTGGATGATATCGGGAATCCAGTCCATGAAGTTCAAAGCGGCCAGAGCAGCCTTGCTGAAGAAGCAGTATTTGGGAATATCGTCCACCAGGTTCAGATAGGGGTTGCCGGAAGAGAAGAACTCCTGGTTGTCGATGAAGTCGTACACCACGCCGTCGCAGACGTACTCCATAATGCCCACGTAGTATTCCCGGCCGGTTTTGCCCAGGTCCATGTAAAACTCGCCCCGGTACACCATCTGCTCCTGGTACTTCTCAGGGATGCAGGCATAGCGGGGAAGGATCACGCGGACGTCGCAGTTAAGCCGGACAAGCTCTCTGGGCAGGGCGTACATCACGTCGCCCAATCCACCGGTTTTCACAAACGGGTGGCATTCCGAACCGATGAACGCCACGCTTCTGCGGGGCAAATCTGACATGATACTCACTGGTGCAGCCTCCTCAACTACTGGTGCGGGCTCCTGGGGGGCAGGAGCGGCTTTTTTCTTGGCGGACGTTTTCTTTTTCGGGGCAGGGGCTTTCTCCGGGGCAGGGGCGGGCTTCTCCTCCTGAGGCGCAGCCTTCTTCCCGGCAGCAGCCGCCTTTTTCTTGGTGGGCTTTTTGGGAGCGGCAGCCTCTTTGGGGGGAGCCTCCACCGGTTCCGGGGCAGGAGCAGCTTCTGCCGCTGGAGCAGCGTTCACCGGGGCAGGAGCTTCCTGTTCCGGAGTGGGTGTCTTTTTGGCGGGCTCTGCTTTTTTCCGTGGCATTTCGAACCATCCTTTCACATCTCTATACTGATTGGGGTCCCCATCGCAGCCTCCCAGGGGTGTGAGAGAAACGCAGGCATGGGCCATGAAAGTCTTTTTGGACGATGGAGCGGACTCCCTTTCCTCGCTGACCTCATTATAGCAAAGATTGGCCTGTGAAACAAGAAAATAGTTCCAAAAACTCAAGGTTTCTTAAACCTATTTCTAGTAAAAACGAGAGTCTGGGAGCAAAACCGCTTTTTTTCGTGGAATTTCGGGACAGAAACCGGGGAGATCCCCTTGTGTCTGGGGGCAGCTCCGCCTTTCTGGCCTGGCAGCAGCCGGGTCAGGCGGGGTCTCCTTCCGGCATTTCCACCACCTGGAGCTCTACCCGGTAGCCGTCCGGGTCCGCCAGAAAGCAGGAGTACACCGGAAACCTGGGGTGCTCTGCCGGCGGGGCGATCGGTTCCGCCCCCTTGGCCAGTGCTTCCCGCCACCGGGCGTCCACCTCTTCCCGGTCCCGGCAATTCAGGGAAAGACAGACCCCCTGGGCGCCGCCCAAAGAGGGACGGCTGTCTCTATAGGAGCAGAACCCCCAGAACCCGTATCCCGTGTCGTAGATTTCCGCCCCGCCGGATTGGACCATGGCCAGACGAAGCCCCATTACCTGGGTGTAAAACTGCCGCGTGCGCTCCAGGTCCGCTGCCGGAAGAAATACCACGCTTCCCACCAGTTTCATACAACCGCCTCCGTTTTGTGTTTTTCTCATCATACCACCCGGCAGGGAAAAAGAAAAGAGATCTTCCGGAAAACAGTTTCCCGGAGAGTTGGCGGTTTCCCAATGCCTGTGATATAATGTGGGCACAGTGTGAAAACGCAGGCAGGGAGGACTGCCGCGTTAGAAAAGGAGGAGAGACCGTGAATTACTACGACGATCAGCTGCAGGAACTTTTGGACCAGTGTGGGAGAAAGAGAAAGCTGGAAGCCTCCATGAAGGAGCTGACCGCTCAGCGGGATCAATACGCTGCCCAGGCGGAGGAACTGAGAAAGCGGTTCCAGGAGGAGCAGGAGGATGTGGACCGGCTGGAAGGCAGAAGCCTGGCGGCGTTTTTCTACTATGCCCTGGGCAAAAAAGGGGAAAAGCTGGATAAGGAGCAGCAGGAAGCCTGCGCCGCCCGGGTGAAGTACGACGCCGCGGTCCGGGAGCTGGCGGGGACGGAAGAGGACCTTGCGCGATGCCGGCAGGAGCTGAACAAGGTGTGGGACAGCGAGGCCAGGTACCAGGAGCTGTGGGAGGAAAAGATCCAGGCGGTGAAACAGGTGGGCGGCCCTGAAGGGGAGAAAATCCTGAAGCTGGAGGAGCGCATCTCCTATTTGGAGGGCCAGAAAAAGGAACTGGAGGAAGCGGCCAAAGCCGGACAGAGAGCCCTTTCCACCACGGAGCAGATCCTTTCCAGCCTGAACAGCGCGGAAGGCTGGGGCACCTGGGACCTGGTGGGGGGAGGAGTGGTGTCCGGTCTGGCCAAGCACAGCCATCTGGATACCGCCCAAAACTCCGTGGAGCGGCTTCAGTCCCAGCTGCGGGCCTTTAAAACAGAACTGGCGGACGTGGCCTTGGAGGGGGACCTTCAGGTAAGCGTGGATGGGTTCCTTCGTTTCGCGGATTTCTTCTTTGACGGTATTTTAGCCGACTGGATGGTCCTGGACCGGATTCATCGGTCCCAGGACAAGGTGCAGAGCACTCAGAACCAGCTTAGAGGGGTCCTGAACCGGCTGCAGGAGCGGCTGGACCAGGTGGAGCGGGAAAAAAACGCCAGCCGGCGGGAGATCGACACCCTGACGGACAGCGTCCGCCTGTGAGCCTGCCGGGCCCTCCCAGAGAAAGAGAGCCTTTGAAACCAGAAACAGAAAACCGGACGGGAAAGCGTGTACAGCTTTTCCGTCCGGTTTGTATTTGCAGGGCAGAAATTAAAGGGTTCTGTCCTCCATTTTGGGCTCCTGAATGCGGCTGATGACCAGCATGGCAAGGAGCAGCAGAACAACGACAAAGGCAATGGGCAGCCGCCGGTCCACGCTGGAGAGCCATCCTGCCAGATAGCCGAAGGGGGAGGAGAGGGCAATGGTGGAAGCCATGATCAAAGCGTTCAGGCGGGCCCGCTCCTGGGTGTCAATATTCAGCTGGAGCAGGGCGTCCTTCCGGGGGTTTACCAGGGCGGAGCCAACCGCTGTCAGGAACACGTAGACCAGCACAAAGCCAAGACCTCCGGCAGGGGATAGAATCAGCACCACAGCAGCCACACAGAAGAGAATCAACCCCGTCCACAAGGGAGCCCGGAATTTGGTGGCGCTCATCCGGTGCTGGATGCCCACCATGAACACCAGCATCACCGCCGCGTTCAAAATGGGAAATACAGCCAGGAAATTTTCCGAAAGTCCCAGGCGCTGGGTCACGTACAGGCTGAAAAAATTGGTGTTCACCATGTTGGTGATGTACAGGATTACCGAGACGGCTACGGCTTTCAGCACGCCTCTGTCTTTCAGAAGGCGGGGCACCAGCTGGCGGTACTCTCCCAGCATCTGGAACACGGACACCCCTTTCGTCTCCGCCCGGCGGATCTGCCCCTGTTTGGTCTCCCTGCAGAATTTCAGGGTGATAAGCATTTTGATGACCATGGTTAGGGAGAAGAGAAAGTACAGCACCCGCACCACCGGCACCACCGAATAGGCGTTGACGAACAGGCCGGACAGAGGGGCGAAGAACACGGCCACCAATCCACCGATGCTCACCCAGGTGTAAATGCCCACCAGGTCTTTGGGATGGGCGTCCTCAATAAGCAGGCAGTACCAGGCAGTCTGGTTGATCTGCTCGAAACAGTTGAGGATGGCCGCGATCAAAAACAGCCAAAAGTTGTTGGATACGGCCCACACCAGGCAGGCCAGAGCCCAGCCAAAGAAGTCTCCCATCATGGTGGTGAATTTCCGCCCCACCTTGTCGGTGAGAATGCCCCCGAAGAAGGAGAAGAACACTTGGACCACCATGGCGACGGACAGGATCAGGCCGATCTGCACGTCCGTGACGCCCTGGGTATACATGTACAGCGTGGCAAAGGGGGCAATCAAATTGTAGGGAATGCCCCACAATGGCTCAATGAGCACCAAGGTGCGGGGGTTGCCTCCGTTATCGGCCAGCACCTGGATCAAAGGGTGTCCCCCCAGCCTTCTCAGTTTTGCTTTCAAATTCATACACACTCTCCCCATTTCGTCTCAATTTCCCCACCCATTCTATCACACTCCTCCGGAAACGGGAAGGGGGTATTTCCCGTGAAAAGCGGATGGTGTTTCTTGGGGTTCCGTGTGACGGGCCTCTTTAGTAGAGGGTAACAATCTCCTCCTGGCCAATGTGGTACAGCCTTCGGAATTCCTCCAGGTCCTGGGGAGTGCGAAGGAGCATCACTTCGGTGAATTTCTCGGTGCGCTTGTCCTGAAACCCCGCCACTTTTTCCTCGGTGCAAATGCTGGCGCGGATGGCCGGGCGCTGAGTTTCTCTGTCATAGGTGTGGGATGGCTGCTTTTTTCGGAACAACATTTTGGTTCCCTCCTGACCTGTGAAATGATGGATGGACTTTGTTAAGCGAAGAAATCTTCTGCTGAGGACTCAGCGTCTGAAAGAGCAGACTTGCGAAGACAAGCCAAAAGCAGGTCCCCATCGAGACGTTTGGCTTGAAATTATTGTATCACGAACCGAGGGGAAAAGCTATGGCCGGCGGCTTGTCTGTTCCCGGGAGAACCGTCCCGGCCTTTGCCTGTAGAGACAGCAAAAGGCCTGCCGTCTGTTTCTTCCAGACAGCAGGCCCGTGGCAAAGCTTGAACGTTCTTGAGAAAGCGGCGCTCATTTTGGCAGGTGTTCCTCACCTTCCGGGGGAAAGGGTTCAGGCTGCCCGCTGGGCTTTTCGCCGCCCATGCTTTTCCCGGAACGCCGGCAGCGCCGCCCGGCCCTGTTCCGTGACCGGCCGCATCCATTTGCCCGAATACATGTGTACCTGCATCAGGATAAACCGAATGGGCTCGTCAATGTAACAGCAGGCGAACACCAGCAGGAAGGGCGCTTTCCACAGAAGGCCCGTGAGGCACACGCAGGGCAGCACCAGGGCGTACATGAAGGAGATTTCCAGAATGGTGCCGTAGGCCGCGTCCCCGGCGGAACGGTAGGTGTCGTTCTGGGTCCAGTTGCACATGCGGATCACCGCAGCCACGCTGTAAATCATCAGCAGCCCGGTGCCGATCTCCAGGGATTCCCCGGAAAGGCTCATCACACTGAGAAGGGGACGGTGCACCGCCAGCAGTGTGACGCACAGCACGAAGATGCTGCATCCGCACAGCAGCACCAGCCGCTTGGCCCGCTCGTAGGCGGTGTCCAGTTCGCCGGCGCCCACGCTTTTGCCCACCAGCACCGAAGCCGCGTTGGAAAAGCCGGAAAAGAACCCGATGACCAGCCCCTCCAAGGTGCGGAATACGGCAATGGCGGCAATGGCCTGTTCCGACTGGCGGCCCAGCACAACGTTGATGACCATGTTGCCCACGCCGATCAGAACCTCGTTGCAGAGGATGGGGAAACACTTGACAAAATAGGACCGCACAAAATCCCTGTTCCAGCGGTAGTGCTTGGCAAAGTGGAACAGGTAGGGGTAGCCCTGGGCGCGGCTGAGAACGAGAATTACCACCATGTTGACAGCGGCCGCGCAGGTGGTCGCCAGCGCCGCGCCCCGCACGCCCATGGCGGGCAGGCCGAACTTCCCGTAAATGAACACCCAGTTGAGGCACATGTTGGTTGCCACAGAGGCAATGGCCGCGTACAGGGGAATGCGCACCCGCTCGGTGGAGCGCAGCAGGGCGCTCATGGCCATGGAGATCACCTGCATGGGGTAGGCAAAGCCCACAATGCGCAGGTATTCCACGCCGATAACCTGGATGGATGCCTTGTCCGTGTAGATGCTCATCACCAGCTCCGGCGCCAGCAGTGCCAGAAGGGTGAAAATGGACGCGGAGGCCAGCATGCACACCAACGTAAGACCGAAGGAGCGGTCGATGCCGTCATCGTCCTTGGCGCCCCAGTATTGGGCAAAGAACAGCATGCCGCCGCCCACGAAGCCCCAGTATCCGGAGAACATCAGCGACGAGAACTGGGCGCACAGGCCCACCGCGCCCACGGAGGTCTCCCCCAGGGGGGCGATCATCATGGTATCCACCATACTGCCCGTGGTGGTCAAAAGATTCTGCAGCGCCACCGGGATGGCGATCACCGCAAGGTTCCTCAGAAAATTCTTCCAGGGAAACCCGGATTTTCTTTTCAATACCCTCTCTCCATTTCCGTTGGATTTCCGCGTAAGTATAGCATAGATCCGCTAAAAACGCAACGCCGGGGCGGCCTGGAAGGGGGAAAGACCGCTTAGACATCACGTGCAGAAAAGGAGCGAAGCAAGGCAGGGGCCCCTCAAGTGGTGAGAAGACTCTCTGGGGATGACTGGGAATAGTGGAGATCGAGGGCAGCGATGCCCGCCTGCCCATCCCGGTTGAGCAGAGACTGGAAAATCTGTTCGTGACAGTCCACCAAACTCTGCCATTGGGCATCGGTGGCAGAGGTCAGAACCTGTTCAATGGCAGCTTGGCAGAGGCTGGAGATCGCTTTTTGCAGAACGATAAAAAGACGATTTTCACTGCATTGAATGAGGGCTTCGTGGAAAGCTGAATCCAGTGCCACCCTCTCGTGACCGGCGGCTTGCCTCATGTGTTCCACCAGTTTGCCCAAGGGCTCCAGGGTTTGGCGCCACTGGGCCGCAGCTTCAGCTGTAGAGTCATCGGCCGAGGAAACAGCCAAAAGCAGGGACTGTGTTTCCAGGCCCCGCCGAAGCTGCTGCACCTCAGAAAAGTCACTTTGCTTTAAAAACAGCAGCATGGAGAAAACGCTGCTGAAGCTTTCACCAATCTGGTTGACAAGAAAGTTTCCCTTTCCATGGACACAGGAGAGCAAGCCCATGTTTTCCAGCGTGCGAAGTGCCTCTCGGATAGAGTTGCGTCCCAGCCCCAGAGTGGCCATCATTTCCCGTTCGGAGGGCAGTCTGCCGCCAAATGACAGCTTGCCTTCCTGCACAAGCTGCTTGATGTACGTGATGACTGCCATATATGCTTTTTCCTTTGGATATTCGGCGTCCACAAACTCACCTGCCTGTCGTTATGGGACCATGCCCCGGATTTTCAGGTAGGCCAAAATCGTTTCCACGGTGCCTTCAACCCCTAAGATCCCACTGTCCAGACAGAGATCATAGTGGGCTGCGGCACCCCATTCCTCTCCCGTGTAATATCTGTGAAAAGCCTCCCGGCTGCTGTCTGTTTGGCGGTTGAGCTCCAGCGCCTTTTTCAGTGGAAGTCCCCAGTCGTTCATGGTTCTCTGTGCACGAAGGATTTCGTCCGCGTGGAGAAACAGAGTGACAGCCCGGGCCTCCCCTCGGAAGATGTATCCGCCGCAGCGGCCGATCAGGACGCAGGAGGTGTTGCTGCAAAGCTGCCGAATGCGCTGAAAGGGGATGCGGCCCATCTCTTCTTCACCGCTGCTGGTTGCAATGGCGGATAACAGGCTGTCCACTGGCTGCTCCTCGTAAAAGGACTGTACCTCTTCGTAGTCTGTGGTCTTTTTTGCTATTTCCATCAGTTCCTGCCGCCCATAGCAGGGAATGCCCAGGCGTTGGGCCAGGCGCATGCCGATTTCCCGGCCCCCGCTGCCGGCCTGTCTGCCAATGGCAATGATTAAGTTTTCCATGGTGGGACACCTCTTTTCTCTCACATAAATTGGGCAAATACAGAAGCGCTGACCACGGTTAGCAAACCGGCAACTGCAATGGCCAGACTGCTCATGGCCCCCTCCACCGGTCCCATCTCCATGGCTTTGGAGGTCCCGATGGCATGGGCCGCGGTGCCCAGGGCCAGCCCTTTGGCAATGGGCTCCTGAATTCGAAACAGCCTGCAGACCGCTTCCCCGATAACGCTTCCCAGCACGCCGGTGATAATGATCACCGCCACGGTAATGGTCACCATGCCGCCCAGCTCTTCCGAAACCCCCATGCCAATAGCCGTGGTGATGGATTTGGGCAGCAGCGTCACGTACTCTTCGTGGGAAAGCTGGAAAAGCTTACAGAACAGCAGCACGCTGACCATACTGGCCAAGACACCGGAGACGATGCCCGCCGCCACGGCAGCCAGGTTCTTTTTTAGCAGGGACAGCTGTTCATAGAGGGGAACAGCCAGGCAAACGGTGGCGGGCGTTAGCAGATAACTGAGATACTGCCCCCCGGCGTTATAGCTGTCGTACTCAATGTGGAACAGAGCCAACACCCCTATGACGCACACAATGGCGATGAGCAGGGGGTTGAAAACTGCCTTTTTAAACTTTTTCCGCAGGAGAAGCCCTGCTTCGTAAGCCAGCAAACTGACGGCCGCGCCAAAAAATACAGAATTTGTCAACACGATTATGCCTGCTTTCCTTCTTTATTCTTTTTCTGTGTCCGAATGATGGCCTGTGTCACCCGCCCGGTCACTGCCATGACAAGTACAGTGGTGGCTGCGGTGATGATGCACACCGGAAGCCAGATAGGCTGCAATGTGCCCCAGGACTCCAAAAGGCCTGCTCCGGCGGGGATGAACATGACCGGCATGATCTCAATGAGGAAAACAGCGGTTTCCTTTACATGCTCCACCTTGACAAGGCCGGACTGCAGCGCCAGAAGCATCAGCACCAAACCGTACACACTGGCCGGAATGGGCAGTGGGATGAGCAAATGGAGCAGTTCTCCCAAAAAGGTGACGAACAGAATGATGCAGAACTGTCTGATGAATTTCACAAGCATTCCCTCTTTCCACTAACTGGTAGTACCAGTTGAATTATAATGCCATATTGGAAAATGTCAAGAACAGAACCAGTGCTTTTTGAAAGGAAACGAGCCCATGGAGAGGAGCGCCAGGTCCAAGCAGGGAAAAAGGGATGAGAAAATGTCTCATCCCTTTCGCGCATTCCTGTGTTCGTTTCGCAGCACCTTTTCCATGGCCCTGCCCTTTGCAAGCTCGTCCACCAGCTTGTCCAAGTACCGGATCTCCTGCATCAGCGGGTCCTCAATGGTTTCCACCCTTACCCCGCAGACGGACCCGGTGATCAGCTTCCGGCTGGGGTTGGGTGCCGGGGCGCTGCGGAAGAACTCCCCGTAAGTGATGTCGCTTTCCACCAGGGCTGTCAGCTCCTCCCGGCTGTATCCGGTGAGCCAGCAGGTGACCTGGTCCACCTCCTCCCGAGTGCGGCCTTTTTTCTCCGCCTTGGCCACCAGCAGGGGGTATACCTTTTTCAGCTCCATCTGAAAGACTTTTTCCATGTTCAGCCTCCTGTCAGCAGGTTGGTATGGTTCCTCAGCTTTTCCTGAAGCAGCTCCGCCGTAGCCTGAGGGGTGAGGCCGGTGGTTTCCACGGCCCAGGGCTCCCAGGGGCCAAGATGGGCAAACTGCTCCCACATGGTCTCCACCAGTTCTCGGTTGAGAGCTTCGTTCAATTTTGTCCGGCCCAAAGCCCGGGCCAGGGTGGCTTCTCTGGAAGCCCGAAGCACCAGGTAGTGCACCAGGCATCCCTCCCGGGCAGCCTGGAGCCAAGGCTCTAAAAACCAGGGGCCGACCACCCCGTCCACCACCACGTCGTAGCCTCCCCGGGCAAAGCGTTTGGCAGCGTCCCGGAATGCCTCCACCACAATCTGGTTCTGTTCCTGGGAGCCGGGCAGGTGGGGCGGAACGGCCCCTTTGCGAAGGGCGTCGTAAAAGTCGTCGGTGTGCAGGTGCAGCGACCGCTCCAGGGGGGAGTCTGCCGCCAAAAGCGCGGCCACGGTGGTCTTTCCCGTCCCCGGCGCGCCGCTGACCAGGACGATCCTTCCTTCTGCCATGGGGATGCCCTCCTTTCTGCGATGAATCGCTGGGTCTATCTTATCACGGGAGACGGGGAAGGGCAAGCGGTTGGAAAGTATTTGGGACAGGGGACCCTTGGAAAAAGAAAGCCGGAAACATGACAGACAGTTGTCGCGCCCCTATGGTATAATACAGGCAGCACAAACCATTTGGCACAAGCCAAAGGGGGAGGGGAGGTACCCCATGAAATTGGATCGGCTCATCGGTATTTTATCCCTTCTGCTTCAACGGGAGAAGGTCACCGCGCCGGAGCTGGCGGAGCGGTTTGAGGTGTCCCGCCGGACCATCCAGCGGGACTTGGAGTCTCTGAGCAAGGCGGGAATTCCCCTTGTCACCACCCAAGGCGCAGGGGGAGGCATCTCCATTATGGAGGGCTACCGGGTGGACCGGACCGTGCTCACCGCCCCGGAGATGCAGGCCATCCTGGCGGGGCTGCGGAGTTTGGACAGCGTCAGCGGCACCCGCCGCTACGCCCAGCTGATGGAAAAACTCAGCGCCGGGTCTCACACCCTGGCACCGGGGGATGGTCACGTGCTCATCGACCTGGCCTCCTGGTACAAGGACACCCTCGCCCCCAAGATGGAGGCGCTCCGGGGAGCGATGGATGCTCATCAAGTGGTGCGCTTTTCCTACTTTGCCCCGGGCGGGGAGAGCCAGCGCAGGGTGGAGCCCTACTATCTGGTGTTCCACTGGTCGGCCTGGTATGTGTGGGGCTGGTGCCGGAGCCGGGAGGACT
>CALWCD010000073.1 GCA_944376265.1 uncultured Clostridia bacterium | reverse complement strand
GGCAGGACTTCCACCAGCAAGTCTTACATGTGGGTGTACCGGACCAGCGGCTGCGCCAAACAGCCCATTGTGCTGTATGAGTACCAGCCCAGCCGGAAGGCGGAGCATGCCCAAGCTTTTCTCAAGGACTTCTCCGGATGGCTCCACGCGGACGGCTACCAGGGCTACCACAAGCTGCCGGAGAAGATCCGGGTGGTGGGCTGCTGGGCTCACGTCCGAAGGAAATTTGACGAGGCGTTGCAGACACTGCCCAAGGAAAAACGGCAGGGTTCTCTGGCGGCAGTTGGTGAGTGCTATTGTACCAAGCTGTTTCAGCTAGAGGAGACCCTTTCTGAGTTGACAGCAGAAGAACGCTATACCAAGCGTCTGGAACTGGAAAAACCGGTTCTGGACGCTCTGTTGGCGTGGGCTGAGGACGCCAGTGTCAAGACGGCGCCCAAGTCTGCCCTTGGCAAGGCGCTGCACTATCTGCGGGAACAGTGGCCTTATTCTAACACAACAGAGCCGCTTCATATCTGTGGCTTATCGTTAGGGGCGCTACTTGCCCTCGATTTCACTATTCGTCATGGGGATAAAGTAGCATCGCTGGTCTTAATCGGGGCGCAATACAAAGTACCTACATTCCTGATAGATTTTCAAAATTTCTTGTTCCGCTGTATGCCCAGCAAGAGTTTTGATAGCATGGGATTATCAAAAAGCGATACGATTAAGCTGTCACACTCGATGCGGTTATTAGATTTTACTTCACAATTAAGCGGGATTACTTGTCCTGGTTTCATAGAGTTATTATGATATTGATGATAACTTGAATGGTATGTATGAGCGGGAATTTGATGAGAATGGGAATCTGTTGGTGGAATATCAATATAATGGTGACGGAGAATTATCGTTTGTGACAGAAAATGAGTATGACAGTCGCGGAAACCTCACATTTCTTTCCTTGTCAAGGGCTAATGGGGAGGTCCTCCGAATAGAGAAAAATGAGTATGACGAACACGGTGAATTGATCTCTTCGTTTTTAGATAATTCCCCGGATGATCCGGGAGAAGACGAAACGCTGACAACCTATGAAAACCAGTACGACACCTACGGAAACCTGGCATATCAAGTTGTCTTTGAGAATGGAGTGATTCGAAAGGCTTTTACATATGAAACTCGACCTGTTTCGGAGCCTGGAGGCGATCCCGATCTGGTTCCTCCCACGCCGGCACAAACACTTTCCGGAAGCGAGCCTGTTTCTTCACAGAACCAGAGCAGCCAGCCGGAAGGAAGTACCTCAACTGGTGCCCAGTCCGGCGAGTTGACCGGCTCCAGCCACGGCCTGACAGGCGTAAAGTTCGCCATTGAGGAAATCCAGGCCAAGGAGGGCTTCGTGGACCGGTACAGCGGATTCCCCTGCGGCGGCCTGGTAGAGGTGGACGGGGGAGAGTGGTTCCTGGCCCTGTATGAGCGGAACACCTCGGAGGGGTATGTGGTTTACTACTCCTTGTACGACCTGCGGGGCAACGGCCTAGTGGAGCCGGTGTGCCAGGAGCTGTTCACGCCAGTGGGCGGCAATGGCGGCAAGGTGGGCATCTATCAGGACAAGGAGGGAGTCTTCTACCTGATGGAGGAGTCCCGCTCCTCCACCGGTCAGACCGTGTACACCTCCTATTCTTTCCTGCCCTTTGCCCAGGATGGGCCCACCGTGAACGGGAGCTATTTCGGCTCTTCGGAAGTCAACTGCGACAAGGGGACAGGGGTCTACATCATCGGGGACACCAAAACCGACGAGAGCGGCCTGCAGGAGTTCCTGGGCAGGTTCACTCCGGTATGCTCTATGGACATCCTGGGAAACTATGTGGGCAATGTGGTCACTTTCGAGGATTTCCTGGCCGGCTGACAAAAAAGTATTACAGAAATTTTCCTTGCTTGTCCGGAGAAAAATTGATATAATTTTACAAGATTCCATCTTTTTTTACACTTCTGAGATGGGAGAGTCCAAAGGGAGGCCGTTCGGATGTCCCAGATGTGTTACAACTGTTTTCAACCGCTGCCGGAGGGGGCGGTGGTGTGCCCAAACTGCGGGTATGATCCGCGGAAGCAGCAGGGAAAGTACCCCCTGGCCCTGCGTCCGGGAACGGTGCTCAACGGCCAATATATCTTAGGGCGGGTGCTGGGCCAGGGGGGCTTTGGTATCACCTATGTGGCCCAGGATCATAAGACGGGAGCCCTGGTGGCTGTGAAGGAGTACTTCCCCGACACCATGGCCACCCGTCCCCAGGGGTACACCGTTACGGCCTACACTGGCCAGCGGGAGGAGAACTTCACCTACGGCAAGGAGTGTTTCCTCAACGAGGCCAAGACTCTGGCGGAGTTCATCGGAAACCCCAACATTGTCCGGGTGTACAGCTATTTTGAAGAGAACAACACCGCCTACTTTGTCATGGAGTATGTCCGGGGCCGGAGCCTGCAGGACTATCTCAAAGAGCACGGCCGGATCTCCTGGGAAGAAGCGGGGCGGATATTGTTCCCGGTGATGGACGCTTTGGGCGCTGTCCACGCCAAAGGCATCGTACACAGAGACGTAACCCCGGACAACATTTACCTGACGGACGAGGGCAAAGTGAAGCTGCTGGACTTCGGCGCAGCCCGGTACAGCCTGGGGGACAGGAGCCGGAGCCTGGACGTGGTGCTCAAGCACGGCTTTGCGCCCCGGGAGCAGTATTCAAGGCACGGAAGGCAGGGCCCCTTCACCGATGTGTACGCGCTGGGGGCTACCTTCTACTACGCCATCACGGGACGCCTGCCTCCCGATTCCATTGACCGGCAGGATGAGGACGAGCTGATCCTCCCCAGCAGCCTGGGGGTCAAGATCCCGCCGGAGGTGGAGGACGCTCTGTGCAGGGCGCTGGCGGTGGCGCCTCAGGACCGGCCACAGAATATGGGGGAGTTCCGGAGGGCCTTGACGGGGGTCTCTTCCCAAAGCCCGCCGCCCTCCACCGGGTACCAGACCGGCCCGGCGACAGGAGCCCCGCCCTACACCGGCGGCCAAGCGGGTCCGACAGCGGGAACTCCGCCTTTCACCGGAGGCCAGAGAGGTCCGACAACGGGGACTCCGCCCTACATCGGGTACCAGACCGGCCCGGCGACGGGAGGCCCGCCTTTCACCGGCGGCCAGAGAGGCCCGACAGCGGGAGCCCCGCCTTTCACCGGGGGCCAGACCGGCCCGGTGACAGGGGCACCCCCCTTTGCCGGGGGCAAGAAAAAGAAGAAGCGGGCCCAGGTGCCCCCTATGGACAGCCAGTCCAAAAAGAAACTGCGCTGGGTCCTGGCTGTGGGGCTTGTTGCCTGCGTGGGTCTGGTCATCAGCCTCGCCGTCATCCCCCTGTGGGGCCAGACGTCGGAGGAAACGGGTTCTTCCCAGTCCCAGAAGGGGACTTCCTCGGGGACCTCTTCCGCCCAGGCGGGGGAGGCGCTGGGGCAGGATGCCCAGGAGACGGAAACGGTCAGCTTACAGACGAAATTCACCTTCTACACCGAGGATGGCTCGCTGGAGGACTATACGGAATATGAGTACGACCAGTGTGGCAACCGCACGGCATCCATCTATTATGAGATCCCCGGGGTGGTGGGCCACCGGTATGAGTATGAATACGACGCCCAAGGTAACGAGATTGGCAGCACCTCCTACGATGGAGACGGCGCGCGGACAAGCTGGGACGAGACCGTTTTCGACCAGGAGGGCAACGAGTTGGGTTCCCGTTACTACGACGAGTACGGCATGCTGGAAAGCTGGAACCGGTACGAATATGACGACAACGGCTTCCAGGTGAAATACTCCTCCTATGACGAGAACGGGGCTGTGACATGGTGGGAGGAGTTCACCTGCGACAGTCAGGGAAATCATGTGGAGATTCGGGAGTACAACGCCGACGGCACCCTGGATTCCTTCACCAAGCAGGAGTTCGATGGGGAGAACCGCCTGCTCAAGTGCTGGTATTACGACGAGAACATGGAGTCTGACGGCTGGTCCGAGTACCAGTATGGCGGCGACGACAACCAGGTGAGCTACGTCAAATACGATGCCGACGGCACACTGGGGTACCAGTGGGAGAAGAAGTTCGATGAACATGGCAACGTTGTCTCTGATGTGACCCGCTTTTCCACCGGTTCCGTCAGCACCTACACCTATGAGAACGAGTACGACGGCAGCGGGTTGCTGCTGAAGCGCACCTCTTATTACGATGGAGACCTGTGGTACATTGCCGAGTACGAGGTAAAGGAGATTTCCACCCAGCCCGCGGTTGAGCTGGAGCCCGCCTCCGACTTCGGGGAGGACCTGATCAGCGTCCTGGATACCATCGAGACCCAGAGCGACGGGGAGGGTAACGGCTTTGTCAAGGACAGCTCCTACACCCCGGTGGGCATGGTGATGGACGCCAACAATGACGGTTTCCCGGAGTTTTTGGCCATGTACGAGTTTCAGGATTCGGAGGATGGCCTCAGCTTCGGCTTTGACCTGTACACCTTCACTGAGTACGGCCCGGTGCGGCTGGACGGCGGGGCCCTGTGCGCCATGGCGGGCGGGAACAGCGGCTCGATCGGACTGGCGGTGGACCAGAAGGGCAAGCACTACCTGCATGCCCTGGTGAAATCACCCACCGGGGACGGTCCCCAGAACACGGACGTGTACTTTGGGCTGGAGACCACCGAGTACATGACCACCCTGGATGCGGAGGATATGATTACCTTCTACTATCAGGCGAACGTGGCCAGCCAGTTGTATTATTACAAGCTCAACGGCTCTGATGCGGACAAGGAGACCTTCGAGACGGCAAAGGGCAAGTTCACGGAGGTGTGTCTCCTAGACCTGCTGGCGGGGCCGGGAAACCGGGCCCTGTCCTTTGACCAGCTCCGGCAGATTTACAGCTGAGGAGGCGTGAGCCCCCAACAATGAACCATAGCGAGGAGGAAAACCAGCATGAAATACACAGAGTGCGCCAATGGCCACGTCTACGATGCAGACCAGTACGCGGTGTGCCCCTACTGCAACAAGGCCCGCACGGAGATCCAGTTCGCCCCCACAGGGGATGGGAAGACGGTTTCCCCGGGAGGGGCTTTCCCTGGCGGCCAGCCCCAAGTGACGGTGGCCCCCGGTATGGGAGGCCCGTCCGCTTATGAGTATCAGACGCCCTACGGCCAGGCCGGCGGGGAGCGGATCATGCCCGCCAGCCCGGTGGAGAACAGCGGGAAAACCGTGGCCCCCGACGCCAACCGGAAACAGGCGGAGCAGACCAACAAGACCGTGGCGGTGTTCCAGCGCAGGTACGGCCTGGACCCGGTGGTGGGCTGGCTGGTGTGCGTGGAGGGCCCGGAGAAGGGCCGGGACTTCCACCTGATGGCTAAGATCAATACCATCGGCCGGGGAGAGGGTAACGACGTGTGCGTCAAGGGGGACAAGACCATTTCCTCCCACGCCCACGCCAAGCTGGCTTACGACGCCCGGAACAACAACTACAAGATCATCCCCGGGGAAGGGGCTAACATCAACTACCTGAACAATGAGCCCATCTACATGCCCATGGACCTGCACCCCTATGACCAGCTGGACATGGGGGAGTCCCAGTTCCTGTTTATTCCCCTGTGCAACGACCAGTTCCGTTGGGATGTGAAGGAGCAGGGCTGAGATGGGGATCTTCGCTTGGATGAAAGGACGGCGGGAACGGCAGGAGGAAGCTCCCCCGCTCCCGGTCCCGGCCCTGGGTTACCAGACGGGAGTCCTGCAGGGGATCGGCAGTCGGGAGGATCAGGAGGATGCCTTCGCCTTCGTCAACGACAAGGATGTGGTGAACATCCAGCGGGAAGGGCTCTTCGCCGTGGTGGCGGACGGCATGGGCGGCATGGCCGGCGGCCAGGCCGCCAGCACCGGTGCCATCTCCAGTTTGACGGAGAGCTTCGCTTCGTTCCGCCGGCAGGAGGATCCCCCGCCCCAGCTGGAGGAGGCCCTTCGTCTGGCCAGCAGCCGGGTGTTTTCCCAGCTGGGCGGCCAGGGGGGCAGCACCGCGGTAGCCTGCTGGCTCTACCGGGAGCAGCTGTGGTTTGCCAGCGTAGGGGACAGCGGCCTGTATCTGCTCCGGGACGGGCAGCTGAACCGGCTGAACCAGGAGCACAATGTCTGCGGACAGGTCTGGCGGAGGACGGTGCTGGCCGGCTCCATGGACCCCACTGCTGGAAGGGAGGACCCCCAGGCCAGCGCCGTGACCTCCTATCTGGGAATGGAGGAACTGGAGGAGATCGACCTGCTGGCCAGGCCCCTGGCTTTGGAGCCGGGAGACGTGCTGCTGGTCTGTTCCGACGGCGTGGACGGCACCTTGGATGAGCAGGTCCTGACCGCCTGCTTGTCCCAGGATACGCCTGAGTACATATGCATGGCCCTGCGGGACGAGATCGTCAGACAGGGGAAGCCCTATCAGGACAACTACACCGCGCTTGTGATCCGCTGTGTAGCATAAGGAAGGATGGATGGAACATGAAGAAAAAAATGTTGGCTCTGCTGCTTGCCGTAGCCCTTGTGTGGGCTTTTCCCGCGGGCGCTTCGGCGGACTTCAATACGGAGGTCCGCAACAGTGTTGTGGTGGTCAGCACCTGCCTGGATTTGGACGGAGGCGAGGTCAATTTCGGCTGGGGGACCGGGTTCTTTGTGGGCGAACCGGGAGAGGACCCCACCTATCTGATCACCAACCACCATGTGATCTCCTCCTACCTGAAGTACGGCTCCGGTGAGCTGGTCGAGACGGAAACCACCATGGGCGTGATGACCGGCCGGAGCAAGATCCGGGTGTACTACGATTCCGATGACTACGAGGAGGCCTACCCCGTGGTCTACGATGAGATTAAGGATTTGGCGGTGCTCAAGCTGGGTTCTTCCACCTCCAAGCGGAGCGCCTTGACCCTGTGCAGCCCCACGGACAGCATGGTGGGCAGCACGGTGTACGCGGTGGGCTATCCCGGCCTGGCAGAGAACCTCTTCGCCGATGCCACCACCTCCTGGGGCCTGTCGGATGTGAGCGTCACCAGCGGCAGCGTCAGCCGGCTGTTTACCACTTCCGGCACGGGCCAGCAGCGCATCCAGATCGACTGCGTGATCCGCCATGGCAATTCCGGCGGCCCCGTGGTCAACGATGACGGCCAGGCGGTGGGGATCGCTGTCTCTCTCTATTCCGATTCCGAGGACAGCGACGGCACCATCTATTACGCGGTGAACATCGACGAGGTCATCCCCTACCTGAAGCAGTATGACGTGCCCTATGTGGAGGCCTCCCAGGTCTCTTCCGGGGATTCGGGAGAGGTGCTCACCCAGAGCGGGACCCAGGATGAGACCCAGGGAATCGTTTCCCAGTCCGGTGGGGATAGCCTGGTGGCGGAACCCGTTGTGGAGAAAGATGGGGGTGTCCCTGTCTTCGTCTGGGTGATCGTCGGTGTGGCCGTGGCAGCTGTGGCGGCCGTGGTGGTGGTGCTTTTGCTGCGCAAGGGCGGGGGAAATAAGGCTGCCCCAGCGGCGGTGCCCGCTCCCGTGCCGGCGGCCCCCGCGGCGCCCGTGGCCCAGAAGGTCCCGGTGCTCCGGTCCCTGGCCCAGCAGCATAACGGCATGCGCATCCCCATCCAGGGAAGGCAGATCCTCATCGGCACCAGCCAGACCGACTGCCAGGTGGTGTTCCGGTCTGGCACTCCCGGCGTGAGCCGCCGCCACTGCTCGATTTATTGGGACGCTGCCACCGGGGACTTCGTGCTGACGGACCTGGGCTCCTCCTTTGGAACCTTTTTGGAAAACCAGCAGAAGCTGGCACAGGGTGTGCCCTACCGGCTGCGGCCCGGCGACCGCTTCTATCTGGGAGCGCCGGAGAACCTGCTGAGCACAGGAGTGGAATAAGGACCTATGATGACCTTGGACAGCTATTTGTACACCAGCCCGGGAGGGCGGGATCACAATGAGGACGCCGTCGGCCGCAGGGAGATTCCCGGCGGGGAGGTGTTCCTGCTGGCGGATGGTTTGGGAGGCCACCGGGGAGGGGAGGCGGCTTCCACCTGCGTGGTGGACTCCCTGACCCAGGCGCCCGCTCCCCAGGAGGGGGAAGAGCTCTCCCAGTGGCTGGAGGCGGGGATCGCCCAAGCCCACCAGGCGGTGACAGGCCTGCAGGAGAGCTCCCGAGGCTCCATGAAGAGCACCGTGGTAGCCCTGGCCCTGACGGACCGGGAGAGCTGCTGGGCCCACGTGGGGGATTCCCGGCTGTACTGGTTCCGAGGGGACCGGCTCCAGGCCTACACCCACGACCATTCCGTGGCCTACGCCAAGTATAAGTGCGGGGAGATCACCCGGGCGCAGATCGGCCAGGACGAGGATCAGTCCAGCCTGCTGCGGGCCCTGGGGAACCCCAGCCGGAACCAGCCTGACCTGGGCGGGGACCGGGAGCCCCCCCAGCCGGGGGACAGCTTCCTGCTGTGCTCCGACGGGGTTTGGGAGTATCTCCGGGACGGGGAGATCCTGGTGGACCTGCTCAAGACGGAAACCGCCCAGGAGTGGGGGCAGCTGCTCCTGCTCCGGATGATCGGGCGGGTCCCGCCCGGCAACGACAACCTGTCCCTGATCACGGTGCGAGTCCGGTGACCCGGAGGCAGAAAGGAGAATGCTTGTGAGCAAACAGATCAAGGGGGCCTTGCTGGCGCTGCTGCTGGCCGCGCTGGTTGTGTTCCCCGCCTACGCCCAGGAGGTACCGGAGGCCCGGGAGGGCTCCTGCCGGCTGGCTTCGGCCTATTCCACCGGGGAGACGCTGTACGCGTTCCTGGAGGCGGAGGAGGTCCCCCAGGAGGTGGCCCTTCTGCTGAACCAGACCCAGGTGGACGCGTCTGAGCCGGAAGAGGTCTCTGCCTCGGACGCTGTTTCACGGTATCTGTTCTTGATGGACCTGTCCACCTCCATGCCGGAATTCCAGCAGCAGGTGGTTGCCTTTTCCAATGCCCTGTTCCAGGCTGAGACTCAGCCGGTGGAAGTGGCGGTGGCCGGCTTCGGCGACCACTTTGAGGTCCTGGAGGAGGGCCTGACTTCCGCCCAGCAGGTGGAAGACGCCCTTCTCTCTCTGCAGTATAACCATTCCGCCACGGACATCCCCATGGGGGTAGAGGGGGCCCTCCAGTATCTGGCGGAGTCCGCCGGGCCCGAGGGGTCCCTGTCCAGCCTGGTGGTGGTCACCGACGGCATCCCCTGGCCGGAACGGTCCGGCAGCTGGGCCGCTGAAGCCCAGAAGCTGGCCCAGGACATCGCCAGCTGTCCGGAAACCGTGGTCCACGGACTCACCTTCGGCTCCTCCGGGGACAAGGACCTCCTTTCTGCCCTGGGTTCGGGGACCGGGGTCTCCACCGCGGTGAGTCGGAAGCAGGACGCCCAGGACGGGGGCCGCCTGGTGGCGGAGCGGATGGACAGCCTGTACCGCCTGACCTTCACCCCGGACCTGAACATGCCCTCCGCCCGGTTTGAGGGGCAGCTCTTCTTCTCCCAGGGCGAGGACGTGGTGGGCTCCTTCCTTGCCCTGGAGAATGTGCGCAACTACAGCGTGGCCCTGCCCCAGGAGACCGTGTCCGGCACGCCCACGCCCCAGCCCTCTTACGAGCCGGAGCCCACCCCGGAGGCCTCTTCCACCCCGGAGCCGTCCCCTGACCCAGGGAGCTCCTCTCCAGAAGCCGCCGGGGAGATGAGTCCGTCCCCGGAGCCCTCTCCCCAGGTGGGATCCTCACCCCAGCCGGAGGAGAGCCCTGTTCCCGCTGAGGATAGCCAGGGCCCACTGGCCTTGCTGAAGGCCGTCCCCCTGTGGGGATGGTGTGCGGCGGGCGGCGTGCTGGTGGTCCTGGTGATCGTAATCGTCCTGGCACTGCGCAAGGGCAGGAAGGTCCGGGATAAAGGTACTCCAGGAGTGGCCATGCGGCTGGAAGTCTACAGCGGAAAGCCCAAGGGGTCCCAGCGGGTGTTCGACCTGAGCCGCCCGGTGGTCATCGGATCTGACGCCGGCTGTGACCTGGTCTGGAAGGACAGGGAGATGCCGGCCAGGTGCGCCCGGGTGTTCCTCCAGGATCAGGGGGTTTACATTGAAAGCCTATCTCCCCAGGTGGAGATCACCGTGGAGGGAATCCCCATATATGATAGGAACCGCGTCCGAAGCGGGGACGAGATCGCCATCGGCAGCGTCCGATTCTCGTTCCGCTTCTAAAGGCGGTGGAAGTCTGCCCAAGGGCCGGAGCGTCCCCGTGACGTTCCGGCCCTTTTTTAGCCCCAGAAGTGGGGAACGAACGTAACCGTCACCTGTCCCAACGTCTAGTATAAGGAAAAAGGAAGTAGGAAAATACTCTCATACAATCTCATGAGAGTGGCAGGGACTCTCATGAGAGAAGGTGAGAAAGGTAGCGTGAAAGTATGGATACAAGATTGCGGCAATACAACCAGGAACAGAAGCTCATAGAATGGGCAAAAAAAATAACAGAGCGGCAGGAAAGTGGTATGCCAATCGAGAAGTGGTGCCGGGAAAGAGGGATATGCCGCCGGAGCACCAGAAATATCTCACCTACAACGCCGATGAGTTCAGCCGCTGGGCGATGTCGGTCGGCCCCATGACCGAGAAGGTAGCCGAACACTTTCTGAAGTCCGGTAAGGCCGCCGAGCAGGGCTACAAGGCCTGCGCCGGTCTGACCAAACTGGAACAACGATACGGCAAACAGCGGCTGGAGGCAGCCTGCGGCAAGGCTCTGGCGTACAGCACCGCACCCTCACTACGCACCATTGCCAGCATTCTGAAAAATGGCCTGGACAAGCCGGACAAGGCCGAGAGCCAACTGTCGCAGTCCAAAGCCAATAGCTACGGCATTACCCGCGGCGCGGCCTACTTCCGGAAGGGAGGTGACCGCTGATGCTGAACCAGGCAACGATGGATATGCTCACGGCAATGAAGATGACCGCTATGGCAGCGGAGTTCGCCAACCAGTTGAAAGACCCCACGTTCAATGAACTGGGCTTCGAGGAGCGCCTGGGCTTGCTGGTAAATGCGGAATGGAACCGACGCCAGAGCAACAAACTGAACCGGTTTATCCGCAACGCGCGCTTCGCCGTGCCGTCTGCCACTGTAGAAGGCATTGAATACCACGAGGACCGAAAGCTGGACAAGGCACAGATGCTGCGGTTTGCCACCTGCCAGTACATTGACGAAGGCCACCACATTATCCTCAAGGGAGCCTCGGGCAACGGCAAAACTTACATCGCCTGTGCCCTGGGGAATGCGGCCTGCCGCCGCTTCAAGAAGGTGCAATACATCCGTATGCCGGAACTACTGGATGAACTGAGTATTGCCCGCAGCGGCGGTACGCTGAAAAAGGTGCTTGAAGCCTACAAGAAGAAAGATTTGCTGATCCTGGACGAGTGGCTGATTCGTCCGCTGTCCCCGCAAGAATCCTATGATATGCT
>CALWCD010000072.1 GCA_944376265.1 uncultured Clostridia bacterium | reverse complement strand
TTCTCTGTTCCGGCATTTTCATGTCCTCCTTCTTCTTAGATTTAGCCGCCCGTTGGCAAGACGGACGGCTATGTATGCGGGAAATCCGAAAGATGGGCATGAAAAAAGCCGCTTACTCTTGCTGAAAAGAATAAGCGGCTCATTAAGCTGCGATATGTAATTTCACATCTTCTTCACCGGGGCGCACATGGCTTTGAGCAGAAGTTCATCCAGGCAGCCGGTGTCCCGATTTTCACGGAGCATAGTATTGCGCAGGTGATTAAGGCTCTGAATCACAATACTGTTCTCGGCTGGGGTGAGGTATATCTTGAATTTCCGTTTTTTCATAGGGCCTTCCTCCTTTACGCTTTCATTATATGTAGAAAGAACGCTACACCGCAAATGTGCGAAAATCAAACTTGAGCTTTCAGGGCGGATCTGTATTTAGCATAATGCTCACTCAGTACATATTCGATTACGCTGGTTTTGGGAATCAAATATGTATGCCGAATGCAAAAATGCTGAACATGGTTTCCTCGCATAAGTTTCCGTGCTGTGGAATCGCCAATCCCTCCAAGCATTTTCGCAAATTCGGGAAGTGTTACCACATCGGGATATGCCTCAAACAGTTTCTCATAATGTTCGCGTGTTCTCATAATGAAATCCTCCATTTTCTATTGTCAACGGCAGAGGATTACGCTATAATTTAAATATAAAGTGAGTTGATCGACGATCTAAGGCGTCTGCTGATGTGGCACCAGAAAGCGAAGGGGCCTCCTGATGGACCTCCGATATTCCTCATTTTCGTCGAGAAGCTCAACTGCCCGCAATCGCAGGCGTATCAAAGTATTTCGCCTGTGGGAACAGGATTGTCTTTGACGGATAGGGCTTTAGGGGTGTCTTTAGGGACCTCCATAGGGAATTACAGTCCACTCATTGCCCCGCAACCGGTAAAACTCAAAATCCACCGGTAGCGATACCGTGCCGGTTCGAGTCCGGCCACCGGCACCAGGCTGGGCCTGGACGCAATTCGCGTCCCGTGCCCGGCCTTTTCTTTTACCATGCCCCTTGCGGCTGGCGTTGAAGCGTTCCATTCCAAAACGTTGTATTGAAAGGCGGAGAGATCATGTATCAGCACCATTTGGATTCCATCGAACGCATGAAGGAGTACTTTGCGAACATGGACGGAGTCATCGCCCTGATCCTGGGGGGCTCGGTGGCCAAGGGCAACGAGCGTCCGGACTCTGACCTGGACGGCCTGGTGGTCCTCACCGATGAGGAGTACGAGAAAAAGGTGGCCCAGGGCATCACCTCCCAGAGCATTTTCGGCCACTGCACCTATCCCGAGGGCTACTTCGACGTGAAGTACATGAACAAGGATTACGTGCGGGCGGCGGCTCAGCGGGGCAGCGAGCCTACCCGCAACTCCTTTATCAAGGCTCAGGTCCTGTTCAGCAGCGACCCGGAGATCACGGAGCTGGTGCCCCGGATCGGCGTGTTCCAGAAAGGGGAGCGGGAGGAGAAGATGATCTCCTTTTACGGCCAGATGATGCTTAGCTACAACTACTTTCTGAAAGCCTGCAAGGCGGAGGGGTACAACCGGCTTCACGCCATCCACGAGATCGTGTACAGCGTGTACCGGATGATCCTCCAGGAGAACGAGATCCTGTTCCCCTGCAACCGGCGGCTGGAGGAGGCTGTGGAAGGGGCGCCCTTAAAGCCGGAGAACATCACCGCTCTGGGGAGAGCCGCCGGCCAGAAGCGGGACGACGCCTCTGTGGACGCCTTTGTGGAGGCCTACCGCAGCTGGACCAAGTGGCCCTTCCCGGAGGATCTCAGCGGCCCCTACGCCCGCTGGGTCATGGACTTCGAGCAGTGGTGGTACCGGCCCCGGCCCCTGGTGGGAGAGTGGTAAACGAGGGCTCTTTTTCGAAAAAAACAGGCCGGTTGACAACCAAAACCTGGAATGTTACAATCAGTTTGAAGGCAGTCCGAAAGAAGGTTTTCCCTGGCGAAAGGGGACTTCGGACGTCTTGAAAACAGTTTTTTAAGGAGGAATTGTGTTGATTTATTATGTTTCTGCCAGTGTGAAGCGCAGCGGCGACGGCTCCAAGGAGCTGCCCTTCCAGACCATCTCTGAGGCGGCCAAATTGGCTGTGGCCGGCGACGAAGTGGTGGTCCTTCCCGGTTATTACCGTGAGTGGGTGGATCCCCAGAACGGCGGCGAGAGCGAGGACTGCCGCATCACCTACCGTTCCCAGGTTCCCGGCGGCGCCGTGATTACCGGTTCCGAGGTGGTCAAGTCCTGGCAGCCCTATGAGGGGGACGTGTGGGTGGCCCGTATTCCCAACGGCCTGTTCGGGGAGTACAATCCCTACACCACCCTGATCCAGGGCGACTGGTACATTCCCGCCAAGCCCTTCCACACTGGCGAAGTCTACCTCAACGGCAAGTCTATGTACGAGGCGGAGGACCTGGACGGCGTAGTGAATCCCCAGGTGTTCAAGGCTTCCTGGGACCCGGAGTTCACCGTCTACCGGTGGTACACCTGCCAGGAGAACGGGGAAACCGTGATCTACGCCAATTTCCACGGCGCCAATCCCAATGAGGAGAACGTGGAGATCAATGTGCGCCGCAACTGCTTCTATCCCAGCAAGACCGGCGTGAACTACATCACCCTGTCCGGGTTTGTGGTGCGCCAGGCAGCCACCCAGTGGGCGCCTCCCACCGCGTACCAGGAAGGCATGATCGGCCCCCACTGGTCCAAGGGCTGGATCATTGAGGACTGTGAAGTGTCCGACTCCAAGTGCTCCGGCATTTCCCTGGGCAAGTTCCTCCAGCCGGAGAACGACAACAAGTGGCTGAAGACCAAGTACAAGGACGGCACCCAGACCGAGCGGGAGTGCATCTGCCTGGCGCAGATCCAGGGCTGGACCAAGGAAAACATCGGCCACCACATCATCCGCCGCTGCAACATCCACGACTGCGGCCAGACCGGCATTGTGGGCCATCTGGGCGGCGTGTTCTCCATTATCGAGGACAACCACATCCATCACATCAACAACAAGCAGAACCTGTCCGGCGCTGAGATCGGCGGCATCAAGATGCACGCCGCTATCGACGTGATCTACCGCCGCAACCATATCCACCACTGCACCCGGGGCATCTGGCTGGACTGGCAGGCACAGGGCACCCGTGTCACCCAGAACCTGTTCCACGACAACACCCTGCCCAACCTGAGTGCCGATCCCGAGCGGGAGGAGATGCAGGGCATGGGCGAGGACATCTTCGTGGAGGTTTCCCACGGTCCCACCCTGATTGACAACAACCTGCTGCTGTCCACCCGTTCCCTGAAGCTGGCGGCCCAGGGCATTGCCGTGGTCCACAACCTGATTGGCGGCGCTCTCACCTGCGTGGGCCGTGGCACGGACAACGGCGCCAAGACCCTTTCCTCTTCCCGTTACACCCCCTACCATGTGGCGCACCGCACCGAGGTTATGGGCTTTATGACCTTCCTCCACGGCGACATGCGGTTCTACAACAACATCTTCGTCCAGCAGGAGGTTCATCCTGCCCTGGTGAAGATGTGCGAGATGGGCAAGGAGCATTACAACGAGTGGGAAGACGGCAACGTGGAAGTGGGCACCTTCAAGTATGACGGCTACCCCACCTTCGAGGAGTGGGACAAGGAGTTCGAGGGCTACTGCGGCATGGGTTCCGAGCCCAGCGACCGGTACTACATCCACCTGCCTGTGTGGGCTGACGGCAACGTGTACTTCGGCGGCGCCAAGGCCTGGGAGAAGGAGACCGGCGCGGTGGTCATCCCCGAGAAGGTGACCCTGAACCTGAAGGAAGAGGATGGCAAGTACACCCTGGAGACCAACCTCTACGACCTGCTGCCCGAAGTCAAGACCCCCGCTGTCTCCACCGAGCTGCTGGGAGCCGCCTTCGAGCCCGAGGAGAAGTTTGAGAATCCCGACGGCACTCCCATTCTCTTCAACCAGGACTACTTTGGCCGCCATCGTGCTGTCAATCCCAAGCCTGGTCCCTTTGAGTGCCAGTGCGAGCTTCAGGAATCCCTGTTTTGAGTGAGGAGCTTCTGACTCTTCGGCCCATCGGCCATATCCGCACCCAGTTCCCACAGAAGTTTGGCATTCCCCGCCAGAGCGGTCTGGTGGAGGAGCTGCAGGCCCGGGTGGTGTTTGAGGAAGAGTACCGCATTCGGGAAGCCTTTCGGGGCCTGGAGGACTTTTCCCACCTGTGGCTTGTGTGGCAGTTCACAGAGAGCAAGGGGTGGTCACCCACGGTGCGGCCTCCCCGGCTGGGGGGCAACCGGCGGATGGGGGTGTTCGCCACCCGTTCGCCGTTCCGCCCCAACCCCATTGGGCTTTCCTGCGTAACGCTGGAAGGGGTGGAATATGACGCTCCCGATGGCCCTGCCCTGCTGGTTGGCGGCGCGGACCTGCTGGACGGCACCCCCATTCTGGACGTGAAACCCTATGTGCCTCTGGCGGACTGCCGCCCCGAGGCGGTGGGAAGCTTTTCCGACCAGCACCGGGAGGACCGGCTTTTGGTGGACATGCCTTCGGAGCTTCTGGAGAAGGTGCCTCCTCCGCTGCGCAGCGCCCTGCTGGGAGTGCTCTCCCAGGACCCCAGGCCCTCTTACCAAAAGGACCCTGAGCGGGTGTACGGCATGGCGTTTGCCGGGCTGGAGATCAAATTTACCGTGGAGGGGGAGACCCTTCACGTGACCGAAATCCATACAGCGTGAAAAAGGGCTGCCGCATTTTGCGGCAGTTCTTTTTTTGCAAAAACCGCCCAGCGGGCACATTTCCTCTGGCGGGATGTTTACCGGTGCTGCGGTGTATTGCCGGTTTTTCATAGGAAGAAAGATTTTTTGCTTGCTTTTTCAGGGTGCTGGATGTATACTTATAATATAACAAGTGTTATTTTATGGAGGCGAAATCATGCCGGCCAAAAAGCGCATTCAGAAGCAGGATATTCTGGCCGCTGCCGCCGAGGTGATCCGCAAGGGGGGCGCTTCCTCCTTGTCCATGCGGAACATTGCCAAGGAGCTGGGGTGTTCCACCCAGCCTCTCTATTCAGAGTTCGGCAGCCAGGAACAGCTGTACGAGGCACTTCCCGGCTATCTCCGCCAAGAGTATCTTTCGGTTCCCCAAGGAGGCTATCGTGATTTTGGCAGAGCCTTTTTGCGGTTTGCCGGGAAAGAACCGGAACTGTTCCGCTTTCTCTACCTGTGCCGCCGGGCGCCGGAGGAGACCCGGATGGAGGATGTGAATCTGGAGCGGACGCTGGATCTACTGGTGGACAGCCTGGAAATGGACCGGGAACAGGCCGGAGAGATGCACCGCCAAATGCAGCATTTCTGCTACGGGCTGGGGACCATGATCGCCACCGGTTACCGAACCATGGATCAGGCAGAGATTGACGGGGAATTGACCGTATTTTTTGCCCTCCTGCTGAGACACTACAAGCATGCCAGCGATGAGACCACCCTTGCTTATTGGATGGAACGTTCCAGAAACCCAAAACTTGGATGACAAAAGGAGGCACTTATGGAAAAACACAGCACGAAAGCCTATGATGTGGTAGTAATCGGCGCCGGCAACGGCGGACTGGCTGCTGCCATCCGCGTGTTGCAGGGCGGCTTTTCCTGCCTGGTGCTGGAAAAGCACAACCTGCCCGGCGGATTTGCCACCAGCTTTAAGCGAGGCCGCTTCGAATTCGAGGCAAGCCTTCACGAGCTCAACGATTTTGGCTCTCCGGAAGAACCTGGCGATATCCGAACTCTGTTTCGGGACTTGGGGGTGGAGGATAAAATCGACTGGATTCGCATTCCGGAAGCTTACCACCTGATCACCACCGACAAGCAGTACGACTGTGTCATGCCTTTTGGGGTGGAAGCGTTTATCCAAAAAATGGAAGAGTATGTGCCCGGCTCCCGGAAATCCATGACAGAGTTTTTCCAGCTCTGCAACGAGGTGCGGGATGCCCAGACCTACTCCAGCTCTGTCAACGGCAATACAGACGCCGCCTACATGAAAAAGAACTTCCCCAACTTTATCAAGGCAGGCAGCTATTCGGTAAACCAGGTGCTGGACGCTCTGAAAATGCCTGCCCGGGCCAAGGATATTCTGAATGCTTACTGGTGCTATCTGGGCGTGGACTGCGACAGAATGAGCTTCCTTCACTACGGCTCCATGGTGATTCGCTACATCACCCGGGATGCTTGGATGCCCAAAATGCGCTCCCATGAGATCAGCCTGGCACTGGACACCCGCATTCGGGAATTGGGAGGGCAGATCTGGTACAATTCCCCCGCCGTCAAAATCCACGCCAAAGGTCCGGGCACCATTACCGGAGTGGAGCTGTCCGATGGTACGTTCATTCCCACCCGCCATGTAATCGCCAACTGCTCTCCCCATCTGGTGTTTGGAAAACTGCTCCAGGACCAGGCAGTGTCTGAGAAAATGGTCCGCGCTACCAATGCCCGGACTTTTTCGGGGCGAGGCTTTTCTCTGTTCCTGGGACTGAACAAATCCGCCCAGGAGCTGGGCATAAAAAGCCATAACTACTTTATCTACGACACCGCCGACACGGCCAAGCAGTACGACTTGATGCGCAGAGTGGACACAAACCACGTTCAGGCAACCGTCTGCCTGAACAACGCTTATCCCGGCTGCTCCCCTCAGGGCACCTGCATGATGTATTTTACCACCATGTTTATGTCGGACGATTGGGGAGGCGTGTCCGAAACGGAGTACTTCCAGGCGAAGGACCGGGTGGCAGCCGATATGATCCGGGTGTTCCAGCGGGAAACAGGCTGTCAGATTCAGGACGCCATCGAGGAGATCGCCGTGGCGTCCCCCACCACCTACGCCCGGTACTGCGGTCATCCTCAAGGGGTGATTTACGGGTATGAGACTGCCCAGTGGGACAGCCTGATGCCCCGCATGATGATGATGAACGAGGACGCTCAGCTTTTCCCCGGCCTTCGTTTTGCCGGAGGGTGGGCTATGCGGTCCAGCGGTTATTCCAGCGCCTATGTTTCCGGCGACCTTTCCGGCCGTCAGACTGTGGGCGATTTGAAAAAGGAGGCGCGGTGATATGAAATTCAAGAAGCAGATTTTCGGCTTTATGGACATGCTCCGTTTTAAAAAGCTGGTGCCCAACCGCCGGGCGGCGCTGGCAGCCGGTTCCGACCGGCCCCTGCCCAAAGAATACCGCACCAACCAGCTGGCACACCGGCTCCACCCCGGCATGATGGAGGTGGAACTTACAAAGGTGCGGCACCTTGTTCCCGGCATGACGGAACTCACGTTTCAACGGCTGGATGAGAGCGCTTTTCCCTTTTTCCGGGCGGGGCAGTATGTTTCCCTCCAGGGGCAGGTGGGGGAAAGCTATGTGAGCCGGCCCTACTCCATTGTCTCCAGCCCCCGGCAGGCGCTGGCTAATCAGTTGGTGCTGGCCGTTGCGGACGCAGGCTTCTTTTCCGGATGGCTGAACAAGGAGGCAAAGCCTGGACAGCGGTTTCGCATGACAGAGCCTTCCGGAGAGTTCCACTACGAGACCCTGCGGGATAAAAAGCAAATTGTCTGCATTGCAGGCGGGGCGGGAATTACGCCGTTTCTCTCCATGGCTCAAAGCATGGCGGAGGGAGACGAGCCTTACCAGATGATCCTGTTTTACGGCGCCCGGGATCGGGCCCATCTGGCGTATCAGGAAGAATTGGACGGTTTGACGGAGAAGGGCCTGCGGGTGGTCTATGTGCTCAGCGAGGAGGAAGCGCCTGGGTTTGAAAAGGGATTTGTCACGGCGGCCCTGCTGGAAAAATATGTGAATCCCAGAGAGGCGACCTTCTTCCTGTGCGGGCCCGACGCCATGTACCGCTTTGTGGGAGCTCAGCTGGCGCCCTATGCCCTGCCTGTGAAAGCAGTGCGCCGGGACGCCACCTGCTGCTCCGACTTGGCCTTGGAAAATCCCCGCAGGTTCCGGCTGACCGTGCATATTCGGGATGAGAGCTTCACCATGGACGCTGCGGAACACGAAACCCTGCTCACTGCCATGGAACGGGCAGGGGTGCCCTCTCCCAACAAGTGCCGCGCAGGAGGCTGCGGCTACTGCCACAGCAAGTGGCTGAGCGGAGAATTCCGCGTGGCAGAAGGCCGTGACGGCCGTCGGGAGGCAGACCGGAAATTTGGCTTTATTCATCCCTGCGTCACCTATCCTCTGGGAGACATGGAAATTGAGGTCCCGCCGGCGGAGTAAAGCGCAAAAGGAACATCATAGAGTATTGCCATTCCGCCCCAGACTGCATGTTTCGCAGGATCTGGGGCGGTTTTTGTCAGTATCCCCCATTGTGACGAGAGAAAGACAGGTTTTTGAACGTCACAAAAAGTACATACAGCTGTGAGAAAATACCCTTGAAAAGAGGAGGGTGCGGAATGAATGAGAAAATTCTGATCGTGGAGGACGAGGCCAAACTGCGGGAAGTGCTGTGTGATTTTTTCACCAGCCGGGGAGAACTTCCCTACCAGGCAAAGCACGGGCTGGAAGCTTTGGCCATGTTGGAGGAGCAGGAGTTTGACGCTGTCCTGCTGGACATCATGATGCCCGGCCTGGACGGACTGTCTGTCTGCCGTGCCGTACGCCGGGAAAACGATGTGCCCATTGTCTTTCTCACCGCCCTGTCCGACGAGGAGGACAAACTGCTGGGCTACGAACTGGGGGCGGACGACTATGTGACCAAGCCCTTTTCTCTTTCCGTGCTCTACGCCAAGGTGATGGCCCTCATCAAGCGGAACCAGCGGAAGGTGCTTGCCGGGGACCGGCTGGAGTCGGGCGGAGTCACGCTGGAGCACTCCACCCACCGGGTGTTCGCGGGGAAACGGGAGGTGGTCCTGACCCCGAAAGAGTTTGCCCTGCTTCGCTGCCTGATGGAAAACCGGGGCTTGGTGCTCTCCCGGGAGCAGTTGCTGGTGAAGTGCTGGGGCTATGACTACGAGGGGGAATCCCGGGCGGTGGACACCCACATCAAGCGACTGCGGGAGAAACTGGGGGACTACGCCGGCTGCATCAAAACGGTGATCAAAGCCGGGTACCGATGGGAGGGGTAAAGATGGAAAAGAAGCGGATTTGTTCCTTGACAGCCATCACCCTGCGGCTTGCCGCCCTGGTGCTGGGGATTTGGCTGCTGTGCATTGGCCTGCTGACCCTGGGCACCGCCCTGTACGTTTTTCAGGATGTGCAGGAACAGGGGATGGAGCTGGCGGAGCAGGCGGGTAAAATGAGCCAGTTGGACGACTACTACGATGAATTCCAGGAAAATTTGCCAACTGTCAAAGCCATCCCTGGGTTTCTGGACCACGAAATGTTGGAAGCGGTCCAGAATGCCCATGTGGAGGCACAGAATCCCTATTTGTGGACAAAACAGGGGAAAAGCTGGAGTATTTACGATAACCAGGCAACGGACTGCCCGGTGGCGGTGGCCTTTGTGGACACCGAGGGAAAGGTGCTTCATCAAAGCGGGGACTTTCTTCCCTTTGAGTATGTCACAAAGGATACTTGGCTGTCTGGGGAGGAAAGCCCCCTGGAGGGCTATGCCTGGCTGGACCTGGGCAACCCCACAGACCAGCGGTACCAGCTGCTGCGCAACAGTTACGACGGAACAGGGGATCTATATAATATCTGTGCCTTGCGCCTGACGGGGACTTTCGATGGCAGCCGGTTTGAGCCTTACGCCATGGCGGTGATGAACGACAGCGCCTACACGGCAGCGGTGGACCGGTGGCTGGAAAAAACCTCCCAGGAGAGGATCCTGTCCGACCCAGGGCAGTATACGGTCCCTGACCACACCTACGGCCAGCTGGACAGCCAGGGCTGTGTGGAGTGGCAGCTGCTTTTTGACCATACCGACCAGGTGGCGCCGGACACGGAACTGGTCACCATCTACGGCACTCGCCCCACCATGATGATGTACGATGAGGGTACTCAGGTGGGCTACCAGGGGACGGCCTATCCCAGCCTGCTGGAGCTGCTGTTGAGCAGAGTCCCGGACAGCCAGGGACCCACTTATGACTTTTTCTCCGCCAGCGACCGGGAGAGCCTGTGGAACATGGTGATCTTCAGCTCCCGGAGCTTCACGGACCTGACGGACTATGACCCCAGCAACCCGGAGGCCTCGATCCCTGAGCCGGACTTCACCCTGATTGCGGCGGTCCAGGCCAGCCCCTTGAAGATCGCCATGGGGTTCCTCTGGAAGGTGTATCTCATTACCGGGCTGGCAGCTTTGGCGGGTTTCCTGCTGGTGCGGGGCAGCGTGAAAAAGCACCTGCTCCGGCCGCTGGAGGAGGTCAACCAGTCCATGGCTGCCAACTGGAGCCGCCTGCCCACCCTGGAAACCTCGCCCCCCAAATGGCGGGAGCCCTGGCTGCTTTCCCAGCAGTATGCGGAAATGCAGGACCGGCTGCGGATTTCCAAAAACGAGGTGACCCGGCTGAACACCGCCCTGAACTATGCCCGAACGGCAGAGGAGAACCGGCGTCAGATGATCTCCCATCTGACCCACCAGCTGAAAACACCCTTGGCGGTAATCCACGGCTACGCGGAAGGCCTGCGGGAGCACATTGCCGAGGAAAAGCGTGACCATTATGTGGAGATGATCCTCTCCGAAACAGAGCGTTCCGACAAGATGGTGCTGGAAATGCTGGACCTGTCCCGGCTGGAGGCAGGCAAGGTAAAGCTGTCCCGGGACCAAGTTTCCCTCCTGGCCCTTGCCCAGTACATGGTGGAAAAGCTGGAGAAGCCCATTGGGGAAAAGCAGCTGCGAGTAGAATTTCTTGCCCAGGAGGAAGGGCTTCTCACAGCGGACGAAAGCCGCATGGCCCAGGTGCTGGAGAACCTTTTCACCAATGCGGTGAAATACACGCCCAAGGGCGGGTGGATACAGGTGGAAGTGGAAAAAGCTGGGAGGGAGACCGTGTTTTCGTTGAAAAACCAAAGCAACCCCTTGTCCCAGGAGGAGCTTCGCCAAGTGTGGGATCCCTTTTTCCGTGCAAAAGACGCCCAAATGGAGGAGGGGACAGGGTTAGGACTTGCCATTGTGAAAACCATTATTGAGCTCCACGGGGGAAGATGCATGGTGGAGAATGTTCAAAATGGAGTGGTTTTCGGGTTTGCTCTTCCCCGCTGAGCCCCCATTGCCGGGCGTGAAAAAGGGCTGCCGCACTACGGTGCAGCAGCCCTTTCCTTTGCGATATATTATGTTGCGGGAAAGCTTACCACTGGGTCAGCTCCAGGTACAGGTCCTTGTACTGCTTGGCGGAGTTCTCCCAGGAAACATCCTTTGCCATATCCCGCTGCACCACTTCGTCCCAGTGGTAGCGGTTGAGGAAGTACTCGGTCTTGGCCCGGTTGATGGCGTCTAAGAGCAGGCCTGCGTCGTACCGGTCAAAGGTGAAGCCGTTGCCGTCCCCGGTAAAGGTATTGTAGGGCTCCACAGTGTCCTTCAGGCCGCCGGTCTCCCGGACAATGGGAATGGTCCCGTAGTGCATGGCGTTGAGCTGGGTCAAGCCGCAGGGCTCAAAGCGGGAGGGGACCAGCAGGGCGTCGGCGCCGGCGTAGATCCGGTGGGC